>VEPA01000155.1 GCA_012026675.1 Betaproteobacteria bacterium | reverse complement strand
TGGCGCCAGCAGCAGCGACAGCACCATGGCCGCCAGCACCGGCTGCAACGTGTCGATCGCGAGCAGTTGTACGTCGCGGCTGCGGGCGAGAATCACGAAACCGAACTCCCCGCCGGCACACAGCCACAGCCCGCTGCGCAGCGCAGTTCCCGGCGAACTGCCGAGAACCCGGGAAAAGGCACCGACGATCAACAGTTTGAGGTTCACCAGCGCGATCAGGATAGCGGCCACCAGGGGCCACTGGCCGATGATCTGCGGCACATTGAGGCGCAAGCCGATGACGACGAAGAACAGCCCGAGCAGCACGTCGCGAAAGGGCTTGATGTCCTCTTCCACCTGATAGCGGTATTCGGTCTCGCCGATCAGCATGCCGGCGGTAAAGGCCCCCAGCGCCAGTGACAGGCCGGCAAGCTCGGTCAGCCAGGCCAGGCCGAGGGTGATCAGCAGCACATTGAGCATGAACAGCTCGGCGGATTTTCTGCGCGCCACCAGGTAAAACCACGCCGAGAGGGCGCGCTGCCCGACGAACAGTACCAGCGTCAGCAGCACGGCGGCCTTCAAGCCGGCCACCAGCAGGGCTTCGGCCATTACTTCGACAGGTTGCGAAATCGCCGGAATCATGACCAGCAGCGGCACCACGGCGATGTCCTGGAACAGCAGCACGCCGATCACTTCCCGGCCGTGCGGCGCGTCGAGTTCGCCGCGCTCGGTCAGCAGTTTGGACAGCATCGCCGTCGATGACATCGCCAAGGCGCCGCCCAGCGCGATTCCTGCCAGCCATGAAAAGCCGGCAAAACGGGCGAGCAGCATCGCGACCAGCGTGCTCACCACCACCTGCGCCAGGCCCAGGCCGAAAACGATGCGCTTCATGCTGTACAGCCGCGACAGCGAAAACTCGAGGCCGATGCTGAACATCAGGAACACAACGCCGAACTCGGCCAGATGCCGCGTCTGCTCGGTATCGGGCACCCAGCCGGCCGCATGCGGCCCGAGCACCGCGCCGACCAGCAAGTAGCCCATGATCGGCGGCAGGCCGAGCATGCGGAAGATGACCACCACCACGACGGCAACAGCGAGCAGAAGCAAAATGAAGGACAAGGTGTCGGTCATGGGGGTAACGCAGCGGGGAGGAAGATATCGGGCGCGGTTGCTATAATTTGGCTCCATCATAAACGCCAGCCCCCGATGAACCAAGTCATCAAACCGCCCGAGTTTTCGTCCATGGCTCTCGTCCATGACGATGACCGCGCTGTGGTCATGGGTCGCCAGGTGCTCGAAATTGAAGCCGCGGCGGTGGCCGCGCTGGCGCGTCGCCTGGGAAGCGAATTTCGCGCCGCGGTCGCACTCGTCCTCGGCAGCCGCGGCCGCGTTGTCGTCAGCGGCATCGGCAAGTCCGGCCATATCGCCCGCAAGCTGGCCGCGACCCTCGCCAGCACCGGCACCCCGGCCTATTTCGTCCATGCCGCCGAGGCCGTGCATGGCGATCTGGGCATGATCACCCGCGACGACGTGCTGATCGCCATTTCCAATTCGGGCGAGAACGATGAACTGCTGACCATCGTGCCGCTGGTGAAACGCCTGGGCGGCAAGCTGATCGCCATCACCGGCAACGAAACCTCGTCGCTGGCACAGGAAGCCGACATTCATCTCGACGCCCGCGTCGACCAGGAAGCCTGTCCGCTGAATCTCGCCCCGACCGCCAGCACCACGGCGGCGCTGGCGCTGGGTGACGCGCTCGCCGTGGCCTTGCTCGACGCCAGAGGCTTCGGCGCAGAAGACTTCGCCCGCTCCCACCCCGGTGGCGCACTGGGCCGCAAGCTGCTGACCCATGTCCGCGACGTAATGCGCGTCGATGTGCCGACGCTGGACGAGAACGTGCCGGTCCCTGTGGCCCTGGCGGCGATGACGAAGGGCGGTATGGGCATGACGGTGGTCCTCGATTCGGCGGCGCACATTACCGGCATCTTCACCGACGGCGACCTGCGCCGCGCCATGGAGCGTCTTGGCGACCTGCGCCGCACGCCGGTCGCCGCGGTCATGACGCGCAACCCGCGCACCATCGGCAGCCGTCGTCTGGCCGTCGAAGCAGTGGAAATGATGGAAGCCAACAAGATCAACCAGCTTCTGGTGACCGATGACGCCGGCGCGCTGTGCGGTGCATTGAACATGCACGACCTGTTCCGGGCGAAAGTCGTCTGATGAGCAGCGTCGCAACAGCGGCCACGATCCGGTACTGCGCATGAAGAATCGCGCCGCATCCATGTTTCCGGTAGCCATGCTGTTGCTGCTGGCGGCCCTCACCTTCTGGCTCAGCCAGGTGATCCAGGGCAAAACGCCGCGCGGCCCGCTGCGCCATGACCCGGACTACTGGGTCGACGGCCTGAAACTCCGTCGCTTCGACATCAACGGCAAGTTGCAGCACACCCTCGTCGCGGAAAAGCTGGTGCATTACCCTGACGATGACACAACGATTGTCACCGAACCTCACCTCACCTATCATCAGTTGCCACCGCTCGAAATATTCGCGCGCATGGCCTACATCGGGCGCGACGGCAAAGAAGTCGATCTGGTCGATGACGTCAAGGTGATTCGCCAGGGTGCAACCGACGACTTACCGCCGACCTTGCTTGAAACCAAGGCATTGAAGGTCTTTCCCGACGAGGAAAAGGCAAGCACCAAGGATCCGGTGACCCTTACCCGGGGCGCCAGCGTCATGCACGGCAGCGGACTCGAGACTGACAACCGAACCGGCATCACGGTCATGCACGGCCGCGTTACCGGCACCCTCTATCCCAATCGGACCAAGACACCATGAGTGCTATTTCCAGATTCGCCGCCATTGCCGGGATTTCCGGCATCATGCTTGCCGCAACCGCGGCATGGGCGGAAAAAGCTGACGCCAACAAGCCGGTCAATATCGAAGCTGACCGTGTCTCCGTCGACGACGTGAAGAAGATTCAGACCTTCGAGGGCAACGTTCAGCTGGTCAAGGGCACCATGATCCTCCGCGCCGAGCGCATCGTCGTTACCCAGGACGATGATGGCTTTCAGCGCGGCGTTGCTTACGGCAGCGGCGGCGTACTGGCGCGGTTCCGGCAAAAGCGCGAAGGTCTGGACGAATACATCGAAGGCGAAGCCGAGCGCATCGAGCACGATACCCAGGCCGAGAAAACCGAGTTCTTCAATCGCGCGCGGGTCCAGCGCGGGCAAGACGAAGTTCGCGGCCAGTTCATTTCCTACGATGCGAGGACGGAAAACTACTTCGTCACCAGCGGTCCCGACGGCACTCGCGCCAAACCGGGCAGCACCGATCGCGTGCGCGCCGTGATTCAGCCGAAGGGCAAGAAGGAAGACAGCGAAGCCACGCCACCACCCGGCCCGCCGCAGACCAACGCCGGCAACGCAGTGGCGCCACTCCGCCCGCCGACCCCGCAGCCGGCCCCCGCACTGAAGAGCGCGCCGGATATCGCATCCACCCGTCAGGAGACATCGCAGTGAACTACGAAAACATCATCGTCGAAACCCGTGGCAAGGTAGGGCTCATCACGCTCAACCGGCCCAAGGCCATGAACGCCTTGAACGACAAGCTGATTGATGAAATAAGCGCCGCCCTCGATGGTTTCGAAGCCGACAAGGACATCGGCTGCATGGTCATCACGGGCTCCGAAAAGGCCTTCGCCGCCGGTGCCGACATCGCCGCCATGGCCGACTGGAACTTCATGGACGTATACAAAACCGATTACATCAGCCGCAACTGGGATCGCATCGGGCGCTGCCGCAAACCGCTGATTGCCGCCGTCGCGGGCTTTGCCCTGGGCGGCGGCTGCGAACTGGCGATGATGTGCGACATGATCTACGCCGCCGATACCGCCAAATTCGGCCAGCCGGAAGTCAAGCTGGGCATCCTGCCCGGCGCCGGCGGCACCCAGCGCCTGCCGCGCGCCGTGAGCAAGGCCAAGGCCATGGACATGTGCCTCACCGCGCGCTTCATCGATGCCCAGGAGGCGGAGCGCGCCGGGCTGGTGGCGCGCATCATCCCCGCCGACAAACTGATCGAGGAAACCCTGGTGGCGGCGGCGACCATCGCCGACTTTTCCTTGCCGGTCGTGATGATGATCAAGGAATCGGTCAATCGCGCTTTCGAATCCGGCCTGCACGAAGGACTGCTGTTCGAGCGCCGCACTTTTCACTCGGGCTTCGCCCTGGCGGATCAGAAAGAAGGCATGAAGGCCTTTGTGGAAAAGAGGAAGCCTGTCTTCCGCGACACCTGACGCCCGTTCGGCAGCGCAACATCAAAGGCCCTGCGGGGCCTTTTTTATTTCTTACAAGTCACTGTTGTAATACGATTATTTAAAAATATCAATTTTTTGTTGCAATGCACCAAAAAACTGTTGACATGGCGTGTTCCATCCCTATAATACAAACCATGATGCACCGCACCATCGCCCCGGCAGACAGGGGTGAGCGATACAAATACCGGAAGCAAGTTTGCCTACTTTTCTAATCTGAATTCAGGAGATCACCATGAACGTCACCACCGAACAATTCGCCAGCGCCAACCAAGCCAACGTAGAGACCCTGCTGACCGTCGCCAACACGGCTTTCGCCAGCGCCGAGCGCCTCGCCGCACTGAACCTCAACACCGCCCGCGCCATGCTGGAAGACAGCGTTGCCAACGCCAAGGCTCTGCTCAGTGTCAAGGACGTGCAGCAACTGATCGCCATGCAGACCACGCTGGCTCAGCCCGCTGTTGAAAAAGCCGTCGCCTACTCGCGCAGCGTGTATGAGATCGCCACCCAGACTCAGGAAGAACTGACCAAGGTTGTCGAAGGCCAGTTTTCCGAAATCAACAAGAATGTCTCGTCCGCTCTCGACAAGGCTGTCAAGAACGCCCCGGCCGGTTCCGATGTCGCCGTCGCTGCCGTGAAGTCGGCCATCGCCGCCGCCAACTCGGCCTATGACAGCATGACCAAGGCTGCCAAGCAAGTCGCCGAAATCGCTGAAGCCAACGTCGCTGCCGCGACCACCGCGACCGTCAAGGCTGTTGGCAACGCCCCGGCCGCCAAGTCGAAGAAAGCCGCCTAAGCGACTTTCGCAAAGTCTCCTCCTCCGGCCCCGCAAAAGGGCTGGTTTCAACCCCGATGCCCAAAAGCATCGGGGTTTTTTTATGTCCACGCCGGAGGCGGGGACGGTATCCCCCGGTGGGATATGTCTCCGCGGAACGTGGAGACGGTACCCTCTGGCGGGGTATGCGGGGAAAGTCGGCGCTGGCGCGACGGCAGCTATAGTGCCCGCAGGCGCTCACCGGCCGCGGCCAGCGTCCCTTCGTTCTTGGCAAAGCAAAAACGAATCACGCGCTGATCGTCGCCATCGGGACTGAAGACCGAAACCGGAATCGCCGCGACACCATGTTCCGTGGTCAGTCGCCGGACAAAGCTCGTATCCGGCTCGTCGCTGATCGCGGCATAGGTCGCCAGCTGAAAGTAGGTCCCGGCGCAGGGCAGCAGGGCAAAGCGCGAGCCTGCCAGCTGTTGGCGAAAGAAATCGCGTTTGGCCTGATAAAAACCCGCCAGATTGTCTGCAAACTCCGGATGCTCGTGCATGAAATCGGCCAGGGCCAGTTGCGCCGGATGATGCACCGTGAAGACGATGAACTGGTGAGCCTTGCGGAATTCGCTCATCAGCGTACGTGATGCCAGGCAATAGGCGACCTTCCAGCCGGTGACGTGGTAGGTCTTGCCGAAACTCGAAACGACGAAGCTGCGTTCGCGCAGGCCCGGATATCGGGTCACGCTTTCATGACGCTGCGTTCCACTCTCGCCAGCCTCCCGGTCGAACACGACATGCTCATAGACCTCGTCGCTGACAACGACAATATTCGTGTCGCGGACAAGGGTTTCCAGCATCGCCATGTCCTCCGCCGACCAGACGGAACCGCTCGGGTTGTGCGGTGAATTGATGACGATCATCCGCGTGCGCGGCGTGATCAGCGTGCGCACTTCGTCCCAGTCGGGCTTGAATCCGGGAAAGCGCAGATGCGCATATACCGCATGGCCGCCATTGAGCTCAATGCCCGGAATATAGGAATCGTAAACCGGCGCGAAGACGATCACTTCGTCGCCTGGCCTGACGCAGGAGGCAATGGCGGTATAGATCGCCTGGGTCGCCCCGGCCGTCACCGTCACTTCGCTCTCCGGATCGTAACTGGCGAGATACAGCCGCGACACCTTTTCCGCAATTGCCTCGCGCAGGGAGGGCACACCGGTCATCGGCGGATACTGGTTGGCGCCCGCCGCCATGTGGTGGGCGACGCGCTCCAGCAGGAACGTCGAGGGTGAAAAGTCAGGAAAGCCCTGAGACAGGTTGATCGCACCATGTTCCGCGGCCAGGCGGGACATGACGCTAAAGATCGTGGTGCCGACGTTTGGCAGCCGGGACGGCAGATCGAGAGTCAAAGCAGATTCAACCAGATAAGCGTAGCTCCAGGCACGAAGAACACGCAGCGGACGGGAGCGTTTCGGGCGGTCCTCAGCTCAGTCCCAGCAGTTCCACCTCGAACACCAGCGTCGCATTGGGCGGAATGACACCGCCGGCGCCGCGAGCGCCGTAACCGAGGGCAGGCGGAATAGTCAGCTTGCGCGTGCCGCCGATTTTCATGCCCTGCACGCCTTCGTCCCAGCCGGCGATAACGTGGCGTGCGCCCAGCGGAAACTCGAAGGGCTCGTTTCTATCCTTGCTCGAATCGAATTTCGAACCGTTGGTGAGCCAGCCCGTGTAGTGCACTGAAACCGTCTGCCCGGCGCAGGCTTCGGCACCTTCGCCGACAACGACTTCTTCGATGACAAGGCCGCTGGCCGTGGTGATCTGACTCATGGTGTGGCTCCAGAATGTGGGGTGGAAAACCCGGCCATTATGCCCGAGAGGCTGGCTCGAGCTGCGGCCGGAAGATTTCTTCGGCGCGCTCCGGCAACAGGGGGCGCGCGAACAGGGAGCCTTGGAAACGTGCGCAGCCAAGGCTCAGCAGGACATCCAGCTGCTCGCGCGTTTCCACCCCCTCGACCAGCGTCTCGAGTCCCAGGCCTTTTGCCAGGGCGATGATGGCCGTGACGATGGCGGCATCGTCCGGGTCGAATGTGAGATCGCGGACGAAAGCCTGGTCGACTTTCAGCTTGTGCACAGGAAAACGCTTGAGGTAACTCAGGCTGGAATAGCCCGTGCCGAAATCATCTATGACCAGTTGCACACCCATGGCGGAAATTTCCTGCAGCTTGGCCTGGGTTTCTTCGATGTCCTGCATCAGGGCGGTCTCGGTAATTTCCAGCTCGAGCAGCCGCGCCGGTTGCCCCGTATCTGCAAGGATCGCGCGCAGGTTGTCGACCAGGTCCTTCTGGCGAAACTGGCGCGCCGAAAGATTAACCGAGATCGGCAGCAGGGGCCTTCCCTGCTGCTGCCAGGCTCGATTCTGTCGCAGCGCGGTACTTAGCACCCATTCGCCGATCGGCACGATGAGCCCGGTATCCTCGGCAATCGGAATGAACTCGGCCGGATCGATCAGGCCGTGTTCCGGATCGTTCCAGCGCACCTAGGCTTCCATGCCGCACACGGCGTGCCGCGGCCAATCGATCAGGGGCTGATAGTGCAACACCAGTTCCCCGTTCTCGATGGCCTTGCGCAACCTGTTTTCCAGCGCAAAGAAGTGCGTGGCCTGCTCGTTCATCTTGTTCGCAAAGAACTGGAAGTTGTTGCGCCCGGTTGCCTTGGCGTGATACATCGCCGAATCGGCGCTCCGCATGAGCGAGAAAACCTCGTCGCCATCATCGGGAAACATGCTGATGCCGATCGATGGGGTCGCGCGCAGCTGGTGGCCCTCGATGCTGACGGCCGGCGCCAGTACGCCAAGGATCTTTTCAGCGACCTGGACCACGTCGTCAGGCGAGGAAATCTCGTGCAGGACGATGACAAACTCATCGCCGCCCAGGCGCGAAACGGTATCGACCGCCCTCACCACGCGCCTCAGGCGCTCCGCTACATGCTTCAGCAATTCATCGCCGATGGCGTGACCCAGCGTGTCGTTAACGCTTTTGAAGCGGTCGAGATCAAGGAACATCACCGCCACGCGATGTCGGCCACGCTGTCCCTGGGCCAGGGCCTGCTGCAGCCGGTCATGCAGCAGGGTGCGGTTGGGCAGGCCGGTCAGGCTGTCATGATGGGCGACATGCCAGATGCGCTGCTCGGCCTGCATGCGTTCGAACACTTCCTCCTGCAGCTGCGTATTGGCACTGGCCAGTTCGGCAGTGCGCTCGACCACGCGCTGTTCGAGTTCCTCATGGGCGCGCAGCAGTGCCTCCTCGGCCTGGTGGCGCTCGGTGACATCCTCGAAAATCCATGTCAGATCGGTACTCTCGGTCTGGCTGGCGACCCGCCGCACGGTGACGCGCACCCAGAATGCATGACCGTCCCGGTGCCGCGCCCGTATTTCGCCGATGTAGGTCCCGCCGGCCATGACCGCCGGCATGACCTCGCCGCCGTGGTGCTGATAGTCGCCCTCGCAGAGGTAGAACACGCGCGCCGACCGTCCCGTCAGCTCCTCCGGCTGGTAGCCGAAGATCTCCACCAGACGCCGGTTGCAGCTTTGCACCACGCGGTCCCGCGTGAAAAGGATGCCCACTGCCGCGTTGTCGAAAATCATCTGCTGTTCGTCGAAAGCCTGTTGCGCCCGCTGTTCTGCTGAGCGGATGGCCGTGATGTCCTCGATGATCCAAAGCGTGCCGACGTGCGGCTGATCGGGATCCACTGCCTTGGCCGAGACGCGACACCAGAACAGGCTGCCGTCCCTGCGCTTGAGCCGGGTCTCGGCGCGGTACGCACGACCGGCGGCAAGTACCGGCCCGGCCTCGCGTCCCAATGCCGAATAGGCTTCCTGATCGGCATAAAGAATCAGGGCCGGCTGGTCGATGAATTCGTCCAGCGCGTAGCCGAACATCTCGGCGCACAGACGATTGGCCTGCGTCAGGCGGCGGTTGTGGGTAAACAGAATGCCAACCGGGGCGTTCTCGAAAATCGCATTGAGCTCGAGGGCATCCCGTTTTTTTGGCGCCATGGCTGGGAAGTGCTCGTTCATCCGCCCGCCAATCCGCCGGCGACGCCCTCAAGCACCTCAAGCACACTGAACAGCGACGATGTGTCCTGCCGGCCCCAGCCCTTTGCCATCAGCGCATTCAATTGCTGCCAGACGGCAGCGGAAACCGGCAGTGGCGCGCCGATCCGCGTCGCCTCGTCCATCAGCAGCGCGTAATCCTTGTGATGCAGGCGAGCCTCGACACCGGCGGCAAAATCACGCGTCGCCATGCGTCCGCCGAAAACATCGAGCACGCGCGAGCCGGCCGAACCGCCCAGCATCGCCGTCCGCACTTTCGCAAAATCCACGCCGGCGCCCTTAGCCAGCCGCGCCGCCTCGGCGCAGGCTTCGATCGCGGCGACCATCACCATCTGATTGCAGGCCTTGGCCACCTGGCCGGCGCCGACCTCGCCGACACGGACGACGGTCTTGCCCAGGACCGCGAACAGGGGTTCCAGCCGTGGCGCCAGCGCCGACTTTCCGCCCCACATGATGGCCAGCGTGGCGTTCTGCGCGCCGTTGCCGCCGCCTGACACCGGCGCATCGACAAACTCGATGCCACGCATTGCATAGAGCGCCGCGGTGCGTCGCGCCGCAGATGGGGCAATGGTGGAAAAGTCGACATGGATCGCACCCGGCGCCAGGCCTTCAAGCAGCAGTGCGGCGAGGCCTTCGACGTCGGCGCTGGCTGTAACGTTGGTGCAGACGATCTCACTCGCCGCCGCCACCACTGCCGGCGATGCGCACCACGTCGCACCCTGTGCGAGCAAAGAGTCGGCGCTGGCAGCACGGCGGCTCCAGACATGCAGCGCATGCCCCGCCTGCAACAGGTGGCCGGCCATCGGCGCTCCCATGGTGCCGAGGCCGATGAAGCCGATATTCATGTTTCCGGAGTCGACATCTTCTCCAGCAATTGCAGGGCAGTGATCGAATCGTTCTCGCCCATGCCGCTGCCGACGATGGCGTTGAACACCTGCGCCGTGGCCGCCGCCGAGGGCAGCATGAGGCCCATGCGGTGCGCCTCTTCCATGATGATGCGCAAATCCTTCTGGTGCATCCAGGCCTTGAAGCCCGGTTTGAAGTTGCGGGCAAGCATGCGCTGGCCGTGGTTTTCCAGGATTTTCGAATAGGCGAAGCCGCCCAGCAGCGCCTCCCTCACCTTGGCCGGATCGACACCGCTTTTCGCCGCGAAGTTGAAGGCCTCGGCCACTGCCAGCACGCCGACGCCGGTAAGGATCTGGTTGCAGGCCTTGGCCACCTGGCCGGCCCCCGAGTCGCCGATCAGCGTCACCGATTTGCCCATCTTTTCCAGCAGGGGCTTGACCTTCTCGAAGGCGGCTGCCTTGCCGCCGACCATGATGGTCAGCGCGGCATTGATCGCGCCCATCTCGCCGCCGGACACCGGCGCGTCGACGAATTCGCTGCCCTTCTCCGCCAACCGCTGGCCGATGGTGCGCGCCGCATTCGGGTTGATGGTGGACATGTCGACCACGATCAGGCCCGCCTTGCCGCCCGCCGCGAGGCCGTCGGCGCCGAGGCAGACCTTTTCCACGTCCGGCGCGTCGGCGACCATGACGATCACCACCTCGGCGTTCGCCGCCACCTGCGCCGGCGTGGCGTAGGTCTTTGCATTGACTGCGGCAAACGGCGTCAGCGACTCCGGCCGCCGCGCCCACAGATGCAGGGTGTGTCCGGCCTTTTCCAGGTGCAACGCCATCGGGCGGCCCATCAGGCCCAATCCTATGAATCCGACGTTCATCTCATTTCTCCTCTGTGATGGCCTTGAGTATCAACGGCACCAGCGGTTCGGGCAACTTGATGCCGCCACCGGTGGCGAACGCATGGGCACGTTCGGACATCTTCTTCCAGGTCTTGCGGATGATGTCCAGCCACTTATCCTCACTGTACTCCGCATGCTGGCCGGCGAAGCCGAGCATGTAGTGCTCGATGAACACCAGGTCGGTAACATCTTCCATCATCTGAGTATCGGCATTCACCTTGAGCTGGCGCTTGCCCACGGCCATCCTGACCCTGGCGATGGTGTCCTCATCGTAGCCGGCCTGCTTCATCAGTTCGCCCGCGGTTTCGGCGTGGAACTTGTACAGGCCGGTGCGCCAGGCAAGGTAGCCTTCCTTGGTCATCGCATAGCTGTTGCGCGGTACCGTCCAGCGCTTGATGTGCTGGGCGCGCACCGCCAGCTGGGCGACCTCGCTGGCGTCCGGGGCATAGCGCTTGATCATCTCGGTCATGCGCTGCGCATAAAGCAGTTCCTTCGGCTGCCCCTGCTCGAGGTTGGGGTCGGCGGCGTTGGCGGCATCGAACAGGGCAATGGCGCGGTCGAAGCGGGCTTGGTCGGCAATGGTCATGGCATCCTCAGGAGCGGTAATCGGCATTGATCTTGACGTAATCATAGGAGAAGTCGCAGGTCCAGACCGTAGCCTCGGCGCCTTTGCCATCAATGGCGCGACCAAGATCGACGCGCACCGTGATTTCGGCATCCTGCATGATGCGCGCACCGTCCTCCTCGCGATAGCTGCCCGCACGGCCACCGTTTTCCGAAACCAGCACCTCCTCCTTGACCGAGCCAAGCCAGCCCCGCACGCCGGCGGCATCGAGGTCATCGATGCCGGCGTAGCCGATTGCCGCAAGGATGCGTCCGAGGTTGGGGTCGGACGCGAAAAATGCCGTCTTCACCAGCGGCGAATGGCCGATGGCATAGGCGACTTGGCGGCATTCCGCCGCCGTGGCGCCGGCGCCGACTTTCACGGTGATGAACTTGGTCGCGCCCTCGCCGTCGCGCACGATGGCCTGGGCCAGTTCCTGCGCGACGCCGATCACCGCCTCGCGCAAGGCCGGCCAGTGCGGCGACGATACGCTTTCGATCGACCAACCCGAGGCGCCGGTGGCGATGACAACGAAGGAATCGTTGGTCGACGTGTCGCCGTCGACCGTGATGCAGTTGAACGAAACGTCCGCCGCGTCCTTCGCCAGTTGCTGCAGCAGGGCCGGACTGAGGCCGGCATCGGTAGCGACGAAGCCGAGCATGGTCGCCATATTGGGCCGGATCATGCCGGCGCCCTTGCTGATGCCGGTGACGAAGACAGCTCGGCCATCGAGCTGAAGACGACGCGATGCGGCCTTGGCCACTGTATCGGTGGTCATGATGGCATGCGCCGCGGCATGCCAGTGGTCGGCCGCGAGGTCGGCCTGCGCCGCCGGCAGGCCGGCGATCAGGCGCTCCGTCGGCAGATGTTCGAGGATCACGCCGGTCGAGAACGGCAACACCTCGCGCGACTCGCATCCCAGCCGCCTGGCCACGGCGGCGCAGGTATCGCGTGCCGCGCGCAGGCCCTGTTCGCCGGTGGCGGCATTGGCGATGCCGGTATTGATCACCAGCGCACGAATGCTGCCACCAGTCGCCAGATATTCCCGGCAGAGGGTGACGGGCGCCGCGCAAAAACGGTTCTGTGTGAACACGCCCGCGGCATGACTGCCGGGCGCAAACTCGATCAGCGTCAGATCGCGCCTGTCCTTCTTGCGAATGCCGGCCTCTGCGGTACCCAGACGGACACCGGCAACAGGGAACAGGGCTTCGGGAGCGGGGGTGCTGTAGTTGACGGGCATGATTCGCGGAGGGCGGAAGACTAAAACTTTGATTCTACCGGCGCTTTCACGCCGCATGCACTACTGTCCATTGCCTCCAATCACTGATTCGCCGAACACGAATCGCCACAATTCCCGTACCGCATCCACGCGCCGCTGCACCAGATCCGGCGCAACCCGCGCCCGGGCGGCATTCAGGCGCAGTTCATGCTGCATGCGGCGGTAGTCCCGATAAGCGTTGCGCACGGTTTCAGCCAGATCCGGCGGAATCAGGCCGAGGTCGGCGGCAATCTTCAGCAACGCGATGTTGCCCAGGTTGCCGGTCAATTCCGCATGCTGGTGCGAATAGCCGAGCACCAGGTACTGGACGACGAATTCGACGTCGACCAGGCCGCCCGGATCGTGCTTGAGGTCGAACACCGTGTCACGCAGGTCACCCTTGGTGCCGTGGGCGTCGATCATCTTCTGCCGCATCGCCAGCACCTCTTCGCGCAGGGCGGGCAAATCGCGCTTCTGCCGCAGCACTTCACAGCGAATGCGCTCGAAGGCATCGCCCACCGCGCGGTCGCCAGCGGAGAAACGTGCCCGCGTCAGAGCCTGGTGCTCCCAGACCCAGGCCGATTCGAGCTGGTATTTGCGGAAGGCCTCCATGGAACTGGCGACCAGGCCCGAGTCGCCATTGGGCCGCAGGCGCAAGTCGGTCTCGAACAGCTGGCCCGCCGAAGTTTGCGCCGAAAGCCATGTGTTGAGCCGGGTGCCCAATCGCGCGTAATTCTCGCCGGCCTCGGGCGCCGGATCGTCGAAGAGGAATACCAGGTCCAGGTCGGAGGCGTAGCCGAGTTCCTTGCCGCCCAGCTTGCCGTAGCTGATGACGGCGAACTTCGGCGCCTCGCTGTGGCGTTTCGGCATTTTCAGCCAGGCGCGCCGGATCGCCGCGTCGAGCAGGATGTCGGCCAGTTCCGACAGGTGGTCGGCGAGTTTTTCCACCGTCAGCAGGCCGGCGACGTCCTGGGTCAGGAGGCGGAACACCTGGGCATGGTGCAGTTCGCGCAGGGTATCCATCTGCCGCTCGGTATCGGGCTCCAGTTCCTCCAGCCTTGCCGTCAATTGGACGCGAAAGGCTGCCCAGTCGGACATCGCATCGAGCAGGCGCGGATCGAGCAGTTCATCGAGCAGGATCGGGTGTCGCTTCAGGTAAGCCGCCGCCCAGTTCGAACTGCCGAGGAGTTGTGCGACCTTCTTCAGTGCCTGAGGATACTGCTGCAGCAGCGCAAGATAGGCCGCGCGCCGCGAAATCGATTCGAGCAGATCGATACCGCGCGACAGGGTTTCGTCCGGGTTCGACAGCGCCGCCGCGGCCTCGATCAGACGCGGCACCAGCGCATCGAAACGGCTGCGGATATCCTGCGTCATCTGCTGGTAGAGCGGGCCGCTACGCAATGCCGCCAGGCGCTGCGCGGCGGCCGGCGGATTGCGGTATCCGAGCTGCTCGAAGCGATCCTCCTGCGCGTCGCCGCCGGCATCCTGCCAGAGGGCGGCCAAGGTGTGCTGGCCGTGGTTGGGATCGGCGAAGACCTGCTCGAAATGGCGCGAAACCGTGGCGCGATGGTCATCGAGCTCTTCCAGCAATGCTTCGAAGCTGGCGAAGCCCATGGCCGTTGCCACGCGCCGGCGATCTTCACCTTCCGTGGGCAGGCTGTGCGTCTGTGCATCGTCAAGATATTGAAGGCGATGCTCGAGGCGGCGCAGGAAGACATAGGCCGACCCGAGTTCGGCGGCGGCATCCTGGCTCAGAATGCCGCGCTCGGCGAGCAGCTTCAGCACCTTCTGCGTCGACTTGACCTGCAGCGGCGTGTCGCGTCCGCCGCGGATCAGCTGGAACACCTGGGCGATGAATTCGATTTCGCGTATGCCGCCGGGACCGAGCTTGACGTTGTCGGCCATGTCCTTCTTCGCCACTTCGCGCCGGATCTGGGCGTGCAGTTCGCGCATCGCATTGATCGCGCCAAAATCGAAATACTTGCGAAAGACGAAGGGATGCCGGACCTTGTCCAGTTCGTCGTGGCGGCTACCCGTCAGCGGACGAGCCTTGATCCAGGCATAGCGCTCCCATTCCCGGCCCTGGGTAATGAAATAGTTTTCGAGCATTTCGAATGAGCACACCAGCGGCCCGGAATCGCCATTCGGCCGCAGCCGCATGTCCACGCGAAACACCTGGCCGTCTTCAGTTACATCAGCGATCGCGTTGATCAGGCTGCGTCCGAGGCGAGTAAAGAACTCGAAATTCGAGATCGATTTCGCGCCGTCCGTTTCGCCATCTTCAGGATAGACGAAGATCAGGTCGATATCCGAGGAGACATTGAGCTCGCGCCCGCCCAGCTTGCCCATGCCGATCACGATCAGTTCCTGGGCGCGGCCCGCCGCATTGTCCACCCCGCCCTCACCGGCACCGCGCGGCGTACCGTAGCGCTCTGTCAATCCGAGTTTCAGGACATCCACCGCTTTGCGCACTGCCATTTCTGCGATCAGCGTCATGCATTCGGTCACTTCGGACAGCGGCGCCAGACCGGCCAGGTCGCGCGTGGCGATGCGGGCATAGGCGTGCTGCTTGAACTGGCGCAAGACCCGCTTGAGATCGGCTTCGTCGCCTGGCTGCGCGGCTAGCCACGCCGACAGGTCTTCCTGCGTGACCGCTTGCTCGAGAGCGACCTCGACCTCGGCCGCCAATGCCGGTTTCGCGGCCAGCAGGCGATCAAGGTAACGGGATGTTGCTAGGATATCGGCGAGGGAGGGCATGGGTTAGAATTTATTGTCCGAGCGCTGGATCGGCCCATTTTAGCGTGGGCCCAGGCGCATCCCCTACGAGGCGCTAGCTCCATTACTCCCCGCTTGTTTTCCCGCCTGCTCCAGCTGACACGAGCCCGTCCCTGGCTCGGCGCTTTGCTGCGCGCGCTCGCCTGGGCAGCAACGCTGGGCTATTTCGCCTTCGCCTTGCTGCTGTTGGCATTGCGCTACGCAATCCTGCCCCAGATCGAAAGCTACCGCAGCGATCTCGAGCAGATGATCAGCACGGCGATCAATCGCCCGGTCGGCATCCGCAGGATCGATGCGCATTGGGCCGGCCTGCATCCTGCACTGACGCTCGACGGTTTCGAGATCCGCGACACCCGGGGTCGCCCCGCCCTGGGTTTCGATCAAGTCGAAGCTGAATTGTCCTGGAGCTCGCTGTGGCATTTCCAGCTGCGCCTGGCGCGACTGGAGCTCAACAGCCCGACGCTGCTGCTGCGGCGCGACCGTGCCGGTCGCTTTTTCGCCGCCGGGCTGGAAATCACTCCCCAGGCGAGCGACGAAGACGACTTTGCGGACTGGTTGCTGGCGCAGGACCGGGTCATTATTCGCGATGCCACCATCACCTGGCAGGACGAGTTGCGCAAGGCGCCGCCTCTGGAATTGAACCATCTGAATTTTCAGCTCGACAACAGCGGCAGCCGCCATCGCTTTGGCTTTACCGCCGACCCCCCGCGCCAGCTCGCGGCGCGCATCGACATCCGCGGCGACTTCAAGGGGAACGACCTCGATCAACTCGAAGCCTGGAAGGGCGAGGTCTATGCCGAGCTGGATTATGCCGACCTCGCTGTCTGGCGCCATTGGGGCGATTATCCGGTGACCTTGCCGCAAGGCAGCGGTGCGCTGAGACTGTGGCTGGGATTCGCCAACAAGCAACTGCTCACGACCACCGCCGATGTGCGCCTGGCCGATGTGCGCCTGCAGCTGCGCCACGACGTGCCGGAACTGGATCTGGTTCGGCTCGAAGGACGCATGACCGGGCGCCGCCTCGACGGCGGCTTTGAAGCGGAACTCCAGCATCTGACGCTGGCGACCCGGGGCGGCGTTGCTCTAGCTCCCATAGACCTGAAGGTCGCCTGGCAGGGCGCCGCGGCCAACCGTCCGCCGCAAGGCAGGGCCAGCGCCAACGGTCTCGATCTCGCGGCCATGGCTCAGCTTGCCGCGCATCTGCCGCTGGACGACGCAACCCGCGCCCGTCTGACGCGGCACGCCCCGCGCGGCCGCATCTATGACCTGAAACTGGACTGGACAGGAGCGCCGGAAGCTCCAGGGACATTGCAAACATGGACGGTCAAGACTCGCTTCGAGGGCCTTGGCCTGACTGCCTTGGGGCCCGTACCGGGAATGTCGGGCGTCAACGGTCGCCTCGACGGCAATGAGAAGGGCGGTAGCGTTCAGCTCAACGGACAGCGCGCCACGTTCGAGCTGCCGACGGTATTTGCCGACCCGACGCTGGAACTGGAGGCCTTCGCCGCCGACCTTGACTGGAAATCCGCTGCCGATGGCTTGCAGGTCAAGTTGAACGAGGCCACCTTCCACAACAAGGACGCCGCCGGTGACGCCAAAGGCAGCTGGCGAGCACTCCCCGCAGGGCCCGGCGCACTGGATCTCGACGCCCGCCTGCCGCGCGGCAGCGGTTATGCCGCCTGGCGCTATATGCCGCTGGCAGTCGGCAAACAGGTGCGCGACTGGCTGCGCGCGGCCATCAGTGGCGGAACAGCCACCGATACAACGCTCAAACTGCGCGGCGACCTGCGGCAGTTTCCCTTTCGCGACGGCAAGGACGGCATTTTCGAAGTCCGTGGCAAGTTCCACGACACGACCCTGCGCTATGCCGAGGACTGGCCCGAAATCACCAATATCGAGGGCGAATTGCTGTTCTCCGGCCAGCGCATGCTCATTACCGGCAAGAGCGGGAAAATCTTCGGCGCCAGCGTGCGCGATGTCCGCGCCGAAATTGCCGATATCGAACAGGCTGAGGAACTCCTCACCGTGAGCGGAAAAGTCGCGGGGCCGACGGCGGATTTTCTGCGTTTCATCGAATCCAGTTCGGTGGGCGAACGCATCGATCATTTCACGAAGGACATGCAGGCAGAGGGCAGCGGCGAGCTCGATCTCAAACTCGGCCTGCCCTTGCGCAAGTTGGGCAACTCCAGAGTCGACGGGCTGTTTCGCTTCGACGCAAACCGCCTGACGGTGGACAAGAGTTTCCCGCCCATCACCGAGGTCCGCGGGGCTCTGCGTTTTTCCGCCGATCATATCGAGGCGCAAAACATCCGCGGCCTGTTGTTGGGGGCTCCGCTCAGCGTCGATGTAAGGACGGCGAGCGATGGCGGCGTCCAGATCAGTGCCGCCGGCGAATACAGCGTCGCGGCGTTGCGGCAGCAAGTTCCCTATTCCGCCGTGCTGGATCATCTGACAGGCAGCGCCAAATGGACTGGCAGCGTGCGTCTGCGGAAGAAATTGGCAGAAATAAAGCTGAGCTCGAACCTGGTCGGGCTGGCCTCCAGCCTGCCCGAGCCCTTCAACAAATCGGCCGCGGATGCAATGCTCTTCAGCTACGAACGCAAGCCCGTGCCCGATGCCGCCGAACGTAGCGGAACCAGAGCCGACTCGGCAACCACCGCTGCGCGTGGCACACCTGCAAAGGTGCCAGCCGCCGTTGCGGCGACGCCGTCCGCGAAGGATATCGCCTCCGGCTCGACCGCAGGCATCACTCCCGGTCCGGCGCAAGACATGCTCGACGTCAGTATCGGCCGCGCCTGGCGCTTGCAACTGATGCGCCGCTACGACACCACTTCGCCGGTAATCACGCGCGGCGTGGTCGCAATGGGCAATATCAATCGGGACATGCCGGAACGCGGCCTGCTGGTCGCCGTCGATCTGCCGCGCATCGATGTCGACGCCTGGCGCCGCTTCTGGCCGAATCAAGGCAATGGCAATGATCAAGTCGGATCGGTGCTGCCGACGCTGCCCGCATTGCTGTTCGACTTGCGCACGGCCGAACTCAGGGTTCAAGACAGGAGTTTTCACGACGTGCGTGTCAACGGCAGCCACCCGGACGGCGCAACCAGCACCCGCTTCGAACTGAAAAGCCGGGAACTGGCCGGCAACTTTGAGTGGGAAAGCGCCGGCAGCGGCAAACTGACCGGGCGTATCGGCCAGTTTTCGATTCCGGAATCAGCCGCCACGCCCGCCGTACTGGAGGCCAAGGCCAGCGAAGTCCTGGACCACTTTCCAGCCCTCGACATTACGGTCGACCAGCTCTCGTTCAAGGACCGTCCGCTCGGCACCGTGCGTATCGCGGCAGAAAACCGGGACGGTTACTGGAACACCAAAATCGACGTGAAGAATGACGACGGCACGCTGGAGTCCACCGGTCGCTGGCGGCTCAGCGCTACCCAGCCGGATACCCGGGTCGAATTCAAGCTCAGCGCCAAGAGCATCGAAAACATGCTGGCACGCGTCGGCTACCCGGATGCAGTGCGGCGCGGCAGCGCCAGCCTGACCGGCAATCTGTCGTGGAAGGGTTCACCCTTCACAATTGCCTATCCGACGCTTGATGGCAGCCTCAAGTTTGATGCGGCTAGCGGTCAGTTCGCCAAGCTCGAACCGGGTGTCGGCCGCCTGCTCGGGGTGCTCAGCCTGCAATCCCTGCCTCGCCGCATCACGCTCGATTTTCGCGATGTCTTCAGCGAAGGTTTTGCCTTCGACAGCATCAGCGGCCAGTTTGCCGTAACGCGCGGCATCATGGATACGAAGGACCTGCAGATACAGGGGCCGTCGGCAAGAGTCCTGATGAGCGGCGCGATCGACCTTGCTGCCGAAACACAAAACCTCAAGGTCCGCGTGCACCCCGCCCTTGGCGACTCGATCGCCGTTGGGGCCATGATTGCCAATCCGGTTGCCGGCGCAGTCGTCTGGGCGGCGCAAAAGCTCCTCAAGGACCCCATCGATCAGGCCTTCGCCTACGAGTACGCCGTGACCGGAAGCTGGGCCGACCCGAAAGTCGAAAAGATCGGGCAGCCGCCGCCGGCAGCCGCAGGGGAAAGCAAATGAGCGCAATGACACTGACAGGGTCGCCTCCGGACGCCGCGGCCCCGCTGAAAGTCGCCGCCGTGCAGATGATTTCGGGACCCGACCTGGCGCCCAATCTGGCAACAGCGGCTCGCCTGATCAGCGAGGCGGCGGCGGCAGGAGCGCAACTGGTTGCCCTGCCTGAATACTTTCCCCTGATCGGCGCGACGGATGCCGACCGGCTTGCGGCACGCGAGGTCGATGGTGGAGGTCCTATGCAGGATTTTCTTGCCGCGACTGCACGCCAGCATGGCATCTGGCTGGTCGGCGGCTCCATTCCGTTGCTTGCGCAAGACCCGGGCAAACTGCGCAACACCTGCCTGGTCTTCGACCCGCAGGGGAAACGCGTGGCGCGCTACGACAAGATCCACCTGTTCGGCTTCAACAAGGGCGACGAGTCCTACGATGAAGCCGCTACGATCGAACGCGGCGACCAGGTGGTGGCCTTCGATTCGCCGCTGGGACGCATCGGCCTCGCAATCTGCTACGACTTGCGCTTTCCCGAACTGTTCCGCGCTCTCGCTCAGTTGCCAAGCCAGTTGCCAAGCCAGTTGCCAAACCCCGTGGATCTGCTGGTCTTGCCCGCCGCCTTCACCGAAACCACCGGCCGCGCCCACTGGGAAATCCTGTTGCGCGCCCGTGCCGTGGAGAACCAGTGTTATGTCCTGGCGGCGGCGCAAGGCGGCCGCCATCCGAGCGGACGCATGACCCACGGCAACAGCATGGTCATCGATCCCTGGGGTGAAATACTGGCACGCATGGACAAGGGCGAAGGCGTGGTGATCGGCGAACTGAACCGCCAGCGTCTGGTCGATACCAGAACCAGCCTGCCGGCCCTGAAACACCGCATACTGTAAGAATCATTCGAGGACAGCCATGAACGCTCCCGTCAGCCCCATCCCCCACTTCGAGATTTCCGAACAGACGCTGCTCAAGCCCCACGGCCTGACGCCGCATACTCTCGATCGCGTCTTCGGCCAACTGTTCGGCAACCACGTCGATTATGCCGACCTGTATTTTCAGTACGCACGCTCCGAGGCATGGAGCCTCGAGGAAGGCATCGTCAAGTCGGGCAGTTTCAATATCGAACAGGGCGTCGGTGTACGCGCACTTTCCGGCGAAAAGACCGCCTTTGCCTATTCCGACGATATCAGCCTGGCCGCGCTGCAGGCCGCCGCCGGCACGACGCGGGCGATTGCCGCGGCTGGCGGCCAGCGCATGGCGCCGCTGCTCAGGCGCGGGAAGCAGTCGGCAGCGCTGTATGGGAAAAGCGATCCGATCGCCTCGCTCGACGATGACGCCAAGGTGAAACTGCTGGAGCGAATCGAAGCCATGGCGCGCGCCGCCGACCCGCGCGTCAGGGAAGTCATGGCAAGCATCGCCGGCACCTGGGAAGTCGTGTTGGTGGCCCGGTCCGACGGCCAGATGGCGGCCGATGTGCGGCCGCTGGTGCGCGTCTCGATCGCCGTGATCATGGAAGAAGGCGTGGGCTCCGGCCGT
>VEPA01000070.1 GCA_012026675.1 Betaproteobacteria bacterium | reverse complement strand
GGCCTATTGCATCCCATGCGGGAACCGCCTGCGCCAGATGGTCCTCGCAGCCGTTGTAAAGGCGCGGCAGCTCGCGCAGGAAGGTCATGTCGTAGAACGACAGTGCGTTGTTGACTTCGTCCATCACCGAGAGCTTGGCCCGGCGCAGCATGCGCGTCTGCCACAGGCGCAGCACGGCGCGGCGCAGGGCCTCGGCGTGCTCGGCCAGTTCTTCGGGCGACAGTTCGGTGCGGTCGCGCTCGTCGAGCAGGCGCGCGATTTTCCACTGGCAATCGAGGATGCTCTTGCGCTGCACTTCGGTCGGATGCGCGGTCAGCACCGGCCGTACCTGGGCGTTGGCGAAGAACTGTGCCAGTTTGCCGGCATCGATGCCGGAAGCCAGCGCACGCTGCAGCGACAGGGCCAGGCTGCCTTCGCGCGGCGGCGCCCCGGCACGGGCATGGGCGCGGGTGCGGCGGATGTGGTGCTGGTCCTCGGCGATATTGGCCAGGTGCGAGAAATAGCTGAAGGCGCGCACGACCTGGCTGGTGCCCTCGCGCGGCAGATCGCGCAGTACCGATGCCATTTCCTCGCGCGCAGCGAGATCGTCGTCGCGATGGAAACGCAGGGCAAGCTGGCGGATCCTCTCGATACACTCGAAAATTGCCACGCCTTCCTGCTCGCGCACGGTGTCGCCGAGCAGGCGGCCGAGCAGACGGATGTCGTCGCGCAGGGGCTGGTCCTTGTCGGTTGCGGGCAGGAGCTGGTCCATGGTCATTTCCGGGTCTGGAGGCGGGCGCGTGCTTCCTCGATTGCGCGTTCGAGGTAGGCGGCGTAGAAGTCGGCGAGGCGGAAGCCGACGATGGATTCCGCCAGTGCGGCACCATCGGGTCCGTGGAACATCACGGTGGGCGCGAACTGCGCTCGCATCTGTTTTGAAAAGTCGGCGCTGGTGGTACGGCGCCCGGCGAAATCCAGCAGTGGTGTGGCGCGGTCCATGTGCAGTTCGCGCACCACGGCCTGCGCGGCGGGATCGCGCGACAGGGGCCCCAGATGCTCGCGGCGGACCTTATCGCACCAGCTGCAGTCGTCGCGGCTGTAGAGCACCACCAGCGGCAGGCCCTTCGCGGCGGCAACGCGCGCGTCGGCAGCGAGGTCCGTGGTTTCAGTCAACGCGCTTTGCGCCACGAGGGGTTTCAGTGTGACAGGATCTTCGACAGGAATAGCTGGGCGCGCTCCGAGCGCGGGGTGCCGAAGAAGTCTTCCTTGGTCGCGTCTTCGACGATCCTGCCCTGGTCCATGAAGATCACGCGATGGGCAACCTTGCGCGCGAAGCCCATCTCGTGAGACACGCACATCATGGTCATGCCTTCCTTCGCCAGTTCGACCATGACGTCGAGCACTTCGTTGATCATCTCCGGATCCAGCGCCGACGTCGGTTCGTCGAACAGCATGCAGATCGGGTCCATGCACAGCGCCCGGGCGATCGCCACGCGCTGCTGCTGGCCGCCGGAAAGCTGTCCCGGATGCTTGTGCGCCTGCGCCTTGAGACCGACGCGGTCGAGCAGTTTGGCAGCCTTTTGCTGCGCTTCGTCCTTGCTGCGGCCGAGCACCTTGATCTGGCCGATGCAGAGATTGTCGGTAATCGTCATGTGCGGGAACAGCTCGAAATGCTGGAACACCATGCCGACATGGGCGCGCAGCTTGGGCAGGGCGGTCTTGGGGTCGCCGACGGAAATGCCCTTGACGATGACTTCGCCCTGCTGAAAGGCTTCGAGGCCATTGACGCACTTGATCAGGGTCGATTTGCCGGAGCCGGACGGGCCGCAGACGACGATCACCTCGCCCTTCGACACCTGGGTGCTGCAGTCGGTCAGGACCTGAAACTGCCCGTACCACTTGCTCACGTTGCGCAGTTCGATCATCGGACTATTTGTCATCTGGTTCATGGTCGGATTCCGGAAGAGGCCGGCGGAATTTCAGCGCTTGATGGCGTAGCGCTGCTGCAGGCGTTTGACTACGAAGGACAGCGAATAGCAGACCACGAAATAGATCACGGCCGCGAATATCACCATTTCCACCGGCCGGTTGTAGTTCTTTCCCGCCACCTCGGCCGCCTTCAGCAAATCCTTGGCGCCGATGGCATAGACCAGCGAGGTGTCCTGGAACAGCACGATGGTCTGCGTCAGCAGCACCGGCACCATGTTGCGGAAGGCCTGCGGCAGGATCACCAGGCGCATGTTCTGGCTGTAGGTGAAGCCCAGCGCGTAGCCGGCCGCAACCTGGCCGCGCGCCACGCTCTGGATGCCGGCGCGCATGATCTCGCAGTAGAACGCCGCCTCGAACAGGGTGAAGGTCACCAGCGCGGAATTCTCGGCGCCCATCGGCTGGCCGGTGAGCAGCGGGATGACCAGGAAGAACCAGAGGATGACCATCACCAGCGGGATCGAGCGCATGATGTTGACGTACCAGGAGGCGGCCTTGGCCAGCATCGCGAAAGGCGACAGGCGGGCCAAGGCCAGCAGCGTACCTAGCGCGATGCCGCCGAGCATGGCGACGATGGTCAGTTTCAGCGTGAACTGCAGCCCGGTCCACAGGAAGGGCAGGCTGTCGGCGAGGACGCTGAAATCGAAATCGCCGTGCATCAGTGCTGCCCGGCGATGGTGCCGGGAATCCGTGTGCGGGTCTCGATCACGGCCATGATGCGGTTGGCGGTGAAGGCGCAGATGAAATACAGCAGGGTGACGGCAAGGAAAGTCTCGATGCCCTGCTCCGAGTCCTCCTGCATCTGCCGGGCCTGGAAGGTAAGCTCCATGACGCCGATGGCGAAGGCCACCGAGGAGTTCTTGAACACGTTCATGAACTCCGACGTCAGCGGCGGCACCACCATGCGCAGTGCCGTCGGCAGCAGCACGTAGCGGTAGGTCTGCGGCAGTGTCAGGCCCATGGCCAGCCCGGCCATGAGCTGGCCGCGGGGCAGGGCCTGGATGCCGGCACGCACCTGTTCCGCCACGCGCGACGAGGTGAACAGGCCGAGGCAGATCGTCGCCGTGAAGAACTCCTTGGCCGGCAACTCCTGCTTGACCCAGAGCCCCCAGTCGGCCGGCAGCAGTTCCGGCACGACGAAGAACCAGAGGAACATTTGCACCAGCAGGGGAATGTTGCGGAACAGTTCGACCCAGGCCGTGGCCAGAGCTACGAGAGCCTTCGAGGGCACCGTGCGTAAAAGGCCGAAAAGGATGCCGAGCGTGAGGGCGATCACCCAGGCCGACAGCGAAACCGCGACGGTCCAGCCGAAGCCGGTGAGCAGCCAGTCGAGGTAGGTTTCATCCCCGCCCTTGACCTGCTCGAGGAAGATGCCCCAGTTCCAGTGATAGTTCATGGCCGCAGGTCAGCGCGGCGGGGGCGGGCCTTGCGGCCCGCCGTGCCGCCGGCGCCGACTCTTATTTTTTGTTGTAGGCCTCGGCCGGCGCGTCGCTCGGCGCCTTGATGAGTTCCTTCAGCTTGTCGCTCATCGGGAAGTTGAGGTTGGCGCCCTTGGGCGGAATCGGACCCATGAACCACTTGGCGTAGAGCTTGTCGATTTCGCCGCTCTTCATCAGTGCGATCACGGCATCGTCGACCACTTTCTTGAAGGCCGGATCTTCGCGACGCAGCATGATGGCAATCGGCTCGATGTTCAGCACTTCGCCGACGATCGCATAGTCGTTCGGATTCTTCGAGGTGACCATGAGGCCGGCCAGCAGGTTGTCATCCATGACGAAAGCCACGGCGCGGTCGGTTTCCAGCATCAGGAAGGAATCGGCGTGGTCCTTGCCATAGACTTCCTTGAAGTCGATGTGTTTGCCCTTTTCATGGGCGCGCATCAGCTGTACCGAAGTGGTGCCGGTGGTGGTGGCGACCGGCTTGCCATTCAGCTCCGACAGGCTCTTGATGCCCGATGACTTCTTGACCGCCATGCGCACGTTGGTGACGAAGGTGGTCGGCGCGAACGCAACCTGTTTCTGCCGTGCCTCGTTGTTGGTGGTCGACCCGCACTCGAGGTCGACCGTACCGTTGGTCACCAGTGGAATCCGGTTCTGCGAGGTGACCGGCGTATGCGTAACCTTGATCGACGCCAGCTTGAGGTTGGTCTTGATGGCATCGACAATCCGGTTGCAGATTTCGATGTGGTAACCCACCGGCTGCTGCTTGTCGTCGAGATAGGACAAAGGCAGCGACGATTCCCGTATCCCCAGGGTGATGCTGCCGCTGTCCTTGATCTTCTTCAGTGTACCGGTGAGTTCCTGGGCCAGGACGGGGAAGGCGAGGGTCGTGAGGGTGATGGAAACAACAAGGGCGGCGCGACGAATCATGGCGGTCTCCTGGAATCTCTAATTATTGGTCAGGCATCAATCAACTGTTAGTTTCGGCCGCTGCGCCTAACGGCAATAAGGCCGGCGTTAGCCTACACTGAAACAATAAGTTTTTGTTTCGGCATAACGTCGATAAAGCCGACGTTACCCTACACTGAAACTTCGTTCTCCTGCTGCTGCAGGGCCCACATTTGCGAGTATAGGCCACCATGTTCGAGTAGTGTGCGGTGGGCGCCGCGCTCGACGATGCGTCCGGCGTCGAGCACCAGGATTTCATCGGCGTTCATCACCGTTGACAGCCGATGGGCGATGATCAGCGTCGTGCGGCCGACCGCGACCTGTTCGAGCTGGGCCTGGATGGCCTTCTCGGTCTTCGAATCGAGCGCCGAGGTGGCTTCGTCGAAGATCAGGATGGGCGGATTCTTCAGCAGTGCCCGCGCGATGGCGACGCGCTGCTTCTCGCCGCCGGAGAGCTTGAGGCCACGTTCGCCGACGCGCGTGTTGTAGCCCTCGGGCAGGCGCTCGATGAAGTCGTGGATGTGCGCGGCCTGGGCCGCAGCGATGACTTCCTCGCGCGGTGCCGTGGGGCGGCCATACTGGATGTTGTAGAAAATCGTGTCGTTGAACAGCACCGTGTCCTGCGGCACGATGCCGATCGCGGCGCGCACCGAGGCCTGCTGCAGGGCTCGCAGGTCGGAACCGTTGATCTTCACCGAACCGGAGGTGGTGTCGTAGAAGCGGAACAGCAGGCGCGCCAGTGTGGACTTGCCGGAACCGCTGTGGCCGACCACAGCCACCGTCTTGCCGGCGCCGACTTTGAAATTCACGTCGAACAGGATCTGCCGGTTGGCTTCGTAGGCGAAACCCACGTTCTCGAACTCGACTTCGCAGGGGCCGCTTTCACCCGGAGGGAACAGCGGCCGCGCATCGGGCGCATCCTGGATCTCGCGGTTCTTGTCGAGCAGGCCAAACATGCGTTCGATGTCGGTTAGCGACTGGCGGATTTCGCGGTAGAGCACGCCGAGGTGGTTCAGCGGCATGTAGAGCTGGATCAGGAAGGCATTCACCAGCACGATGTCGCCCACCGTCATGTTGCCGGCCGCGACGCCGCCCGCGGCGCGCCACATCATCAACGTGACCCCGGCGGCGATGATCAGCGACTGGCCGAGGTTGAGCCAGGACAGCGAAATCTGGCTACGGATCTGCGCGGCTTCCCACTTCTGCATCTGCTCGTCGTAGCGGTCATGCTCCCAGCGCTCGTTGTTGAAGTACTTGACGGTCTCGAAATTGATCAGGCTGTCCACCGCGCGCACGTTGGCTGCCGAATCCAGTTCGTTGACCTCGCGCCGCAGCACGGTGCGCCAGTTGGTGACGACGATGGTGAAGATTACGTAGATTGTCAGCGTGGTGCCGGTGATCAGCGTGAAATCGCGGTCGTAGCGGTAAGCCAGGATGCCCAGTACCAGGGCGATCTCGACCAGAGTCGGCAGGATCGAATAAAGCGTGTAGCTGATCAGCGACCCGATCGAACGCGTGCCGCGTTCGATGTCGCGCGTCAGGCCCCCGGTCTGGCGGTCGAGGTGGAAGCGCAAGGACAGCGAATGCAGGTGCTCGAAGACCTGCAGCGTGATGGTGCGCACCGCGCGCTGGGTGACGCGGGCGAAAAAGATCTCTCGCAACTCGGTAAATAGCACGGTCGAAAAACGCAGCGCGCCGTAGGCCGCCAAAAGGCCCAGCGGCACCAGCAGGACCGCCTGCTGCAGTTTGTCGACGCCGGGCACGGTGAAAGTGTCAATGATGTCCTTGAAAACCATCGGCACCGCGACATTGGTCAGCTTGGCCAGCAGCAGGCAGGCCAGCGCGAAAAGGACGCGGCCCTTCCATGCCCACAGGTAGGGCAGCAGGGTCTGGATGGTTTTCCAGTCGTGGCGGGTTTCGGGGATCGGACCCGGCAGGGCCATGGTCGGGGGGGCGCGACGCATCATGACGGGATTCTATCGTTTGCCGGACAGGCTTGCCGTCGTGTCGCCGGCGCCGACTATTGCCTCGAATCCATGCTTAGACGAGTCCCGCTGCTTAATGCAATTCCTGAGCTGTAGATAGGGGATTGCCAGGGCGGATAAGGGCTGGTGGATTGCGTCGAAACGTGGCGGCCGCAAAATTTTCATGCAAACCAGCCGGCTCTATTGGTAAAGTGGAGGTGATCTTTTGAGACCCACGATGAAGACGCTTCTTTCCTTGCTGCTTTTCTGCGCGCTGTTGCCGGCCGCTTTGGCTCAGGGCGGCGGATTTTCCGACCTGCTGCGTTCGGTGACCGGCGCGCTTGGCAGCAAGGAAGCGCCGGCTCAAACAGGCCAGACTGCAACGCTCGGCGTGCGTGGAATCGATGAGGCCGATGCCAAAACGGCGGCGCCGCTTGCCGGAGACGCCAAACTGCTGGAGAGCTGGGCGGTCGGGCGCAAGGAAGCCGAAAGTGCTGCGGCGCGGCGTGGATTGGCGGCCAGACCGGTGGATTACAAGTAATCGCTGCCGCCAACACGAATTCAAGAGGATTGCCATGAGATCACCCCTGCTTTGCACAAGCCTTCTGGCCGTGGTCCTGGTGCTGGCGGCGCCCGGCATCCAGGCGCAGTCGCGCCACTTCGATCTGGGGTCAGCCTTCGATGCGGCCAAGAATCTGGCCAAGAGCCAGTCGGTCGGCGCGATGAGCGAAGAAGAAGAACTCGCCATCGGCAAGGAGGTTGTCGCCGCCACGCTCGGCAGCTATCCGCCGCTCAAGAATCAGGATCTCCAGCACCGCCTGAACCAGATCGGCGTATGGGTCGCGCTGCAGTCGTCGCGTCCGGAATTGCCCTGGCGATTTGCCGCGGTGGAGTCGGAGACGATCAACGCCTTTGCGGCACCGGGCGGCACGATCCTCGTTACCCGGGGCATGCTGAACCATGTGACCAATGAAGCCGAACTGGCCTGCGTGCTGGGTCATGAAATCGGCCACGTGACGCGTCGCCATCACATTGCGGTGCTGCAAAAAAGCCTGCTGGTGGCGGCCGGCGCCAGCGCGCTCAGCGTCGCGTCGAAGTCAGGCGGCTCGGAGGAATACCGCAAGCTTCTGATCGGCGAGAGCAAGGTAATCTTCACGCGCAAGCTTGACCGCAGTTCGGAGCGCGAGGCTGATGAAGATGGCGTTCTGCTGGCGGCTCGGGCCGGATACGATCCGGCGGCCTGCCTGAATTTCATGCAGCGCCTGGCCGGGCTCAAGGCCGACACGAATGCCCTGGAAGCCCTCTACAAAACCCATCCGACAGCCAAGGAGCGGGTCGTCGATGTCGACGAGGCGCTCGGCAAGCTCAAGGGAGCCGCTCCCGGCGACGGTGCCCGTCCCGAATTGACCCTCAATACCACGGGTAACGGAAGCAAGAAACCGTAGCCGCGGTAATACTTCCCGCAGGCCTCCTTGATTCCCCGGCCCCGTTTCGTTGCCGGGCTATCGTGGATCCGGGCTCCTGTTGCCGGACACTGCCATGATCGAGCGCATCCTTGCCGACGGCGTTGTCGTGCTTCATTTCGGTTTCATCCTTTTCGTCGGTTTGGGCGGATTGTTGACCCTGCGGTGGAAATGGGCTGCCTGCCTGCACCTGCCTGCCGTAATCTGGGCAGCGGCAATCGAGTTTCGCCATGGCATTTGCCCGCTGACGCCGCTGGAACAGGGGCTGCGCAGGGCCGCGGGCGAGGCGGGATACTCGGGCGGCTTCATCGAGCACTATCTGATCCCGATCATCTATCCTTCCGGTCTGGAGGAAGGGTTTCAGTATGTCCTCGGCATCCTGGTCATCGTCATCAATCTTGCGGTCTATTGCTGGGTTCTGTTTCGCCGCCGCCATGTTTCCGCCGGATAGCGGGCGGTGTCAGGTACCCATTACCGAATTCTGAGCTTAGGACTTTGCCATGTCCCACGACAAGCAGCACAGTTATTCCACCCGCACCGAATGGACCGGAAACCTGGGCGAAGGCACCATCGGCTATCGCGCCTACTCGCGCGACCATGTAATTTCCGCGGCCGGCCGACCGGACCTGGCGGGCTCGTCCGATCCCGCGTTTCGCGGCGACGCCGCGCGCTGGAATCCCGAGGACTTGCTGGTCGGCTCGCTGTCGTCCTGTCACATGTTGTGGTACCTGCACCTTTGTGCGCAAGCGAAGGTCACGGTGCTGGCCTACCACGACAATGCGACGGGGACGATGGTGGAGGATGCCGGCGGTGGCGGGCGCTTTACACAGGCGGTACTGCGGCCTGTGGCGACGCTGGCGGCGGGCAGCGATGTGGCGCTCGCAACGGCGCTGCACGGGGAAGCGCACCGCTTGTGCTTCATCGCCAACTCGGTGAACTTTCCGGTGTCGATAGAGCCGGCAGTTGTTTTTGCGGCTTAAGCGGGGGTTCGGAGGCGAAGGCCCGGATCGCCCCTGCGGCGCCAATACGTATCGACGTTGGCGGCGCGGGCGCCGGCTATACTCGGCGCCATGATCACTGTTCACCACCTCGAAACCTCGCGTTCGCAACGCGTGCTGTGGCTGCTCGAAGAACTTGGCGTGCCCTATGAAATCAAGCGCTATCAGCGCAATCCGGTGACGCGGCTGGCGCCGCCGGAATTGCGCGCGGTGCATCCGCTGGGCAAGTCGCCGGTGATTACCGACGGCAATCTGACCATTGCCGAGTCGGGCGCGATCCTCGAATACCTGGTCGAATGCTATGGCGACCAAGGTCAGGGCGACGTGGCGCAGCTGCAACCTGCCGCCGGAATACCGGAGTATCGGCAGTGCCGCTTCTGGATGCACTTCGCTGAAGGTTCATTGATGAACTGGCTGGTGATGAAGCTGGTGTTCCTCAGCATTCCGAAGCAGTCCATGCCCTTCTTCGCGCGTCCCATCGCGCGACAACTCTGCGAGAAGGTGATGGCGAAGCTGGTCGACCCGAACGTATCCACCGCCATGAAGTTCATGGAGGAGCATCTGGCGACGCATCCCTGGTTTGCCGGCGAGAGGATCACGGTGGCGGATTTCCAGATGAGCTTCGCGGTCGAGGCCGTACTCTCGCGCGGCGGCAAAGGACACTTCCCGCACCTGCAGGCCTACAAGGCCAGGATGGAAGCACGAACCGCGTATCAGCGCGCCATCGCCAAGGGCGGGGCGGTCATGTCGGCCTGATCGGGCCGGCTACCGTTTCACTCAACTCAAAGGCTTTCGCATGCACCCGATCCACGATGCCGACGTACTCCTTTTGATGGCCACGGCGCTCGCGTCGAAGAGGCGGCCGGCGGAACTCGCGGAAATCATGGCCGCGGCTGACCTGCTGCACGGTTCCATCCCGCTCGACGTGGACATCGGCGCCGCGTTCCTGCATCTCTCCACGCATGGCCTGATCGGCGAGGTGGCCGGTCGCTTCGCGCTTACGCCGGATGCGCTGGAACTCATGGCGGGTGTGTGCCACAAGAAAAAGGCCGAGCTGCCGGAACGCATGTTCGCCATCAGGCAGGAACTCGCCGGCTATGTACCCAGGGGCGAGGGTGATGCCATCCGGCTCGCGACGGAACAGGTGACTGCGGCGATCCTGGCACACCGGACGTTTCTCAAGGGCCCGGGAAGAAACCTGCTGGTGCCCAAGCCCAAGGCCGCCGTGGACAAGGCCAGGCGGGCCGGCCAGTGGCGCAGGCTCGACGGCGGGCGCCGCTCCAAATCGTAAGCGGGGCCGGCCCTGGCCGGCCACAGCGCGGGAGGCCTGCAGCGGCGGGGTGAGTTCCGGCAGAGGTCGATTTATCCATAGCCTGAAAGTGGGCGCTGGCGACAAGCGGGCTTGCAGCAATGCGCCATGAATTTTTCCTGAGTTGCTTTGTCCGCGTCGTTTGCGGGCTTGGCCCACTCAGCGGGGGCATTAATTAGAGTGTTTCCTCTTGACAGGCGTTGCCTGCAAGTGTCAGGATTCAAACATTCGTTTGAAACCAACGTTTGCCAGAGGTCTTCTCATCCGTGGAAACCGATACCCGCTCGCGCATTCTCGACGCCGCCGAAAAGCTACTGATGCGGCATGGCCTCGATGCCACCACCTTGCGCATGATCACGACCGAGGCGCAGGCCAACCTCGCCGCGGTGAACTATCACTTCGGCTCGAAGGAGGCCCTGATCGAAGCCGTCTTCCGCCGCCGCCTGACCTGGCTTAATGAGCAGCGCATCGCCGCGCTGGATGCCTTCGAGGCCGAGGCCGGGGGGGCGCCGCTGAAGCCGCGACAGATCGTCGAAGCATTTTTCGGTGTGGCGATCCGCATGGCCGCCGACCAGAACGGCGGCCAGACCTTCATGCGCCTGCTTGGCCGCACCTACACCGAGCCAACGGATTTCGTCCGCAAGTTTCTGGCCGAGGAGTACGCCGAGGTCATTGCCCGCTTCAAGGCAGCCTTCTTCAAGGCCCTGCCCGACGTGCCGCAGGAGGAATTTCTGTGGCGCTTCCATTTCATGATGGGCGCCCTGTCCTACGCCATTTCGGGTGCCGATGCGCTGCGTTTGCTGGGTCCCATCGACGATTCCGATCCCGATGCGCTGTATGCCCGATTGATGAGCTTCCTCATTGGCGGACTGCGCGCACCGTTGCCTGAAATTCACGCCAAGTCGGCGAAAAAGCCGCGCGCCCGGCGCGCCGCCTGAACCTTCAAGGAGAAGACCATGAACGGGTTCCTGATTTTCCTCGCTGTCGCAGTTGCCCTCGCGGCTGCCGTGCTGCTGCCGCCGCTGCGCCGTATGGTCCTTACCGGCCCCATCTTCGGCCTCTACCGGAAGATGCTGCCGGCCATGTCGCAGACAGAAAAGGAAGCTCTGGAAGCCGGCACCGTCTGGTGGGAAGGCGAACTGTTCTCCGGCAAGCCGGCTTGGGACAGGCTGCTGGCCTATCCTCGGCCGCAACTCACGGCCGCCGAACAGTTTTTCCTCGACAACGAATGCGAGGCGCTCTGCGCCATGACCAGCGACTGGGACACGACGCAGATCCACCACGACCTGTCGCCCGAGGTCTGGGCCTATGTGAAGGAAAAAGGTTTCCTCGGCATGATCATCCCGAAGCGCTATGGAGGCCTCGAGTTTTCCGCAATCGCCCATTCCGCCGTGGTGCAAAAGCTGTCCACGCGCTGCTCGGCGGCGGCGGTCTCGGTCATGGTGCCCAACTCGCTGGGTCCGGCCGAATTGCTGCTGCACTACGGCACGGAGGAACAGAAGGAGTACTACCTGCCGCGCCTGGCCAAGGGCCTGGAGATCCCCGCCTTTGCCCTGACCAGCCCGCAGGCCGGCTCCGACGCGGCTGCTATCCCTGACCTCGGCATCGTCTGCAAGGGGCAGTGGCAGGGCCGGGAAGTCATCGGCATGCGCGTCACCTGGGACAAGCGCTATATCACTCTCGGCCCGATCTGCACCATCCTCGGCCTCGCCTTCCGCCTGCAGGACCCCGAGCATCTCCTGGGCGAAGTCGACGACCTCGGCATAACCTGCGCCCTGGTGCCGAGCGACCATCCCGGCGTCAACATCGGTCGTCGCCACTTCCCGCTGAATGCCGTGTTCCAGAACGGGCCGAATTCGGGCAAGGATGTCTTCATGCCGCTGGACTGGATCATCGGCGGTCCGGCGATGGCCGGCCAGGGCTGGCGCATGCTGATGGAATGCCTGGCGGCGGGACGCTCGATCTCCCTGCCATCGTCCAACACCGGCATGTCCAAGCTCGCCGTGCGCGCCACCGGCGCCTATGCCCGCCTGCGCAGCCAGTTCAAGACCGCCATCGGCAAGTTCGAAGGCATCGAGGACCCCCTTGCGCGCATGGGCGGCAACACCTACATGATGGACGCGGCGCGGACCATGACGGCCGGCGCCGTCGACCTCGGCGAGAAGCCCTCGGTGGCCTCCGCCATCGTCAAGTACCACGTCACCGAGCGCACGCGCCAGGTGGTCAATGATGCGATGGACATCCTCGGCGGCAAGGGCATCTGCCTCGGCCCAAACAACTTCATGGGCCGCGCCTACCAGCAGGTCCCCGTGGCCATCACCGTCGAGGGCGCCAATATCCTGACGCGCAGCCTGATCATCTTCGGCCAGGGCGCGATCCGCTGCCATCCTTATGTGCTGAAGGAAATGCAGGCCGCGCGCGAGCCCGATGCGGAGAAAGGCCTGCCAGATTTCGACCGGGCATTCGCCGGCCACCTCTGGTTCATCTGGTCGCGCGGCTTCCGTGCCTGGAGCATGGGTCTCACCGGGTCGCACTTCGGCCCCGCGCCAGTTGGCGTGGCACCCGAGACGCGTCGCTACTACCAGCAGCTGACGCGCTTCTCGGCGGCCTTCGCCTTCCTCTCCGACGTCTCCATGCTGGTCATGGGCGGCGACCTCAAGCGCAAGGAAAAGCTCTCGGCGCGGCTGGGCGACATCCTGTCCCTGATGTACCTGTGTTCGGCGACGCTCAAGCGCTACGAGGCCGAGGGCCGTCAGGCCGGCGATGCGCCGCTGATGCACTGGGCGATCTGGGATGCAATGTTCAAGATGCAGAACGCCTTCGAGGGCGTGATCTCGAACTACCCGAACCGTGTCATCGCCGCCCTGCTCCACTGGTACATCTTCCCGCTCGGGCGGCCCTATGTGGTGCCCTCCGACAAGCTGGGCCACGAGGTGGCGCGCACCCTGATCGAGCCCTCGGCGACGCGCGACCGGCTCACTGCCGGCATGTATGTGCCTTGCCGCGAGGATGACGCCGTCGGCGTCGTCGAACTGGCGCTGGAGGCGACCGTCGCTGCAGAACCGGTCGAGGCCCGCATCCGGGCCGCGGTGAAGGATGGGAAAGTCGGCGCCGGCGACACGGCGGGCGCAAGGAATGCAGCACCCGGCAGCGCCGCATACATGACCATGGCGACCCACGCTTTCGAGGCCGGCGTCATCACGGCCGAGGAACATGCGCTGCTGCAGCGTCGCATCCAGTTGCGCGACAGGGCGATAGCGGTCGACGATTTCCCGCAGGACTTCTCTGTCGAGCAGGCGACAACGCCACCCCTGCCTGAACCCCTGCGCAAGGTGGCATGAAGATGGCCGCCTTCGCTTCCGTCTATATAGTCGATGGCGCGCGCTCGCCCTTCCTCAAGTCGCGCAATGTGCCGGGACCGTTCTCGGCCTCCGACCTCGCCACGACTGCCGGCCGCGCCCTGCTCGCGCGCCAGCCCTTTGCGCCGGAGGAACTCGACGAAGTCATCGTCGGCTGCGCCAGTCCGAGTGTCGACGAGGTTAACATCGGCCGCGTGATTGCGCTGCGCCTCGGCTGCGGCCACAAGGTGCCGGGCTGGACCGTGATGCGCAACTGCGCTTCGGGCATGCAGGCCCTGGACTCGGCCATCGCCAACATCCACAGCGGGCGCTCGCAACTGGTCCTGGCCGGCGGCGTCGATGCCCTGTCGCGCACGCCGCTGCTCTATTCCGACAAGATGGTCATCTGGTTTTCATTGCTGGCCCAGGCGCGCAGCCTGGGCGCCAAACTCGGCATGTTCGCCAAACTGCGCCCCGCCATGCTGCTGAGCCCGGTGATCGGCATCGTCAAGGGGCTCACCGATCCGGTGGTCAATCTGATGATGGGCCAGACGGCGGAAAACCTGGCCTGGAAGTTCGGTATCTCGCGCCAGCAAATGGACGCCTTTTCCGTCGACAGCCACAGGAAAGTGTCGGCGGCGCAGAAGGCCGGCCGCTTCGAGGAAATCGTGCCGCTGATCGGCACGGACGGCAAGGTTTATGCCGAGGACGATGGTGTGCGCCATGACTCAAGCATGGAAGGCCTGGCCAAGCTCAAGCCTTTTTTCGACCGCACTTATGGCAAGATCACGCCGGGCAACAGTTCGCAGATCACCGATGGCGCGGCTTGGCTATTGCTGGCGTCTGAAGAAGCCGTGGCCAAGCACAAGCTGATACCGATCGGCAAGATCGCCGATACGCAATGGGCCGGCCTTGACCCGGCGCAGATGGGCCTCGGTCCCGTGCATGCCGCGACGCCGATCCTGCAGCGCCATGGCCTGGGCTTGAACGATCTCGACGCCTGGGAAATCAACGAAGCCTTTGCCGCGCAGGTGATGGCTTGCGTCCGTGCCTGGGAGGATCCGGCCTGGTGCAAGGAGCAACTCGGCCTCGATGCGCCGCTGGGTACGCTGGACGCGGCAAAACTGAATGTTGACGGCGGCGCCATCGCACTCGGCCATCCGGTCGGCGCCTCCGGCGCGCGCATCGTGCTGCACCTGCTGCACATCCTGCGGCGTGAGAACAAGAAACGCGGCATCGCCACGATCTGCATCGGCGGCGGACAGGGCGGCGCCGTATTGGTGGAGGCGGTCTGATGAGCTACAAGCACTGGAAGCTCGAACGCGAGACAGGTGACTCCGGCCTGGCCTGGGCCATCCTCGACACGGCCGACTCCTCGACCAATACCCTGGGTGCGGAGGTGATGGCCGAGCTGGGCCTGATTCTCGACGAGTGCGAAAGGAATCCGCCCAAGGGCCTGATCTTCACCTCGGCCAAGGAGGCCGGCTTCATCGCCGGCGCCAACATCGAGGAATTCACCACGGCCGATACGCCGCAGAAGGCCCGCGCCCTGATCCCGCGCGGCTGGGATGCCTACAACCGCCTCGCCGCCGTCAAGTATCCGACGCTGGCGCTGGTGCGCGGCCACTGCATGGGCGGCGGTACCGAACTGGCGCTGGCCTGCCGCTACCGCATCGCGGTCGACGAACAGGGTACCAAGTTCGCGCTGCCCGAAGTCATGCTCGGCATCGTCCCCGGCTGGGGCGGCATGCTGCGTCTGCCGCAGATCGTGGGACCGGCGGCGGCGCTGGACATGATGCTGACCGGCAGGAATATCGACGCCAAACGGGCGAAGAAGATGGGCCTGGCCGACGAATGCGTGCCGCCGCGCGTCATGGAAAACGCCGCGCGCATGCTGGTGCTTTCAGGCAGGCCGCCGCGCCAGTCGCAGCTGCCTTGGCTGCAGAAGCTGATGAACGGCCCGCTCAAGGGTTTCGTCGCCAGCGGCGCGAAAAAACAAGTGGCGAAGCGCGCACGGCAGGAACACTATCCGGCGCCCTACGCCATCATCGACCAGTGGCAGAACTACGGCGGCAACACGCTGGCGGTACCGGCCGAGCGGCCGACTTCGATCGATGCCCTGATCAACTCCCCGACCACGCGCAACCTGATCCGCGTCTTCTTCCTGCAGGACCGGCTCAAGGGTTTCGGCAAGCTCAGTGGCAAAACCGGGAAAGATTTCTCGCCGCAGCGCGTGCATGTCGTCGGCGCCGGCGTCATGGGCGGCGACATCGCGGCCTGGTGCGTGCTGCGCGGCATGACGGTGACGCTGCAGGACCAGTCGGTGGAGCGCATCGCGCCGGCCGTCGGCCGCGCGGCGAAGTTCTTCGAGAAGAAGCTGCGCGACAAGAAGCTCGCCCGCTTCGCGCTCGACCGCCTGATCGCCGACCCGAAGGGGGATGGCGTGCGCCAGGCCGATGTCATCATCGAGGCGATATTCGAAAACCTCGAAGCCAAGCAGGCGCTGTTCGCCGACATCGAGGCCCGCGCGAAACCCGACGCCGTGATCGCGTCGAACACCTCCTCGCTGAAACTGGCCGACATCGCGGCGAATTTTCGCGATCCCTCGCGCCTGGTCGGCATCCACTTCTTCAACCCGGTGGCGATGATGCCGCTGGTCGAGGTCGTCGCCGGCGAGAGCACCGCGCCAGAAATGGCGCAGAAGGCCGCCGCCTTCGTGCGCAGGATCGACAAGCTGCCGCTGC
>VEPA01000057.1 GCA_012026675.1 Betaproteobacteria bacterium | reverse complement strand
GGGCGATACAGTTCCAGCGCCATCGTCTTCGGCAGGCCGCACTGATACAGTTTGAGTTGCGGGCCGACCACGATCACGGAGCGGCCAGAGTAATCCACGCGCTTGCCGAGCAGGTTGCGGCGGAAACGTCCTTTTTTACCCTTGAGCATGTCGCTCAGGGATTTCAGTTCGCGGCGACCGCGACGGCTGAGCGCCTTGCCACGCTGGCTGTTGTCGATCAGGCTGTCGACCGCTTCCTGAAGCATACGCTTCTCGTTGCGCACGATCACGTCCGGCGCGCCGAGTTCGAGCAGGTGCTTGAGGCGGTTGTTACGGTTGATCACGCGGCGGTACAGGTCGTTCAGGTCGGAGGTGGCGAAACGGCCGCCATCCAGCGGTACCAGCGGCCGCAATTCGGGCGGCAGCACCGGCAGCACTTCAAGGATCATCCATTCCGGCTTGATCCCGGATTTCTGGAACGCTTCCAGCACTTTCAGGCGCTTGGCGATCTTTTTGACCTTGGCTTCCGAGCCGGTTTCGGCCAGTTCGCGGCGCAGCTTGTCCACCTCGCTGTGCAAGTCCATGGTGCGCAGCAACTCGCGCACCCCTTCCGCACCCATGCTGGCAGAGACCTCGTCGCCGTGGTCCTCGATCTTGGCGAGGTACTGTTCCTCGTTGAGCAGCTTGCCGCGCTGGATGTCGGGATCGGACACCATGCCGGCATCGACCACCACGAAGGCTTCGAAGTACAGCACGCGCTCGATGTCGCGCAGCGGGATGTCCAGCACCATGCCGAGCCGGCTGGGCAGGCTCTTGAGGAACCAGATGTGGGCCACCGGCGAAGCCAGCTCGATATGCCCCATGCGTTCGCGCCGGACCTTCGACAGCGTCACTTCCACACCGCATTTCTCGCAGATCACGCCGCGATGCTTGAGGCGCTTGTACTTGCCGCACAGGCACTCGTAATCCTTGATCGGCCCGAAAATCTTGGAGCAGAACAGGCCGTCGCGCTCGGGCTTGAACGTGCGGTAGTTGATCGTTTCCGGTTTCTTCACTTCCCCGAAAGACCATGAGCGGATCTTTTCCGGGGAAGCGAGCGCGATCCTGATTGCGTCGAATTCTTCTTCCTGGGTAACTTGCTTGAACAGATCCAGTAGAGCTTTCACGCGGTTCTCCTTAATTGCGGTCAAGATCGATGTCGATGGCGAGCGAGCGGATTTCCTTCACCAGCACATTGAAGGATTCCGGCATGCCAGCGTCGATCTTGTGCTCGCCTTTGACTATGTTTTCATACACCTTGGTGCGCCCGGAAACATCATCCGACTTCACGGTGAGCATTTCCTGCAGCGTATAGGACGAGCCGTAGGCCTCCAGCGCCCATACTTCCATTTCACCGAAGCGCTGCCCGCCGAACTGCGCCTTGCCGCCCAGCGGCTGCTGGGTCACCAGGCTGTAAGGCCCGGTAGAACGGGCGTGCATCTTGTCATCCACCAGGTGATGCAGTTTCAGCACATGCATGTAACCCACCGTCACCGGGCGCTCGAAACGATCGCCGGTGCGGCCGTCGTATAGCGTGAGCTGCGTTTTGCCGGCGGAAAAATTGAGCCGTCTGGTACGCGGGTCATCGTCGGGATAGGCCAGGTCGAGCATCGCCTTGATTTCGACCTCGGTCGCACCGTCAAACACCGGCGTGGCGAAAGGCACGCCATCCTTGAGGTGGGAGGCAAGTTCGATGACCTCGGCATCGGTGAAGGTCTTGATGTCCTCCTTCCTGCCGGTACCGTTATATACGCGCTCCAGGAATTTGCGCAGGTCGGCCACCCTGGATTTGGTTTCCTGCCGCAGCATCTCTTCGATACGCTGGCCCAGGCCCTTGGCAGCCCAGCCCAGGTGGGTTTCCAGAATCTGGCCGATGTTCATGCGCGACGGCACACCGAGCGGGTTGAGCACGATGTCGACCGGCGTGCCGTCAGCCATGTACGGCATGTCTTCCACCGGCGCAATCTTGGAGATCACCCCCTTGTTGCCGTGCCGGCCCGCCATCTTGTCGCCGGGCTGGATGCGCCGTTTGACCGCCAGGTAAACCTTGACCATTTTCTGCACGCCTGCCTGCAGCTCATCGCCTTGTGTCAGCTTGCGCCGCTTTTCCTCGTACTTGGCGTCGAAAGTGACACGCACCTGCGCCAGGCCGTCCTTCAGCTGTTCCAGTTGCCGCGCGGCGTCTTCATCGGACAGGCGGATGTCGAACCAGTCGTGCCGCGGGACGCTGTCCAGGTATTCGGTGGTCAGCGCTTCGCCCTTCTTCAGCTTCTTCGGGCCGCCGTTCGCCTGCTTGCCTTCCAACAGGCGGCGGATGCGGCCGTAGGCGTCGTCTTCCACGATGCGCAACTGGTCCGCCAGATCCTGCTTGTAATGCTTGAGCTGGTCGTCGATGATCTGCTGGGCGCGCTTGTCGCGCTCGATTCCTTCGCGGGTGAACACCTGCACGTCGATCACCGTGCCGGACATGCCGGACGGCACGCGCAGGCTGGTGTCCTTCACGTCGGAAGCCTTCTCGCCGAAAATGGCGCGCAACAGTTTTTCTTCCGGCGTGAGCTGGGTTTCGCCCTTGGGCGTGACCTTTCCGACCAGCACGTCGCCCGCTTCCACTTCCGCGCCAATGTAAATGATGCCGGATTCGTCCAACCGGCCCAGCATGCGTTCGGACAGGTTTGAAATGTCGCGCGTAATTTCCTCGGCGCCCAGTTTGGTATCGCGTGCCACCACCGACAGTTCCTCGATGTGGATCGAGGTGTAGCGGTCGTCCGCCACCACGCACTCGGAAATCAGGATCGAGTCCTCGAAGTTGTAACCGTGCCACGGCATGAACGCCACCAGCATGTTCTGCCCCAGCGCCAGTTCGCCCATGTCGCTGGAGGCGCCGTCGGCGATGACGTCGCCGCGGGCGATTTCATCGCCTACCTTGACCAGCGGACGCTGGTTGATGTTGGTGTTCTGGTTGGAACGGGTGAACTTGGTCAGGTTGTAGATATCCACCCCCACCTCACCGACGGCAGCCTCCTCGTCCCGCACCCGCACCACGATGCGGCTGGCGTCGACATAATCCACGGTGCCGCCGCGCGTAGCCTGCACCGTTGTCCCGGAGTCCACTGCCACGGTACGCTCAATGCCAGTCCCGACCAGCGCCTTTTCGGCTCGCAGGCAAGGCACCGCCTGGCGCTGCATGTTGGCACCCATCAAGGCACGGGTGGCGTCGTCATGCTCCTGGAACGGGATCAGCGAAGCGGCTACCGAGACGATCTGCCCCGGCGCCACGTCCATGTACTGCACCTCGGACGGCGACTTCATGGTGAACTCGTTGTGGTGACGGCACGACACCAGCAGGTCGGTGAATTTGCCGGCAGCCAGTTCGGCATTGGCTTGGGCGATAACATACTGCGCCTCTTCGATTGCCGACAGATAATCAACCTTGCTGCTGCTGACCTTGCCGTCGGCCACCCGACGGTACGGAGTTTCCAGGAAGCCGTACTGGTTGGCGCGCGAATACAGCGCCAGAGAGTTGATCAGGCCGATGTTCGGACCTTCCGGGGTTTCGATCGGGCAGACCCGGCCATAATGGGTCGGATGCACGTCGCGCACTTCGAAGCCGGCACGCTCGCGCGTCAGGCCGCCTGGCCCGAGTGCGGACACGCGGCGCTTGTGGGTGATCTCGGACAGCGGGTTGGTCTGGTCCATGAACTGCGACAGCTGGGAGGAACCGAAGAACTCGCGCACCGCACTCGATACCGGCTTGGCGTTGATCAAATCGTGCGGCATCAGGTTTTCCGACTCCGCCTGCGACAAACGCTCCTTCACCGCGCGCTCGACCCGCACCAGCCCGGCACGGAACTGATTTTCTGCCAGTTCGCCCACGGACCGCACGCGGCGGTTGCCGAGGTGATCGATATCGTCGATCTCCCCGCGGCCGTTGCGCAGTTCGATCAGCACGCCGATCACCGCCAGGATGTCTTCGTCGGATAGTGTGCCCGGCCCTTCCACGCCGGTCTGGCCGAATTTCTCATAGAAACGCTTGAGCCAGTCGGCGGTACGCTCTTCGATCTTTTCAGGGTAGGCGCGGCGATTGAATTTCATGCGGCCAACCGCAGACAGGTCATAGCGCTCGGTACTGAAGAACAAGCCGTCGAACAGGGCCTTCACCGCCTCTTCTGTGGGAGGTTCGCCCGGACGCATCATGCGGTAGATGGCAACCTGCGCGGCATACCGGTCGGGAATCTCGTCAATGCGCAAGGTCTGCGAAATGTAGTCGCCATGGTCCAGATCGTTGGCATACAGCGTGTCGATCCTAGCCACGCTCGCTTCGCGCAGTTTGTCCAGCAACGTCTCGGTAATTTCATCGTTGGCGCTGGCGATGATCTCGCCAGTGTCCTTGTCCACAACGCTGACGGCGAGAGTACGGCCCAGCAGGAACTCCGTCGGTACCGTGATCCTGCTGACACCTGCCTTTTCCATCTCGCGGATGTGCTTAACGGTGATGCGCTTGGTTTTGGCGACGATCAGCTTGCCGTCGTTATCGACGATATCGAATTTCGCCACTTCGCCGCGCATGCGTTCCGGCAGCAACTCATACTGGATGTTTTTCTTGCTGAGGTGAAAGCTTTCAAAGTCGTAGAGCGTTGCCAGCATCTGCTCCGGCGTATAGCCCAGCGCCTTGAGCAGGATGGTGACCGGCATCTTGCGACGGCGGTCGACGCGGAAATAGAGGTAATCCTTGGGGTCGAACTCGAAATCCAGCCACGACCCGCGATAAGGAATGATGCGGGCCGAAAACAGCAACTTGCCGGAAGAATGCGTCTTGCCGCGGTCGTGCTCGAAGAACACCCCGGGGCTGCGGTGCAACTGGGACACGATGACGCGCTCGGTGCCGTTGATGACGAACGCACCGTTGTCGGTCATCAGCGGCAGTTCGCCCATATAGACTTCCTGCTCCTTGATTTCCTTGACCGTCGGCTTGGACGCCTCTCTGTCCATGATGGTGAGCTTGACCTTGACCCGCAGCGGGGCGGCGAAAGTCAGGCCGCGCTGCTGGCATTCCTTGACATCGAACGGCGGCAGGCCAAGGCTGTAGCTGACGAATTCCAGCCGCGCATTGCCGGAATGGCTGCTGATGGGGAAAACCGAATTGAACGTCGCCTGCAGCCCTTCGGGCTTGCGCCTATCCACGGGCGTATCGGCCTGCAGGAAGCTGCGATAGGACTCGACTTGCATCGCCAGCAGGTAGGGAACTTCCTGTACGCTGTCACGCTTTGCAAAACTTTTGCGGATACGTTTCTTTTCGGTAAAGGAATAGTTCATGGCATCTCCACTGGCTTAAGAGGGCAATAGGCAGGCATCCAGTCGTGATGCTTGTCTGTTGCCTTCTGAAAAGATGAAGGCTGGCGGTTTCCCGCCAGCCCGCCCAACTCAAATTGCAACTACTTGATTTCGGCCGTTGCGCCGGCTTCGGTCAGCTTCTTCGCAGCCGCTTCGGCATCAGCCTTGGATACGCCCTCCTTGACCGCCTTGGGCGCAGCGTCAACCAGGTCCTTGGCCTCCTTCAGGCCCAGGCTGGTCAGTTCGCGCACCGCCTTGATGACGCTAACCTTGTTGTCGCCAACTGCGGTCAACACCACGCTGAATTCCGTCTGCTCTTCAGCAGCGGCTGCAGCAGTAGCGGCAGCGGCCGGCGCGGCAGCCACTGCAACTGCAGCCGCAGCAGCGGACACGCCAAACTTTGCTTCCATTTCCTTGATCAGTTCGGACAGGTCCAGAACCGACATGTTGCCAATTGCATCTAGAATTTCTGCTTTGGACAAAGCCATTTAATTTCTCCTGATATATTTGAAAACTGAATCTAGGCGACTTGCTTTTGATCGCGGACTGCTGCCAGGCCACGCACGAACTTGGTTGGAACCTCGTTCAGCGTACGCACGAACTGCGCTATGGGCGCCTGCATGGTACCCAGCAGCTTGGCCAGCAACTCTTCCCGGCTCGGCATCGACGCCAGGGCTTTCACGCCGGCGGCATCCATGACATGGTTCGGCATCGCACCGCCCTTGATGGCGAATTTCTCGTTTGCCTTGGCAAACTCGCTCATCACCTTGGCTGCAGCAACCGGGTCGGTGGAAATGCCGAACACCAGCGGTCCGACCATCTGCGAACTCAGCCCGGAAAACGGCGTACCATCGACCGCACGGCGCACCAGCGTATTCTTGACTACACGCAGGTACACGCCGGATTGCCTTGCCTTCTTGCGCAGCGCGGTCATCTCGCCGACTTGTAGGCCGCAATATTCAGCAAGCACGATTGCCTGGGCCTTCGAGACTTGCTCGCTCACCTCGGCAACCACAGCCTTCTTCTCTTCAAGATTAAGACTCAAGGCCTTACCTCCTTCCGTTAATTGAGTTCCCGCATGGCCCATGTTTTCCGGACCATCCGGAAACCTACCCACGGCGACCTTTCATCAGGAAAGCCAGCATCCTGTTTCTGGAACGCCATCTGCGTAGGGTTCGGGACGCGGAAGACAGGAATCGGGAACCGGTAAGGCCCTTCATCCGCTTCGCCTTCAATTAAGCGACCTGCATCCGGTGAACATTCGGCCTCCGATAACCGGCTGTCTGTTCCTGGTGCCTGCCACCCCTACGGTCTTTGATAACCCCATCAACTTTTCAGCAAATGGGTCCAAAGCCTGTTTTCGCGGCTGCAAAGCCCGCGTTACTGTTCTCCTCTATGCGAGACTGGCCTGATCTACACGAACGCCAACACCCATGGTGCTGGAAACGGACATCTTCTTCAGAAAAACACCCTTGCTGGCGGCCGGCTTGGATTTGTTCAATGCCTCCACCAGCGCCATGAAATTGCCCTTCAGCGCATCGACGCTGAATGAAGCGCGTCCTATGGTGCAATGAACGACGCCGGCCTTGTCGGTGCGGTATTGCACCTGCCCTGCCTTGGCGTTTTTCACTGCCTGCGCAACGTCAGGCGTCACGGTTCCCACCTTGGGGTTCGGCATCAGTCCGCGCGGACCAAGAATCTGGCCGAGCTGGCCGACGACGCGCATCGCGTCAGGGCTGGCGATCACCACGCCGAAATCCATCATGCCACCCTTGATCTGTTCCGCAAGATCCTCGAAACCGACAATATCGGCTCCCGCTGCCTTCGCGGCTTCAGCATTCGCGCCTTGGGCAAATACCGCAACGCGCACAGTCCTGCCGGTGCCATTGGGCAACACCAGGGCCCCGCGCACCAACTGGTCGGATTTGCGGGCATCGATGCCGAGGCTGATCACCACATCCACCGATTCGTCAAACTTGGCGGTCGAGGTATCCTTGACCAGCGCCAAGGCATCGCTCAAAGGGTACGATTTGCTGTGGTCCACCTTGCTGCGCAAGGACTGAACACGTTTTGAGTGCTTGGCCATTTATGCTCCCTCCACCTCGATACCCATGCTGCGTGCACTGCCGGCGATGGTACGCACCGCAGCATCCATATCCGCCGCCGTGAGATCAGGCATTTTGGCCTTGGCGATCTCTTCGGCTTGGGCGCGGGTAATTTTGCCCACCTTGTCGGTATGCGGTCTCGGGCTTCCCTTCTCCAGCTTGGCCGCCTTCTTGATCAGTACCGTAGCGGGCGGCGTCTTCATGATGAAGGTGAATCTCTTGTCGGCGAATGCAGTGATCACCACCGGCACCGGCAGACCGGGTTCCACGCCCTGGGTTGCAGCATTGAACGCCTTGCAGAATTCCATGATATTCAACCCGCGCTGCCCGAGTGCGGGCCCGATGGGCGGACTTGGATTTGCTTTGCCTGCAGGGATCTGCAGCTTGATGTAGCCTATGACTTTCTTTGCCATTTACTTGCTCCTAAACGGGTGCGAGCGCCGGGTCTTGAACCCGGCTCCCCGGTTACAGAAACCGTATCGCTACGGCACTCTTCACAATCAGGACTCTTTTACTACCTGGCTGAAATCCAGTTCCACCGGCGTGGCGCGTCCAAAAATGGACACGGACACGCGCAGCTTGCTTTTTTCATAGTTGACTTCGCCCACGGTTCCGGAAAAATCCTTGAACGGCCCTTCGGTGACGCGGACCACTTCACCGCTTTCGAAAGTAAGCTTCTGGGTCGGATTGGTTTTGCTCTCATCCATGCGCTGAAGGATGATTTCCACCTCGGAATCCTTGATCGGCGTCGGCTTGAGCGCGGTACCACCGATAAAGGCGGTAACCCGGGGCGTGCTTTTCACCAGATGCCAGGCATCGTCGCTCATTTCCATCTGCACCAATACATAGCCTGGATAGAGCTTGCGCTCGCTGATAGTTTTCTGGCCACCTTTCATTTCGACTATTTCTTCGATCGGCACCAGCACCTCCCCGAATTTCGGGGCGAGTTCGGAACGCGCGACACGTTCCCCCAAGGCACGCTGAACGGATTTTTCGTAGCCGGAGTAGACCTGTACCGCATACCATCGCATCGACATCAAGCACTCCGCCCCATCACCAGTTTGACCAGCCACAACAAACTGACGTCAACAATCCAGAGAAAAATCGCCACCGCCACCACCAGCGCGAATACAACCCCGGTGGTCTGTATGGTCTCCTTGCGGGTCGGCCATACCACCTTGCGCGTTTCCTGCACCGATTCGCGGGTGAAGGCCACGGCGATTTGCCCGGTCGGCGTAGTCCATGCCACGGCTACCGCGGCACCGACTCCAGCCAATACCGACAGCACGCGCAATACGGTGGCATGCTCGGCAAGCATGTAGTAGCCGCCTAATCCTGCAACCACCAGCAGCAACGCCACTGCCAGCTTTATTTTATCGGTCATAAGTCCTAACTCAGGCTTTGTGTTCTGGCAGGCCAGGAGGGTCTCGAACCCCCAGCCTTCGGTTTTGGAGACCGACGCTCTGCCAATTGAGCTACTGGCCTAACTGCAGTCGTTAGCCTTTAGTCGCTAGTTGGTTTGTCCGCTCGCGGGCTTGCTTGAACTAACGGCTAGCGTCTAACGCCTAGTAACTGCCCTATTCAATAATCTTGGCGACGACGCCGGCGCCCACGGTACGTCCGCCTTCGCGGATGGCAAAGCGCAGGCCTTCTTCCATCGCAATCGGCGCGATC
>VEPA01000257.1 GCA_012026675.1 Betaproteobacteria bacterium | reverse complement strand
GGCGGCGGCAGTGCGGCTAACGGCCTCGGCCACCGCCGCCTCGGGCGCCAGAGTCAGGGTGAGATTCGGCTTGCCGGGATCCTGGATCACGAAGCCGAGTCCGCGAACCGCAGTCACGACCTTGTCGAAACTGTCAAGAACTGCGCCCGTAAACGAATCGGCGCCCACCACGTCGAAGGCGATGACCGTTGTTGTTACGGGTGCGCTGACTGGTGACGCCACAATGTCACAATCCTCCGGAATGCATGGTGGGCCAGATGCTGCCAGAAGCGCAATTAGGCCAACTTTTGATATTATAGACTTTAGATATCTTACCCGATGAAGGCAATTGCGGGGGCGCGGTCCGGCCTCATGCTTCTGCCCATCTGTCCGCTGTCCGTGCGGAAGCGTCGTGGCGTATCCGCGGGATATCCGGGATGCGCGAGGATGCGCGCATGCTATGCTTTGCGTTCGAAAAATCAGGCGGAGAACTGCCATGAAGCTGAGGGGAAAATTCAATTCGATGCTGCTGGTGGTGTTCGGGCTCGCGCTCGGCGCCTCCGGCTATTTTTCCCATCGGCAGCTCAATGACAATGCCAGGGCGGAAGTGCTGTCGAATGCCAGCGTCCTGATGGAAACCATACTTTCCGCGCGCACCTGGGCGGTCAATGAGGTCGGGCCCAACCTGCGCGAAACCGGTGAAGAAGAGGAAATGCTCATGATGGGTGTGCCGGCTTACGCCGCCGACAAGGTCATGGAAGCGGTGCATAAGCGCTACCCCGACTACGGCTACCGCGAAGCCGCCCTCAACCCGACCAACCTCAAGCATCGCGCTGCCGACTGGGAAGCGAAGATCATCCACTCCTTCCGCGCCGACCCCGCCAAGAAGGAGGAATGGGGCGTGCGCCAGACCGCGAAAGGCCCCGTCCTCTACCTTGCACACCCGATCCAGATATTGCAGTCGGGTTGCCTCGGCTGCCACACCACGCCGGAAAAGTCGCCACCGCAGATCGTCGCAAAATACGGCAGCGAAAACGGCTATGGCTGGAAGCTCAAGGAGATCGTCGGCGCACAGATCGTTACCGTGCCGCTTTCGGTGCCGGTCGAAAACGCCAATCGCATGTTCATTACCTTCATGACCACCATCACGGGCGTTTTTGTGCTCGTCTTCATCCTCATCAACATCATGCTGAACTCGCTGATCATCAGCCGGGTAGGCGTCATGGCGAATATCGCCGATGAAATCAGCAAGGGCAACTTCGAGATGGGCGAATTCGACGAACACGGCTCTGACGAGGTCGCCCAGCTCAGCGTCTCTTTCAACCGGATGCGCCGCAGCCTGGTCAAGGCCATGGAGCTGTTCAGCGGTCACGGCGCCTAAGGCTGCTCCATGAAACCGGCATTCACTCCACACTTGGCCCGCATCGTCGTCGCCACGCTATCGCTGCTGGCGCTTGCCGCACAGGCGCAGACCGCGGGACCGGCACAGGGACCCAAGTTGTTCCAGCAGAAGCAATGCAACCTGTGCCATTTCTACGAGGCGCGCAGCACCGCGCCTTCCGTGAAAACCATGAAGGCCACGCTGAAGGGCGATCCGGCAAAAACCTCGGCTGCGATTTCAGCTGCTCCCAGCCATGCCAATGAGCTGAAGGCTGTCTCCGCGGCAGAAATCCGGACCATCTCGGAGTGGCTGGCCGGCATGAGCTTCGAGGAACAGGCGGCCGCCGAAGCCGCCAGGCCGAAGCCCGGCAGCCCGGAAGCGAAACGTCTGGAAGCCGCCAAGGCCAAAGAAGAGGCTGCAGCCAAGGCCAGGGCGGCGGCGGACGCCAAGGCACAGGCCAAGAAGGATGCGGAAGACAAGGCCAAGGCGGCGGCGGACGCCAGGGCCCAAGCCAAGCAGGATGCTGCAGCCAGGGCAAAACAGGAGGCCGATGCCAAGGCCCAAGCCGGCAAGGATGCCGCGGCCAAAGCCAAACAGGAAGCCGAGGCCAAGGCTCAGGCGGCACGCGACGCCGAAGCCCAGGCCAAGCGGGAAGCTGCCGCAAAGCAGGAAAAGGAAGCCCTGGCCAAGCGCGAGGCCGATGCCCGGGCGCGCAAGGACACCGCTGCGCTCGACGCAATCAAGCGCGAAAGCGAAGAAAAAGCCCGCCGCGATGCCGAGGTGCAGGCCGCGGCGAAACGCGAGGCCGAAGCCCAAGCGGCAAAACGCGAAGCGGAAGCCAAGGCCAAACGCGATGCGGATGCGCTGGCGGCACAAAAGCGCGAAGCCGAGGAAAAGGCCCGGCTCGAAGCCGACGCCAAGGCAAAGAAGGAAGCCGAGGCTCAGGCAGCGAAGAAACCGGAACCGGTCGCCAAGGCCGAGCCCGCAGCCAAGACTGAACCGGCGGCGAAAGTCGCAGCCGCGGCTCCGGGCGGCAAGAAGAAACTCGCCTATCGCGACGGGTCCGACCTGCCGCCCTGTCCGGCGCCGACCGGCGCCCCGCTGGGAACCGTCGACGAAGCCGCGGCCAAGGCGATCATCGAACGCGTCGGTTGCCCGCAATGCCATGCCTATGTCCAGAAGAAGACCGGCCCGCCGATGAAGCGCATCCAGGAGAAGTACAAGGGCGACTGGGAATGCGTCGCCTCGCGCCTGACCAAGAACAAGACCCACAAGGAAGAAGGCGTCACCGACGACCTCAAGCCGGCCGAAGTCAAGATCGTCGCCGACTACGTCGCCACCCGCAACAAGTAGGTCTGTCCCGCAGAGGGACGACTTTGGTGCAAATTCTTTTCGCCACTCGGGCCCCTGCCGGGGCTTGGTGCGGGCGCATCTCGCGTGATTTATTAATACAATCACATAATCCAATGTTCATAAACAGGTTTTCTCCTGCCCGAAACCGTTCGGAGGCGAAAAACTTTTGTCGTAAAAAAGAAACACTTTTTGACTCGGCCGTTGGCGAGCGCTGTACGAAAATACTTGTCAGCTGAATAAAAGTCTGTTTGAATCAACACCAAGCAGAGTTTTAATAATGTTGTTTGTAAAGATTGGCGCGTAAATCAGCCAAGCTTGGAAGCAAATTCCACCCGGGAATCGGGCAAACGCATCGCCGGAACGAGACAGTCCTATGAACCAGACAATCCAGAAATGTCGCGCAGTTGCGGTCGGCCTCGCCCTGCTAATGGCCGCAGGGCTATCCGGCAGCGCCTTTGCCCAGCTAGGAAAGGCCCCGGACGAGCCGCAAACACGCTCGCGCGCCGAAACCGGCGCCACCAAACCCTGCGTCGAATGCCACGAAGGCTTCTATGCCATCACCAAGACCAAGCACGGTGTCAAGGGCGATGCCCGCACGCCGGCGGCCACCGGCAAGTCGATCACGGGCGATCCGGCCGATGCCATGTGCGGCGCCTGCCACGGCGACCTTACCGAGCACAACAAGAAGCCGCGCACGCCGGGTCTGGTGCCAGTGACCTTCGGTAAGAAGTCCCCAGCCGAACCTCAGAACGAAGCCTGTCTGGCCTGCCATGAACAAGGTTCGCGCATCCACTGGAAGGGCAGCAAGCACGAGCAGACCAAGCAAACCTGCGCCAGTTGCCACCGCATGCACGCCTCCAAGGACCCGGTGATGGTGACCGAAACCCAGGCCAGCGTCTGCTTCGAATGCCACCAGGACCGCCGTGCCGAGTTGCACCGGATGTCGACCCATCCGACCAAGACCGGCTTTTTCGGCTGCTCCTCCTGTCATGCCTCGCACGGCTCGACGACACGCGCCTCGCTGCAGAAAAACACCGTCAATGAAACCTGCTACCAGTGCCATGCCCAAATGCGCGGCCCCTTCCTTTGGGAGCACCGTTCGGCGCAGGACGACTGCACCAACTGCCACAACCCGCACGGCACCAACAATGCGCCCATGCTCAAGACGCGCCTGCCCTACCTGTGCCAGCAATGCCATCAGGATGGCGGCAACCACTCCAGCACCGCGTTTGGCGGCAAGACCTTGCCCGGTGGGGCCAACTTCGCCGCCAACGCCCAGCGGGTCGTCGGCAATGCCTGCACCAACTGCCACATGAAGATTCATGGCAGCAACCATCCTTCCGGCGCGCGCCTGCAGCGCTAAGACGACACACATTGCCCATAGGTGATGCCATGAAACAGAAAATTTCCGCGCCGCTTCGCCGCCGTACCGTCGTAATCGCGGTCGGTGCCGCGCTCGCCGCGCTGGCGGCGACGCCATCCCTTGCCGATACCATGCTCACGGCCCGGCTGTTCCGCGATTCGGACGTGCTGTTTCGCGACGCCGACATGGCACGCTGGTCGGACAATTACATCGAACTCGGCGTCGGCTACAACTCTCACGATTCCTACCGTTTCGGCCAGTTTTCGGGCCTGACCGACAAGGGCGGGTTCCCCCTGGCCGGCTTCAACTGGCTCTCCCGCGACGAAGCCAACGACGCGCAATACTGGCAGGTCTACGGTTCCACCCTGGGCCTCGATTCGCGCAAACTATCTGCCGAGGGTGGCATCCAGGGCAAATGGACCGCATCGATCAACTATGACCGAATCACGCGCTCGCAATGGGACACGACCTCCTTCATCCATGACGGCCTGGGCAGCAACAACCTGACCCTGCCCTCCACCTTTGTAGCGACCCTCGGCGCGGATGACACCGCGAAAATCAATCCACGCTTGCGCGGCTACAACATCGAGCAGGAGCGCGACATCTATCGCGTCGGCCTGGCCGGTTTTCTGGGCAAGGAATGGGACTTCAAGGTCAACTACCGCGAAGACCACCGCGACGGCACCCGGTTGACGGGGCTTCCGTATAACTTCGGCGGCGGCCGCGCCGTCATCGTCCCCTACGAGATCGATGACCGAACCCGCCAGATGGAAGCCATCCTCTCCTACACCACCAGGGTGGCCCAGCTGCAGGTCGGCTATACGTATTCAAAATTCGACAACGATTTGAATTCCTTCAACGTGCGCAATCCGTTCACCAATACAGCCGGACAAACGGAAGGACGGATGTCCCTGGCGCCGAGCAATGATTTTCACCAGGTCTATGCCAACGCCGGCTACAACTACAGCAAGAACACGCGACTGACGGGCAAGCTCTCGTACAGCATCGCGCGCCAGGACGAGAACTTCCTGCCCTATTCGGCGAACCTCGCAACCGGCGCAGCGGGCAACGTACCGCCGCGCACTTCGCTCGATGGCAAGGTAGTCAGATCCCTTCTGGAAGTAGCCCTGACGACCAAGCCGATGGACAAGATGAACCTCAAGGTCGCCTACCAATACAACGACAGCGACAACCAGACGCCGGTCGCCAACTACACCTATCTCAGCCGGGACGCGACTACCTCGAGCACCACGACCATGCGTCGCAATGCGCCGCTGAGCACCACGGAGCAAAAATTCTCGGTCGACGGCGACTACGAAATCGCCGCAAAGACGATCCTGCGCGCCGGCCTCGAACGCAAGAACCTCAAGTACTCGATGGACGACAAGCTGTACCAGAACCCCGCGGATCGCGACTATACCAATACCGACAAGGCATCAATCGAACTGCGCCGTCCGGTTTCCGACGAGTTTCTGGGCAGCGTCGGCTATACCTATACGCAGCGCCGCGGTTCGGAATACGACAAGAACAATTACTTCGAAAACACGTATTGGAATCCGACTTTCAGGTCTCAAAATCGGCTGACCGCGCACCCGAGCATGCGCGCCTTGCTGTACGCCAACTACAACGAGGACCGCGTACGCACGTCCGGCAACTGGACTGCCTCGGAAACCGTCAGCCTGCAGGGGGCCGTCGACAACTACCGGCGCAAGGCGAAAGGCCCGAACTGCAGCACCGTCGTCGATCCCGCCATCCCGGCCACCCTGTCCGCGACACTCCCGGACACCTGCCTCGGCCAGACCCTGGCCGAAGGCGTCAGCGTCAGCCTCGATGTGCAGTGGCAGCCCGCAGAGAACCTGACGACCTTCGCCTTCGGCAATTACGGCGAAACCGAAACCACGCAGAAGGGACGAACCTGGGTTCGGGGCGCGGCGACGACTCTGGTCGGAAATACAGCCGGCAACCTGAACAATGGCTGGTCCGCCGACGTGTTGAATCGCGACGCCACGATCGGCGTCGGCCTCAAGTGGCAACCCGAAGAGCGCTGGGATGTCGGCGGAACCTATGTCTACAACTATGGTACCGGCCTCTCTTCGGTAAGGACCGGAACGGGCATCGTCCCCGCCGAAACATCGATGCCGGAAAACTGGAACAGGCTGAACACGCTGCAATTGTTTGCCAAGTGGGACTACAGCAAGCAGTTGTCGTGGCGTTTCAATTACCTCTACGAAAACCTCCAGTCCAGGGATTGGGCTTACGACAACCTGACAGCGACGTCGATCGACCAGGTTTTGCTGACCGGCCAGAATTCGCCGCGCTACAGCAACCACGTCTTCGGCGTCTCGGCGGTAGTGAAGAGCTGGTAAGTCGCCCAGCACCAAATGAAACAGGCCGCGCTGAGCGGCCTGTTGCGTTTACAGCCGGCCCTGCAAAAGATCATCCGCGCGACAGAATCCACTGCACGAGGTTCTTCAGATCGGCGGCATCCTTGGCGGGAGGTGGCTCGTGCTGTTCGTCGCCGCCATCTTCGACCTTGACTGACTTGCTGGACGACAGATGCTTGATCAAGGTCGCTTCGGCATCGGCCTTGTCTTTGTACTTCTGGGCTATCCTTTTGTAGGAAGGGGCTTTCTTGGCCTTCTCGACCGAGTGACATTTGAAGCAGCCGCCAGCCTTGGCCAGGGCTTCCGCCGCATCGTCATTCGCAGCCTGCGCCACGGGGGAGTGCGCGGCGAGCACGAACGCCCCCGCCACTAGGGCTTTTCGCATAACATCGCCACAGGTCAGACTTGGCATCATCAATATGTCATTAATTTTTGATTTAAAGCAATATTACCGCATTGCAGCCTGCCTGTCTCTGGCACTGGGACTGGCCATAACACCGGCCGACCGCGCCGAGGCCGCAACATCAACCGCAAAACAGAAAGCCAAGACCGCTGCGGCCAAGTCGAACGCCGCGAAACAGAAAACCAGGACAGCGGCACCGACCGTACTCGATCCCGTCACCGAACTCGAGATCATCAGCGACGAGGCAATTGCCTTGAACAACGCGCTCGGTGCCAATCCCGATGACACGCAAACAAAGCAGCAGCGTGCCGAACTCGCGCTGCGCGCTGCACGCGCGGCCGAACGCGCACTTTCGCGCGGCGACGAAAACCTGTTCACCGCCTACCGCGCGCAGATCCAGAAGCACTTCGCCGGCACCCGCGCGACCCTCGAAGACATGTCCAAACGCGGTATCGGCGCGGCCGAATTCGCCCTCGGCGTGTTCGCGCTGCACGGCATTCTCGAAGAACGCAATATCGAGCGCGCCTGCGCAAGCTTTGCCGCGGCGCTCGACAAGGGCTTCAGCGGCGCGAAGTTCCGTCACGCCCAGTGCATCGAACAGAACGACCCGGCGCGGGCCTTTGTACCGATGCTGGAAGCCGCCGATGCAGGGCATGCCGGGGCCATAGAACGGGTCGGCCGCATCTGTCTCGAGGCGGAACCGCCCGATGCGCCTTGCGCCTATGCCCGCCTCGAACGCGCTTCCCGCGAAGGCCGGCTCAGCGCCACAACACTGCTCGGCTGGATGCACGCCCAAGGCATCGGCGGCAAGGTGGATCTGGCCCGCGCCGCGCGCTATTACCGCGAAGCGGCGCAACAGGGTGAGCCTTCGGCGCGCAACAACCTCGGCGAGCTTTACGAAACCGGGCGCGGCGTCGCCAAGGACCCGGCCAAGGCCTTCGACTACTACCTGGCAGCGGCCGTCACCGGATTCCCGCCGGCACAGTTCAACGTCGGCCGGCTCTACGCAACCGGCAAGGGCACAACGAAGGACTTGGTTGCGGCCAGACACTGGCTGGGAGAGGCGGCAAAGGCGGGAGTACCCCAGGCACGGCAGATCCTTGACTTCCTCGATCAGGAAACGGAAACGGGGAAATAGACCTGGCGCGCCGCCCGGCGTACTTGCCTTGAACCCGCGCCTGCCTCAGATCTCGATGCCGACCAGATTTCTCGCCTGCCTCGTCCTGCTGCTGTTTGCAGGCTGTGCGCCCGTTCCTCCCGGAACCCTGCGCGACACCGACCATCCGCTCGCCGGACGCCTGTGGGATGCCGGCACGCAAAGCTTCATCGATGAAGCCGAACTATTGCGCCGCGCCGCGGCCAGCGAAGCTCTTCTGTTGGGCGAAACCCACGACAACCCGGAGCATCATCGCCTGCAACTCAGGATTCTGCAGGCGCGTCTTGCCGCCGGGGCGCGGCCGGCGTTGCTGATGGAACAGTTCGATAGTGACCAGCAAGCCGCGCTCGACTCGGCGCGCCGCGCCGGCCAGGACCTGGCGCCGCTGATGCGCGGCTGGGACTGGGCGCTTTACCAACCACTGGTGGCGCTGGCCGGCACGGCTGGACTCCCCCTGGTGGCGGCCAACCTGCCGCGCGCGGCCACACGTCCGATCGTACGCGAGGGCTATGCGACGCTGGCCGCCGGTGAAGAGCAGCGACTCGCCCTGGAACTGGCCTGGAATGAAGATCGGCAGAAGTACATGGCCGGCCTGATCGAGGCCTCGCATTGCGGCAAGGTGACGCCGCAACTACGCGACGGCCTGGTGCGCGCCCAGCGCCTGCGCGATGCGACACTTGCCGATGCGGCGCTGGGCAGGCTTGAGCAGGGCGTGGTTTTCATTCTAGGCCGCGGCCATGCGCGGCGCGATATCGGCGTGCCGCTGTATCTCGCCGCCCGGCGTCCGGCCAGCCGCGTGCTGTCGCTCGGCTTCATCGAAGTCGGCGCCGGCAAGACGGCGCCGGCGCAGTACGAGACCGAACGCGTCGGCAGCACCGCCCCCTACGACATCATCTGGTTCACGCCGCGAGCCGAACGCCCCGACCCCTGCCTGGCATTCGCCAGCCCGGCCCGCTGAACGGTCGGCAACCCCGCCAGGGGGTACCGTCTGCGCTTCCAGCGCAGACACAAAAAATCGGGCGCCCAAAGGGCGCCCGATTGAAAACCGCAGTGGAGGAGCTTCTGCGGTGTGCCCCTTTCTTGCGAAAGGGGCGGAGGAAAACAACTCAGTTGTGGTAGGCCGATTCGCCGTGGGACGTGATGTCCAGGCCCTCGCGCTCTTCGTCTTCCGGTACGCGCAGGCCGACAAAGATATCGACGATCTTGTAGCAGATGAAGGCAACCACCCCCGACCAGACCAGGGTGACGCCGACGCCGGTGGCCTGGATGATGACCTGGCCCATGATGTCGTAGTTGTCCGCGACCTTGTTCGCCACGTAGTCGTAGATGCCCGTGCCGCCAAGGCTGGGCGCCGCGAACACGCCGGTCAGGATCGAGCCGAGGATACCGCCGACGCCATGCACGCCGAACACGTCGCGCGAGTCATCGGCACCGAGCAGCTTCTTCAGGCCATTCACGCCCCACAGGCAGATCACGCCGGCCGCGAGGCCGATGACCAGGGCGCCGCCGACGCCGACGAAACCGGCCGCCGGAGTGATCGCCACGAGACCGGCGACGGCACCCGAAGCGGCACCCAGCATCGAGGGCTTGCCCTTGATCAGCCATTCCGCCACCATCCAGGAGGTTGCGGCCATTGCCGTGGCCAGCCAGGTATTGACGAAGGCCAGTGCCGCCGTTCCGTTGGCTTCGAGGGCCGAGCCGGCGTTGAATCCGAACCAGCCGACCCACAGCAGCGAGGCGCCGATCATGGTCATGGTCAGCGAGTGCGGCGCCATCGAGTCCTTGCCGTAGCCGACGCGCTTGCCCACCATGAATGCCCCGATCAGGCCGGCGATGGCGGCATTAATATGCACCACCGTACCGCCGGCGAAGTCGAGCGCGCCCTTCTGGAACAAGTAGCCCGCGGTCGCCGTTGCCTTGTCGGCTGCTTCCGCCGTGGTGTAGGGATCCGGGCCGGTCCAGTACCAGACCATGTGGGCGATCGGCAGGTAGCTCAAGCTGAACCACAGCACCATGAACAGGAGCACCGCGGAGAACTTGATGCGCTCGGCGAAGGCGCCGACGATCAGGCCGCAGGTGATGGCCGCGAAAGCGCCCTGGAACGCCACGTAGATGAACTCGGAGACCACGACACCCTTGCTGAAGGTGGCGGCGACCGAATCCGGCGTGATGCCTTTCAGGAGCAGCTTGTCGAGGCTGCCGAAAAAGGCGTTCCCTTCGGTGAAGGCGACGCTGTAGCCATACACGGCCCACAGCACGCTGATCACCGAGAAGATGACGAACACCTGCATCAGCACCGCCAGCATGTTCTTGCTGCGCACCAGGCCGCCGTAGAACAGCGCGAGGCCGGGGATGCTCATGAGGATGACGAAGGCCGTGGCCACGATCAGCCAGGCATTGTCGCCCTTGTTGGGCACCGGGGCGGGCGCGGCTGCGGCCGCAGCAGTCGCAGCGGGTGCGGCAGTCGCAGCAGGTGCGGCAGCAGCCGCCGGGGCGGTGGCGGCCGGTGCGGCGGCCGCCGGAGCAGCCGTCGCCGGCTTGTCGTCGGCCCAGGCGCTGGAAGCGCCGCCGGCGATGCCGACGGCAAGTACCGTCAGCAGGGTAGCGATTATCTTTCTCATTTTTGGGTCTCCCTTACAGAGCTTCCTCACCGGTTTCACCGGTGCGGATGCGGACAACTTGTTCGACGTCGAAGACGAAAATCTTGCCGTCGCCGATCTTGCCGGTGCTGGCGGATTTCTCTATGGTTTCGATGACCTGGTCCACCAGGTCGTCGCGGATGGCGGCTTCGACCTTGACCTTGGGCAGAAAATCGACGACGTATTCGGCGCCGCGATACAACTCGGTATGACCTTTCTGCCGGCCGAACCCCTTGACCTCGGTAACGGTGATCCCCTGCACACCGACGGCGGCGAGGGCCTCGCGTACCTCGTCAAGCTTGAAAGGCTTGATGATGGCGGTGACGAGTTTCATGGCTGATTCCTTTGCAAATTGGATGAGGTTTGGTAACTGGGTGAAGCATCCCGCCGACGCCGGCCGGGTCGCCGGCGGGATTATTCAGATGCGATCAGAATGTCTTGGAAACTGACACAAGCACGGTGCTGTCACCGGCGTCCTTGGTATGGCTGCCGAAGTTGATCACGCCTGCGTTATCCGAATTCGAGTTGGTGAAGCAGTAAGGCTGGTAGGTCGTCGCACCCCGGCACTTGCCGTCGGCATTGGTATCGACATAGGCGAGGCCGAAAACCCAGCCATTGATGTCCTTGGTTACGCCGATCTTCCAGTCCGTGTAATCGCCGTTATGGACGTTCTCCAGGTTCAGCAGGCCGACGTGGCCGTTGATGCCCCAGCCATCGCCGAGGTCATAGGTCGCGGCAAAATCGAGGTAGCTCGAGCCCTTGGTGTCCTTTCCGGTTGAAACACCGGCTGAATTCACGCCGCGCAGCGAAAAGTAATCATCGACCGCGTAGAAGTACTTGACCGAGAGGAACTTCCAGGTGCCGCCGATGTAGATTTCCTTGTTATTAACCTCGCCCGAATTGGCGCCGATGCCCAAGCCGCGAGCTTCGGATCCCGGGTAGTAGTAGTAGATCGCGCCGACGTCAAGACCGAAATCGCCGAATGTGGTCTTGTAGCCGCCGTAGAAATCCATTTCCAGGTTGCCATCTGGGAAACCTGCACCCGAACTGACGTTGGAGTTCCAGTTGCCAAGATAGAAGCCGCTCGAGTGCGAGTAGTCGACACCGCCCTGGATCGCCGGCTTCTCGAAGGTCTGGGTGATGCCGCGGAAGCGGTAGTCCGAAATTATCGAAAGGTTGCCTGCAATCGTGTGCGGGCTGGCCGGGGCGGCAGCCGGTGCAGCGGCCTCGGCCATGACGACGGAAGGAAGGGAAAAGAGGCCGGCGACGGCCGCGGCGATCAGAGTCTTGCGCATGGTTATGCTCCTTGGACGAATTAAAAAAATTTACAGCTCCTTCCATGCAGAGACCGTGCCAGCCATTAATTTCATTACTATTCATAAGGTTGCAGACATCATGCGCCGCAGCACCGACGGCCATGCACCAAACGGAACCGAAAACAAACCCGTAGCGCACTATGGTGGTGCAGCACCCTTGGCGACTCCGATGCGGGACTTCGCTGTGCTAGACTTTCTCGTCACCGCACTGCGCCCCATCAACATGCTGAATCCCAAATTGCTCGATGAAATGTCCGCCCGCGTTTCCTCCCTGCTGGCGGCAACGCCAGCCGGCGACATCGAGAAGAACCTGCGCGCCGCACTTGCCGGTGTCTTCGCCAAACTGGACCTGGTGACCCGCGAAGAATTTGACGTGCAGCGCGAAGTGCTGAGCCGCACGCGGGCCAAGCTGGAGGCGCTCGAGGCGCGCGCCGCTGAACTCGAAGCCCGCAGCAAGAAACCCCCGCCCGACCCGGCGGCGCAGTAAACAAATCGATGGCGCTCGCCGTTCTTCGCTCGCGGGCGCTGGCGGGCCTCGCAGCCCCGGAAGTCACGGTCGAAGTCCATCTCGCGGCAGGGCTGCCCTCCTTCACCCTGGTCGGCCTGCCCGATACCGAAGTCAAGGAAGCGCGCGACCGCGTGCGTGCCGCGATCCAGAACTGCGGCTTTGAATTTCCGCAACGGCGCATCACCGCCAACCTCGCCCCGGCCGACCTGCCCAAGGAATCGGGCCGCTTCGACCTGCCGATCGCGCTGGGCATACTGATCGCTTCCGGGCAGATCAAGGCGCCCGAACTGGATGCCCATGAGTTCGCCGGCGAACTGGCGCTTTCCGGTGACTTGCGCGCGGTGCGCGGCACGCTGGCGATGTGCGCCGCGATCCGCCATGAGGCCGGACCGCAGCACAAAGCCGCACGCGCCTTCGTGCTGCCTCTCGAAAGCGCGCCGGAAGCCGCCCTGATCGAGGGCATGAAAATCCTGCCGGCGCAGAACCTGCTGCAAGTCTGCGCTCACCTCGCCGGCCGCGAAATCCTGGCGCCATTCGCCGTGCCGCCGGCGCCGACTCTTGCCCGCTATCCCGATCTGGCCGAGGTCAAGGGCCAGGCGCAGGCCAAGCGCGCGCTCGAAGTGGCCGCCGGAGGTGGGCATTCACTCCTGATGAGCGGCCCGCCCGGTGCCGGCAAGTCGATGCTGGCGCAGCGCCTGCCCGGCCTCTTGCCGCCGATGACCCATGCCGAAGCCCTGGAATCCGCCGCCGTGCATTCCCTGGCCGGCAGTTTCAAACTTGCACAGTGGCAGCAGCGGCCATTTCGCGCCCCGCATCATTCGGCCTCCAGCGCCGCACTGGTCGGCGGCGGCGGCACGCCGCGGCCGGGCGAGATTTCGCTGGCGCACAACGGCGCGCTGTTCCTCGACGAGTTGCCAGAATTCCAGCGCGGCGTGCTGGAAGCCCTGCGCGAGCCGCTGGAAACCGGGCATATCCACATCGCCCGCGCCGCGCGCCGCGCCGAATTCCCGGCGCGCTTCCAGCTCGTGGCGGCGATGAACCCGTGCCCCTGCGGCTGGCTCGGCGCAACCAGCGGCAAGTGCCGCTGCACGCCCGACCAGGTCGCGCGCTACCGCGGCAAACTGTCCGGGCCGCTGCTCGACCGCATCGACCTGATGCTCGACGTGCCGGCGGTGGATGAGGCCGAGCTTGCCGCGCGCGGCGACGGCGAAGCCGCGGCCACGGTGCGCACCCGGGTAACCGCGGCGTGGGCGCGGCAGCTGGCGCGCCAGGGCAAGGCCAACGCCCTGCTGTCGCCCGCCGAAGTGGATCTGCATTGCCTGCCCGACGCCGCCGGCGCGACGCTGCTGAAACGCGCGATGCAGCAACTCGGACTCACCGCGCGGGCTTATCATCGCATCCTCAAGGTGGCGCGTACGATTGCCGACCTTGCCGATCTGCCCGCCGGCGCACCGCTGTGCGCCGCATACATCGCCGAAGCCGTGCAGTACCGGCGCGGCCTCGCCAACTGAGGAGTCGTTCTTGGCCGACAAGCTGCCCGCCGCCGACCTCACCACCGCCCAGCTGCAGGGCATCCTCAGCATCGCCGACGATGCGGTGGTCTGCTTCGACAACGCGCAGCGCATCATCCTGTTCAACCACGGCGCCGAGGTGATTTTTGGCTGGTCGCGCGAGGAGGCCCTGGGGCAAACGCTCGACCTGCTGCTGCCGCCGCGCTTCCGTCCGGGCCACGGCAAACTCGTGCAGGACTTCCGCGAGTCCGGCGCGATTGCCCGCAAGATGGGCGAACGCCGCACGATCAGCGGCATGCGCCGCGACGGCAGCGAATTCCCCGCCGAGGCTTCGATCTCGAAACTGGAGACCGAGGGCACGGTGATCTTCACCGTGATCCTGCGCGACATCACCGTACGCGTCGCGCATGAGCGCGAGCTGCAGGCGGCGAAGGAAAGGGCGGAGGCGGCCATGCAGGCCAAGAGCATGTTCCTCGCCAACATGAGCCACGAAATCCGCACCCCGCTGAATGCCGTGATCGGCATGACCAGCCTGCTGCTCAACACCCGCATCGACGACGAACAGCGCGACTACGCCGAGACCGTGCGCGCCAGCAGCGAGGCCCTGCTGACCATCATCAACGACATCCTCGACTATTCGAAGATAGAAGTCGGCAAGCTGGAAATCGAGCGCTACCCATTCGACCTGCGCCGCTGCCTCGAAGAGGCGCTGGACCTGATCAGCGCCGACGCCGGCGAAAAGAACATCAATCTCGCCTACTTCATCGACGACAGCGTTCCGGCATCGCTGCTCGGCGATGTGACCCGCCTGCGCCAGGTCCTGGTCAATCTGCTGTCCAACGCGATCAAATTCACCCATCGCGGCGAAGTCGTCATCACCGTCTCCGGCACAGCGCTGGACGACCAGCGCCATGAGCTCAGCTTCGCCGTGCGCGACACCGGCATCGGCATCGCCGAAGACCAGCAGGCCACGCTGTTCCAGTCCTTCAGCCAGGTGGATGCCTCGACCACGCGCAAGTATGGCGGCACCGGCCTCGGGCTCGCCATCAGCCGCCGTCTGGTGGAAATGATGGGCGGCCGCATGTGGGTCGAACGCCAGGTCGGCGCCGGTTCGACCTTCAGCTTCACGATTACGCTGGAAGCCTCCGGCGCGCAACTGGCCAACAGTTACCTGCAGGAGTTTTCCTCGGCACTGGCCGGCCGGCGCGTCCTGATCGTCGATGACAATGCCACCAACCGCCGCATCCTGGTCAAGCAGACCCTGACCTGGGGCATGCTGCCGTCGGCGGCGGCCTCGGGCATCGAGGCCCTGGATTTCGTCCGCCACGGCCATGCCTTCGATGTCGGCATCCTCGACATGAGCATGCCGGAAATGGATGGCCTGGCCCTGGCCCTGGAAATCCGCAAGCATCGGGACGCCCAGGCCCTGCCGCTGATAATGCTGACCTCGGTCGCCAACCAGCGTACCAAGGACGGCAAGATGGGCCGCGCGGCCTTTGCCGCCTACCTCAACAAGCCGATCAAGCCGTCGGCACTGCTCGACGTCATGCTCCATGCAATGCGCATGGCGCCGATCACCGAACCGGTGCCGGCGGTGCCGACCCGGGTGAAGCTGGCGGAAACCCTGCCGCTCGCCATCCTCGTGGCCGAAGACAATACGGTCAATCAGAAGGTGGTGCAGCAACTGCTCGCCCATCTCGGCTACCGCGCCGATGTCGTCGCCAGCGGCGGCGAAGTGCGCGATGCGCTCGATCGGCAGAATTACGACGTGATCCTGATGGACGTGCAGATGCCGGAAATGGATGGCCTCGAGGCCACCCGCAGGCTCAAGGCACGCTTCGGCGCGACGGCGCCGAAAGTCATCGCCATGACCGCCAGCGCCATGCTCGGCGACCGCGAAAGGTGCCTCGCCGCCGGCATGGATACCTACGTCTCGAAGCCGGTGGAACTCGACCAGGTGCGGGCCGTCCTGATCGCAGTTAGCCAGGGAACGGAAGCGCAGCCGCCCGACGCCGCCGAGGACGCCGATGACGACGTTCCGGTGATTGACCAACGCCGGATCGAAAATCTGCTGGAACTGCAGGACGAGCAGCAGCCGCCCCTGGTCGCCGACATCATCGAATTGTTTTTCGCAGACTCTCCCCGCCACCTCGAAACGCTGGCCGAAGCGATCCGCAACGGCGATGCGCCACGGCTGGAGAGCGCCGCCCACCGCTACCTTTCCGGCATCGAAAACCTCGGCGCCAGGCGCATGCGCACGCACTGCATGGAGCTCGAAAGACTGGGTCGCGCCGGCACGGTCGCCGCAGCGGAACTTGTGCTCGAACAGCTCAGGCACGAGTTCGCGCTGGCGCGCGAAGCGCTGGCGGACATTGCCGCGAGGCCTCGATAGAATTCCACGCCGCACCGGCGCCCAGGAGCATCCCCCGATGAAATACCGCATCATCCCCGTCACCCCGTTTGAACAGAACTGCACGCTGCTGTGGTGCACCGAAACCATGAAGGGCGCATTCGTCGACCCCGGCGGCGATATCGAGCGCCTGACCGATGCCGCGGCACGGCTGGGCGTCGGCGTCGAGAAGATCCTGCTTACCCACGGCCATATCGACCATGCCGGTGGCGCCGGCGAGCTCGCGCGGCGCCTCGGCGTGCCCATCGAAGGCCCGCAGCGCGAGGAAATCTTCTGGATCGACCAGCTGGTCGCGCAAAGCCGCAGCTTCGGCTTCCCGCTGGCGCAGTCCTTCACCCCCGATCGCTGGCTCGAGGACGGCGACACCGTCACGGTCGGCAAGGAAACCCTGCAGGTGCTGTACACCCCGGGCCACACGCCGGGGCATGTGACCTTTTACCACGCGCCGTCGAAGCTGGCCCTGGTCGGCGACGTGCTGTTTGCCGGCAGCATCGGCCGCACCGATTTCCCGCGCGGCGATTACCAGACCCTGATCGACTCGATCAAGCACAAGCTCTGGCCGCTCGGCGATGATGTCGAATTCATATCCGGCCACGGCCCGATGTCCACCTTCGGCAGGGAACGGCGCAGCAATCCCTTCGTCCGCGACGGAGCCTGACTCTCTCCTTAGGAGCCATTGCAATGCCCCATACCTGGAAATTCTTCCGCACCGGCGGTTTCGACCAGGTGCGCATCGACACCGCGGCCGACCTGCTCAACCTGCAGGATCTCGACCAGAAGCTCTGGGTGGCGCTGTCCTGCCCGACCACCGGCGTCGAGTTCGATGCGCGCACGCTGGCGCTGATCGACAGCGACAGCGACGGCCATATCCGCGCCCCGGAACTGCTCGACGCCATAGCCTGGGCCGCCGCGCGCCTTGCCGACACGGCCGTGCTGGAGCAAGGACTGCCCGGCGTACCGCTCGCCGCGATCAAGGATGAAGCCATCCTGGCCGCGGCCAGGGGCCTGCTGCCCGCGGGCGAAGCCATGGTCACGGTGGAAGCCGCGAGCGCCGCCGAAGCCGAATACTCCGCCCGCGCCCTAGCGGCGTGGGAAACGTCGGGTGCCGACTCCAGACCGCTGGGCGAGGCAACCGAAGCCGCCTGTGCCGCCCTCGCTGCGGTCAGGGAAAAGCTCGACGACTTCTTCGTCCGCTGCCGTCTGGCGGCCTTCGACGACCGCGCCGGCGGCGCCATGAACGCCTCGGACGACAGCCTGAAATCCCTCGGCGCGGCAACGCTGTCGGCCGAGCACGTCGACATTGCCGCGCTGCCGCTGGCAAAAGTCGGCGCCGACGCCACGGCGCCGCTGGCGGCCGGCGTCAATCCGGCATGGGCCGCGCGCATGGCAACGTTGCGCGACGTTGCCGTGGCGCCGCTGCTGGGCACGCGCGAGTCGCTGACCGAAGCCGACTGGGCCGAGTTGCAGGCCAGGCTCGCCCCCTACACGGCCTGGCAGGCGGCCAAGCCTACCGGTCTGCCGCCCGAAGCCGAGGCCGTGCGCGATCTGGAGCGCCTCGCCCGCTACGTGCGCGACCTGATGACGCTGGCCAACAACTTCGTCGCCTTCCGCAACTTTTATACGCGCCAGGGCAAGGCGATGTTCCAGATCGGCACCCTCTACCTCGACGGCCGCGCCGCCGAGCTGTGCGTCGCCGTCAACGATGCTGCCAGGCACGCGGCGCTGGCCTCGCTGTCGCGCATCTGCCTCGTCTATTGCGATTGTGTCCGCAATGGAGAAAAGCTGTCCATCGCCGCCGCCTTCACCGCCGGCGACTCGGACCAGTTGATGGCGCTGCGCAATGGCGTCTTCTACGACCGCCAGGGACGCGACTGGGACGCCACCATCACCAAGCTGCTGGATCACCCGATCAGCCTGCGCCAGGCCTTCTGGTCGCCCTACAAGAAACTCGGCCGCATGGTCTCCGAGCAGTTGCAGAAACTGGCCGCCAACCGGGCCGCCGCCGCCGAGGCAAAGGCGGCCGAAGCCGCCGTTGCCAGCGCCACCAGGCCAGGAGCGCCGCCGCCGGCCAAGCCGCCGTTCGATGCCGGCAAGTTCGCCGGCATCTTCGCCGCCATCGGCCTGGCCATCGGCGCCATCGGCACGGCAGTAGCCTCCATGCTCACCGGCCTGCTCGGCCTCACGGCCTGGCAGGTCCCGCTGGCCATCGCCGCCCTCCTGCTGCTGATCTCCCTGCCGGCCGTGATCGTCGCCTGGTTCAAGCTGCGCAGCCGCACCCTCGGGCCGATACTGGACGCCAACGGCTGGGCGGTGAATGCACGGGCGCGCATCAACATCCCCTTCGGCACCTCGCTGACGCAACTTGCCCGCCTGCCCGAAGGCGCCGAGCGCTCCCTGACCGATCCGTATGCCGAAAAGGAGCGGCCGTGGAAGACCTATGCCCTCCTCGCAGCGATCCTGTTCGCCGCCTTGGTGTGGTGGACGCGCTGAGCGCAAAGGGATTAGGGAAGCTTCACCCTCGGGCCCGCGCACGAAAGCCAGAACAGCATGACTGTCCGCAATCTCGACTTCCTTTTCCGCCCCAGGTCGGTTGCCGTGGTCGCCGAAGCCGCCGAGCAGGGCTGCTATGCCGATGTGGTGCTGCGCAACCTCGCGACGGGCGGATTTTCCGGGGCGGTGACACAGGTGACGGCAAAGAAGCATTCCGTATTCGGCATCGGCGCCCACGTGCATCTTTCGGAGCTGGTCACGGCGCCCGACCACTCCATCGTTTGCGCGCCTTTGCGCGACGTGGCGGGAATCGTCGTCGAACTGGGCGGGCGTGGCACGCGTGCCGTGATCGTCGGGCCGTCGCTGCGCGAAAAGCTGAGCGAGACCCAGGTGGCGGAAGCGCGCAAGGCCATTCTCGACGCGGCGCGACCGCAGCTGGTGCGCGTGCTCGGCCCCGGCAGCGGCGGCCTGCTGGTGCCGGCGGCCCGCCTCAACGCCAGCGTTTCGCCGGTGATGGCCGGGCGCGGCAAGATCGCGCTGGTGGTGCAGTCCGCTGCCATCGCCGCCGCGGCGCTGGATCGCGCGGCGAGCAAGGGCATCGGCTTCTCCGTCGTCGTGCATCTGTGCGCGGCCCTCGACATCGACCTCGCCGACGTGCTCGACTGGCTGGCCGAAGACCCGGAGACCGAGGCCATCCTGGTGCAGTTCGAGGTGGCGCCGGCGGGCCGCAAGTTCATGTCGGCGGCACGCGCGGCGGCGCGCAACAAACCCGTCGTGGCGATGCGCGGCGAGCATCTCGACTGCCGCCAAGGCCAGTCCCTGCCCTTTCGCAGCGACGACGTCTATGAAGCGGCGCTACGCCGCGCCGGCTGGATCCGCATCGACACGCTGGAGGATCTGTTCGATGCGGCCGCGGCCATGGCGCGCGTGCGCCCGCTGCGCGGCGAGCGCCTGGCCATCGTCGGCAACGGCAGGGGCCTCGGCCGCATCGCCGCCACGACGCTGCTGAAATACGGCGGCCGCCTGGCACGGCTCGCGCCGCAAACCGCGCAGAAACTCTCCGGCCTGATGCGCACCGGCGCGCCGCCGGACAATCCGCTGGCCCTGCCACCCGATCTCAGCCCCGCCGGCTGGACCGCCGCGCTCGAAGCGCTGGCCGCGGACACGGGCATCGACGCCATGCTGACGGTATACTCGCCCTCGCCTTTCGCCGCTGGCACCGAGGTGGCCGCTGCAATCGGCGCCGCCGCGGCGCAGACCGCCAAGAACATCTTCAGCTGCTGGGTCGGCGGCAGCGCCATGCAGGAGGCGCAGCAGGTCGCCGCCGCCAAAGGATTGCTGGCGCACGACTCGCCGGAAAAGGCCATCGGCATCTTTCTCGGCATCGTCAACTACGAGCGCAACCGCGAACTGCTGCTGCAGATGCCGCCCTCGGTGGCCGAGGAATTCCTTCCCGACCTCGATGGCGCCCGCGCCGCCGTAGCCGAGGCGCTCGATGCCGGCGCCGGGATGCTGCCGCCGCGCGCGGCGCGCCAGTTGCTGCTGGCCTACGGCATCGAGTCCGAGGAAGCTACGCCGGCGGGCAACATCGACGAGGCGGTCGGCGCCGCTGACGCCTCCGGCTACCCGGTCGACATCGCGCTGGCGCTGGCCAGCGACGTCGAACACGCGCTGGCGGCGCGCGAGCTGCGTTCGCCCGAGGACATCCGCATCGCCGTGCGCGGCCTGCGCGCCCGCGCCCGCAAGGAGTTCCCCGGCATCCGCGTCAGCGGCTACCGCCTGCGGCCCAGCATTGCGCGCAGCGGCCTGCCGGCGCTGCGCCTGGGCGTCGCCGACGACGCCGTGTTCGGTCCGGTGATCTACCTCGGCGAAGCCGGTGGCGAATCGCGCAACCGCGTCGTGCTGCCGCCGCTCAACCGGCGCCTGGCGATGGACCTCGTCGCCCGCGGCGGCTTTGCCCGCGAGGCCGCGGAGGATGAACGCGAAACCCTGGAGACCGAGCTCGCGACGGTGCTGGTGCGGCTGTCGCAGCTGCTCACCGACATCGACGAAATCACCGCCATCGAACTCGACCCGATCCACGTCGAAACCACCGGCGTGGTGGCGCGCGGACGGCATATCCACGTCGAGAAGCGCGGCCGCCGCGTCGGCTTCCGCCGCTTCGCCATCCGCCCCTACCCGAAGGAGCTCGAACAGCATATCGACTGGCGCGGCAGGAAGCTGCTGATCCGGCCTATCCGGCCCGAGGACGAAACCACGCTGGCCGACCTGATCGCCTCGCTCGACCCCGAGGATTCGCGCATGCGCTTCTTCGGCACCATGCGCAAGCTGCCGCGCTCGCAACTGGCGCGCTTCACCCAGATCGACTACGACCGCGAGATCGCGCTGGTGGCCATCGAACGCGACGACTATGGTGTCGAGCGCTCGCTGGGCGAGGCGCGCATGGTGGCCGATCCGGACAACAGGTTGGCCGAGTTCGCCATCCTCGTCGCCTCGGACGTCAAGGGCGGCGGCCTCGGCCGGCGCCTCATGGAAAGCCTGATCGACTGCGCGCGCAAGCGCGGCATCGGCGAACTGCACGGCGAGACCCTGAGCGAAAACCAGCGCATGCAGGACCTCGCGCGCAAGCTCGGCTTCACGCTGAAGACCGGCCCCGGCGTGGTCGAAATGCACCTGCCGCTGCACCCGCCGGCGCCATTGGGACGCACTGAATAAGTCGTCAGCCCGCCGGTTTCCCCGTGTGCATGTGGATCCGGCCGACGAAGGCGATGGCGATGAAGGTGGCGCCGACGGCCAGCCAGCCGCCCTTGTCGTAGCCGACGATGCGCCCCGAGGCATCGGCGGCGATCATCGCGCCGCCGAGCCAGGACGCGCTACCCGAGGCCAGCTGCTGCACGGCGCCGTTCATCGAGAGAAAGGTGCCGCGCAAGCGCGGTTGCACGGCCGAGGTGACGATGGCCATGGCCGGTACCATGCGTCCCGGGACGAAGATGAAGAACACCGTCGACCAGAAGACGGCGACCCACAGCGCCACCGGCCACAAATGGGTCTGCACCGTCAATGGCAGCATTGAACACAGCGCCATCGCCCGATAGACGCGCACCTTGCCGTAGGCATCGGCCAGGCGGCCGACCAGGCGCGAGGTGAAGAAGGTGGCGCAGCCACCGCACAGGTAGATCAGCGGTATGTCTTCCTGGCGGATGCCGACATTCGCCGTGAGGTAGATCGTGATGTAGGGAATCACGGCAAAGCCGGAGACCATGATCAGGGCCATGAAGAGCAGCGCGCGCAAATGGTTGCCATCGCGCAGGACCGCCGCCATGGCCGCCAGCGGATGCGCGCGCTCGGCCTCGGAAACGACGGCCGTCGGCAGGTGCCCGCGCAGCACCGGCAGCATCTTCCAGCCTAACAGCAGCAGGCCGCAGGACAGCAGCGCGATGAAGAAGAACGGGGAGCGCCAGCCGAAATGGTTGGCCAGGTACAGGGACAACGGCACTCCGGCCACGGTGGACAGGGAGAAGGCCGACATGACGGTGCCGCTGGCGCGGCCGCGCCGCTCGAAGGGAATCAGGTCGCCGACCATGGTCTGCACCATCGAGCCGAGCACGCCGCCGAAGGCGCCCGCCGTGCCGCGCGCAATGAGTAGCGTCCAGTAGCCCGGCGCCAGACCGCAGCTCAGCGTCGCCACCGCGAACAGGGCGAACATGGTCAGCAGCAGGCGCTTGCGCTCGAAGCGATCGACGAACATCGAGGCCAGCAGGCCGGTGAAGGCCGCGGAAAGGAAAAGGTGTAGGACGAAACCAGCAAGCCGAACTCGTGGGTGCCGACGCCGAATTCCCGCATCAGGATCGGCCCCAGCGGCATCATGATCATGAAGTCGAGGATGTGGGCGAACTGGATGCCGGCCAGCGTCACCAGCAAGGCGCGTTCGCGCGCGGGGTCAAGGGGTTCAGGGGGCGACTGCTGATTCATGGCGGGGCACGGGAAGAGGTTTCAAGCCGGTAACGGGACTGGAGTTCCCTCCTTGTCCCCGGCAAAATGTGGATCCGGCATAGTCGGCGCCCGCGGGACGGCGAATTCAGCCAGTGTGAAATATTACCTTGCCGCGGCAAACTCCTTGCCGTATAAAGTATTCATCGATTCTGAAACAAGGCAAACCTGCCGAAAGGCGGGGACGCAAAATCACCGGCCTAAAGGACGCTAATGTCAGCGTCCCAGGGTAGCGGGATCACCAGGAGATCGTTATGGATACATCCGTCCGCCAGACCCCCGATTTCGCGAATTCGAAATCCAATCCCTCCGTCAATAACGCACTTCCGACAGAAGACCCGAGCGCGGGGAGGTGCGCGATGGACTTCAATCTGCCTGCCACGAACAAGGAACTCAGTCCCGCCTTCCTCAACGCGACCGAGTGCGCCGCCTGGCTGGCGCGGGCGCCGCTGGCGAATTCCTCGCTGGCCCAGCCGATCCTGTTGCGCCAGCTTGGCCTGTTGCACCGCTATGACTTGCCGCTGAGCGAACGCCTTGCCATCCTCGAGGCACTGCGCCGTCCTGTCTGCGAAGTGCAGGAAGATGCGGCCAGAACCTTTGCGGGCCGGCCCCTGCCCTTCGCGCCAAACGAGCAGGTCGTCCTTGAACGCACGCTGGAGGCCTGGCACCTGCTGGCGCAGGGCTACCTGCGTTGTTTCGCCGCCGTGTGCGATGCCGACAACTACCGTGCCGGCGCAATGTCCGCGTTGCTGGCCCAGCGCACGCTCTCGGTATTCGCCGACTGGCAGGTGGATCTGTGTCGCGGCGAGCAGTTGCCGGATGCGTCCTACTGGCAAAAGCTGCACCAGGTATTTTCCGTCGTCGAAGCCCTCGGCATTGCCACGGTCGCCGTGCACGATACGCTGCGCCACGGCAGCACGCAGACCAACGCACTGGCGGCCTATGCGGAATGCCACCTGCTCTCCACCGCCAGTCCCTACGAGCTTCCGGCGCGACATCTGGCCTGGGTCGCGCGCTGGGCCCGGCGCTGGGGCGCCAAGCTCATCCTGCTCACAGCACCGCCGGAAGACATACGCAAGCGCGCCGTCCCGCTGTGGGTAGATCTCGACTCCGGGCGCCCGGCAAGCCATGCTCCGCAAGCGGATGGCAACGGCCGCTGGCTGGACACCACCGAGCTCAGGAAAAGCCTGCTGGCGCGCATCGCGGCGCTGGAGAAGGGCCGTGCCCCGGCCGAACTTCAACTCGGCGACGATGTCACCCAGCCGGCAGCCAGCCAGTTGTTGCAGCGCGTGCAGCAGCGCTGGTGCGCAGGCGGCGCGGCGCGGCGCGAAACGCGGCAGGCGGCAAGCAGCGCCTGCCGCCTGGTGGCCGGCTTCGAGGCGGTGCACTTTCATCTGAGCGGCCGCCAGCCGTTCCGCGCTCCTTCCCGCGACGATGCCACGTTGCGTCGCGAGCGGGAAGAGTTCGAAACCTTTGGCGAGCGCCGCCACAGTATGGAAACCGATGCCACAGAAGGCGATTCGCCCATCGAAGACTGGCAGATCATGGATGACTGGCGCGTGCTCAACGAATCGTCCACCGGATTGTGCATCGCCAGACCGTTGCGGGCCGGCGTGCGTGTCGGCGCCGGCATGCTGATTGCGGTCAACGTGGAAGGCAGTCATCGCTTCGCGCTGGCCAACGTGCGCTGGGCCTTGCGCGGAGCCGGCGACTTGCTGCTCGCCGGCATCCAGTTGTTCCCCGGCGAGCCGCGCCCCGTAGCCGTTCGCAGCATCGACCCGGGTGGAGCCGCCTCTGGCTGGCGCCAGGGCTTCCTGCTGCCGGAAATCGCCGCACTGCGCCAACCGGCCAGCCTGGTGGTTGCGGCCGGCACTTTCAAGCTCGATCGCCGCGTCGAAGTCATGGCGGACTACAACACCCGGGCATTCAAGCTGTTCCGTATCCTCGATCGTGGCATCGAATTCGAGCGCTGCAACCTGTTTTCCCCTGACTGAGGCCGCCAGGCGGCAAAGCGCGGCGCACCGGAATCGCTGAACTGCGGCCGCGCGACTTGCCGCTACACTGAACGACGGCGAATCCGGGCAGAATTGCGACTTCGTGATCGCGGAGTCTGCCATGTCCGTTCGCCTTCTCGCCTTCTGCGGCAGCGCCCGCAAGGCCTCCTTGAGTCGCCGCCTGCTCGCCGCGGCAGTCGCCGCAGCGCGCGGTGCCGGCGCCGCGGTCACCGAATTCGATCTGCGTGCCGACCTGCTGCCGCTTTACGACGGCGACCTCGAAGCGCAACACGGCCTGCCGCCGCCGGCGCGCGAGCTCAAGCAATTGTTCGGCCGCCCATGACGGGTTCCTGATCGCCTCGCCCGAGTACAACGGCTTCTTTCCGCCGCTCCTGAAGAACACACTGGACTGGGTGTCGCGGCCGGCGCCCGATCTGCCCGCGCCTTATGCCGGCAAGACCGCCGGCCTGCTCGCCACTTCGCCGGGCGCCCTGGGCGGCATCCGCTGCCTGCCCCATCTGCGCCTCCTGCTGAACAACCTGGGCGTCACGGTTTCCCCGGCGCAAATGGCGCTCGGCCGCGCCGACCAGGCCTTTGCCGCCGACGGCAGCCTGATCGACAGCAAACAGCAGGGCATGCTGGAGAAGACGGTTGCCGACCTGATCCGGCTGACGCAGGCCGTCAAGGCTTGAGGGGCTGGAACCCAAGCCGCTCTCAGGGCGTTCTTGACAGGCGCCGCAAGTCGCTCGCCAGTTCGGCGGCGGTCAGCGAATCCTTCAGGAGCAGGCGCAAGCGCCCCTGCGGGTCGTAGGCGTAGCTGAACACTGCATGGTCGATGCTGTAGCTGGTCGCCGTCGGGCCGGGACGCTTTTCGTAATAGACGCGGAACTTCAGCGCCAGATCCGCCGTGGCGGCAGGCGCGGCGTAGAGGCCGAGGAAAGTTGGATTGAAGTTCGTGACGTATTCCTTTAGTGCGGGCGGCAGGTCGCGCTCAGGGTCGAGAGTGACGAACAGGACCTGTACCCGCTTTGCGTCTTCACCGAGCAGTTGCATGGTCTCGGCGAGGCGCGCCAGCGTGACGGGGCAATAGTTCGGGCACTGCAGATAGCCGAAGAACAGCACCACTGTCTTGCCGCGAAAATCCGCCAGGGTACGCGTGCGGCCGTCGTGATCGGTCAGGCGAAAATCCTGCGCATAGCTTTTGGCATGGCTGATGTCCACGCCGTTGAAAGGCGTCGCGGCATTCGCATTCAGGCTGGCCGCCACGACGAGCGCGGCCACGAGTGTCGCCAAATGGCGGCTGAGCAAGGCGCGCATCAGGCGAGTTGCCCGCGCAGTTCGGCCAGGTAGCGCAAGCCGCGAATCGCCCGGCTGCCATACCAGGAAACCATTTCGCCGTCGATGCGAGTGACCGGCCGTTGCGCCAGCATGCCGACTTCGGCCAAGTGGTGATCGGTAAAGGCATAGGGTTCCGAGGGCAGCAGCACGCGCGCGACACCCGCCAACCAAGGGGCATCCCAGGCAAATTCGGGAAAACGCGCCGCGGCCTGCTCCGGCAGCGTGTCCCAGCCGGCGGCGGCGAGCATGGCGGCGATGTAGGTGTCGCGTCGCACGGTCATCCAGGGTTCGCGCCAGATCGGGTAGAGCACGGCCTCGCGCGGCAATGTCGTGCTCACCGCGGCCAGATGGCGGCGTGCCGCGGAGAACTCGTCGGCGAGCTGCGCCGATTCACGGTCGCGGCCGAAAATGCCGCCGAGCAGGGCATACAGGGCCAGGTTGTCATCCACGGTCTGCGGATGCACGACGACGACATGCGGCACGAACGCCATCATCTCTTCGACGGCTTCACGCCGGTTTTCGTCGATGTCGGCGATCAGGTGGGTCGGCGCTAGGCGCCGTACCTCATCGAGCTTGACGTCCTTGGTGCCGCCGACCTTGGCGACACTGCGCAGGACCTCGCGCGGGTGCACACAGAATCCGGTGCGGCCGACCAGGCAATCCGCCAGGCCGAGGTCGCAGATGAGTTCGGTCAGGCTCGGCACCAGGCTGACGATGCGCGGCACGCCGGCAAACCGCTGGTGCTCGTGGCAGAGGGCGTCGACCAGCGCCATTACAGGTCCAGTCCGCGCGGCTTCCTGCCGGCGCGGGCGAACAGGGCGTCGAACAGCGGATTTGGCAGCAGGCGCAGCAGCTTTGCCACGACGCCCATCTGCCAGGGAATCACGGCGTAGCTGGTGCCACATTCAATGGCGCGGGCAAAACGCGCCGCCGCGGCGTCGGCCGGCATCAGAAAAGGCATCCAGTAGCGATTGACTGCCGTCATCGGCGTCGCAATATAGCCGGGCGCGATGGTGACCACCCTGACGCCGCTGCCATGCATTTCTACGCGCAGCGCTTCCAGGTAGGCGATGGCCGCCGCCTTCGACGCCGAGTAGGCGCCGGCTCCCGGCAGGCCGCGAATCCCGGCCACCGAGGCAATGCCGACCAGGCGGCCGCTGCCGCGCGCCTTCATGGCGGCGACAAAGGGCTGGAAAGTCTGCACCATGCCGATGACATTGGTTTCGAAGATGCGGCGAAAGGCCGGCAGGTCGCCGGCTTCAGCGGTCAGCGTACCAGCCGAAACGCCGGCGTTGGCGATGACGATGTCCGGACAGCCGTGGCGGGCCATGAAATCCGCGGCAGCGGCCTGAACCGCCGCGGCATCGGCGATATCCAGCGGGTAGCAGTAATGCGTACCGGGAAGTTCCGCGGCCAGTTCTGAAAGTCGGTGCTGGCTACGCGCCGCCAGGCCAAGCGTGGCACCCGTCGCCGCGTAATGGCGGGCCAGCGCCGCGCCGATTCCGCTGGAAGCGCCGGTCAGAAAACAAGTTTCAGTGGAGGCTAACGCCGGCATTATTGGCGTTAAGCGCAGCGGCCGAAACTAAAAATCCGCATTTCAGTGGAGGCTAACGCCGGCATCGTCGGCGTTAAGCGCAGCGGCCGTAACTAAATACCCGCACTAACGGGCGCCTGTTTCAGTGCGGACGCGTGCCACCAGTCGATCGACGATGGCCAGCATATCCTCGTGGCTGCCTTGCGGCAGCACCAGATACCTGCCCTGCACCATGACCGCCGGAACGCCGGTCAGGCCGGCCGCCGGGACAAGTTCCCGGACCTGCTGGATACGGCCCTGCACGCCGGACGAAGACCAGGCTTCGCTGAACTTTTTGCTGTCGACGCCTTTTTTCGCCACCCACTCAAGCAGGACTTTTTCGTCATCGAGGCGTTGGCGGTCGACGTGTATCGCATTGAACACGTCGCGATGCAGTTTCTCGACCAGATTCATGACCTCCAGCGTGTAATACAGTTGTGCGGCGGGTACCCACCTGTTGTTGGCGGTCACCGCCGGCACCCGGCGAAAGCTGACATTGGCCGGGAGTTTCCTCACCCACGCGGCAAGCACCGGTTCGAAATCGAAACAGTGCGGGCAGCCGTACCAGAAGAATTCGGTGACCTCGATCCTGTCCTTTGGCGCCGCCAGCGGCGGGTCGATCGCGCGAAAATCCTGGTCTTCCTTGAGTTCGGCGGCGCCCGCCGCAAACGCCAGGCAGAAGCCAGGCACTGCGAAGGCCGTCGCCAGAAAGCCACGCCGTGATGTCATCGCCGCCTCCTATTTCATTTCAGATCATTTGTGACGCGAAGACGAGCCGCAGACAGTGCAAATTGCACGGCAAGGCGAAGTCGACAAAGTCACGGATGATCCGGGCATGAAATTACTCGGTTTGCTTGATGACCGTGCCTTGTATGCCGGCTTGCGACAACTGGGTTCGCGCCCGGTTCATTTCATCGGGATCGCGGAAAGGACCGACGCGCACGCGATGCATGATGCCCTTGTCGGGGATGGTGACTTCCTGCACGCTGGCGTCGAGCCCGGTAAGGGCGAGCTTGGCCTTGAGGTTGTCGGCATCCGCCGGCTTCTGGAATGCGCCCACCTGGAGGAAGTAGATGGTTACCGGCGCCGGCCTGGCCTCGACGCCCGGCGTGACAATCCCTGCCGCAGGCGGCGCAACCCCGGGCGGCGCAACCCTTGGCGCGGCGGTGCCGGGAGCGGCAGTGCCTGGCGTGGCCGGATGCTTGCCTTCGAGGATGTCATAGAACTCGAAACGGCCGGCGGGCTTGTCACCGGCCTTGCCGGGCAGCGGCGCCGGTGTCTGCGCCGTGGTCCCGCCGTTGCCGGCCTTGGGCGCGCCTTCATACTTGTTCTGGAAGGGCAGCGGCGACTTGTTCAGATACAAGACCACGCCGAAGGCGATCAAGACGCCGATGACGAGGCCGATGAAAATGCCGAGCAGCGTGCCACCGCCGCTTTTCCTATGCACTGTGCGCGGCTTTGTCGCGGCGCGCGAGGTTTGGTCGAATTTGCCCATGATCACATGCTCACCGGTTGCGAAACTCCCAGCAGGGAGAGCCCGTTCTGCAGCACCTGCCGCGTCGCCAGGGCCAGCGCCAGGCGGGCGGCGCGGGTCGCCGGGGCGTCGACCAGGACGCGCTCGGCGTTATACCAGCCGTGGAAATCGCCGGCCAGGTCCTTGAGGTAGAAAGCCAGCGCATGCG
>VEPA01000219.1 GCA_012026675.1 Betaproteobacteria bacterium | reverse complement strand
GGCAAGTTCGGCAGGCAACCACTTTGGCACCCGGCCGCAGCCGGGCCGGCTTATTTGCTTCCATATCCCCAAAACATTTCTACTCTTCAGCGACCGGATCGATCGATGCCACTGTATTTCCATTCGCCGGAACTAAGTCCTTCAGCCGTCGCCGAAACGGGTCATAGCCACTCGAAACTCTACCAATAGTAATGGGATACGAGAGGGCAGCGGCGCAGGCATGGCTGGCGACCAGCGCTTTCAATTGCGCCATGCAGCCAACCCTCAAAGGCAAGACGGCCAACAGCGATTGCGTACAATGAATCGATGTATGTAATTGCAATCGGCTGGCTCTACGTCACGCTGCTGATGGCAGCGACCGAGCCGAATCTTACCGCCGGCGCGCTGACCTTCGCCTTGTACGGGGCAGCGCCGCTGGGCCTGTTCCTGTGGCTGTTCGGCACGCCGCAGCGCAGACGGCAGCGCTTATCCAGCGAGGCGGTCGACGATGCGGTGGGTAAGGACGATGGTGCCGATCCCCGCCGCGATCAATAGCACCTGCTGCACCGTGGCGCGGATTTCAGTGCGCTTGTGCAGACCGGGGATCAGGTCGGCCACCGCCACGTAGATCATGCTTGCCGCCGCCAGGGCCAGCAGCACCGGCACGGCGCTTTGCGCCTGGCCCAGGGCCGCATAGGCCAGCAGCGCGCCGGCCAGCGTGGCCAGGCTGGACAGCAGGTTGAAGGCTAGCGCCCGCCCCTTCGAATAGCCCGAATGCAGCAGGATCACGAAGTCGCCTACCTCCTGCGGAATTTCGTGGGCGATCATTGCCAGCGCCGTGACTATGCCGAGGCGCACGTCTTCCATGAAAGCCGCCGCGATCAGCACGCCGTCGACAAAGTTGTGGAAGGTGTCGCCCACCAGAATCATCAGCCCGCTGCGGCCGTGGTCGTGCTCATGGTCATGCCCGTGGATATGCACCAACGGTTCGTGCCCTTCGCAGGCCTCGATGTGGCAATGGCGCCAGAGCACCAGTTTCTCCATGACGAAGAAGGCCAGGATGCCGCCGAGAACCGTCGCCGTGGTGGTGGACGCGTCACCGCTGGCGGTGATCGCATGCGGCAGGACTTCAAGAAATGAGGCTCCCAGCAGTGCGCCGATGGCATAGCTGATGAGCAGGGAAACCCATTGCACCCGCGCCGTGTACGCAAATACGGCAGCGGCGACGACGCTAAGGGCGCCGCCGACCAATGACATGACGATAATCCAGGAAAGCACTGACATGGGCGGCGGATTATAGGGCCTTTATTCCAGCCAGATCAGGGTCGCCATGCGTCCCGTGACGCCGTCGCGGCGGTAGGAAAAGAATTTTTCCACATCGCCGAGCGTGCAAGAGTCGGCGCTGGCGACACGGCATATTCCGAGCGCATGCAGGCGCCGGCGCGCCAGCCGGTAGATGTCGCACAACCATTTCCCGCCGGCGGTGGCGGCAAAGGCGTCTGCCGCTCCGGCATCGCTGGCGATAAACAGTTCGCGCACCTCGCCGCCAACCTCGAAGGCCTGTGGCCCGATCGCCGGCCCTAGCCAGGCCATGAGGCGCTCACCCGGCTCGCCCATGGCCGCCACCGTCGCTTCGATGACCCCGGCGGCCAGGCCGCGCCAGCCGGCATGGGCAATCCCGACCACCGTCGCGCGCTCGTCGCACAGCAACACCGGCAGGCAGTCGGCCGTCAGCACGGCGCAGACCACGCCGCGCTTCCGCGTAAAACTGGCATCGGCCTGCGTTCCGGGGACGGCAAGCGCGGCGTCGACGCAGCGCGTGCCGTGCACCTGGCTCAGCCATACCGGCTCGGCCGGCAGTTCGCGCCGCAGCATGGCGCGGTTTGCCGCCACAGCCGAAGGATCGTCGCCGACATGGTCGCCGAGATTGAAGCTTTGCCACGGCGGCTCGCTCACACCGCCGACTCGCGTCGTCGACAAGGCGCGCACGCCGGCTGGCGCCGGCCAGTCAGGCACGATGAAATCAGGCACGGCGCAATTCTTCGAGCAAGGCGGCGAAATCGGCCGGCAAGGGCGATTCCCAGACCATCGCAGCCTCCGTTGCCGGATGCCGCAGCGCCAGCCGCCAGGCATGCAGTGCCTGGCGCGGAAATGCATCGAGCCGGGCATCGCCACTTTTCGTCTTGCCATACACCGGATCGCCGGCCAGCGGGTGCTTGATCGATGCCAGATGGACGCGGATCTGGTGCGTGCGCCCCGTCTCCAGCCGGCATTCGAGCAGCGTCGCCTTGGCGAAGCGCTCGAGCACCGCGTAATGAGTGCGCGCCTCCTTGCCGCCGGCGCGGACGATGGCCATCTTGGTGCGCTGCACGGCATGGCGGCCGAGTGGCGCGTCGACCGTGCCGTCGCGCTCGACCGTTCCCAGCGCCAGGGCAAGATAGTGCCGCTGTACCGAGCGCGCCTGCATCTGGCGCACCAGGTCGGTCTGCGCCGTCAGCGTCTTCGCCACCACCAGCAGGCCGCTGGTGTCCTTGTCCAGCCGATGCACGATGCCGGCACGGGGAATTCCCGCCAGCTGCGGCGCATGATGCAACAGCGCATTGAGCAAGGTACCCGAGGCATTGCCGTTGCCCGGATGAACCACCAGCCCGGCCGGCTAGTCGATCACGATCAGTTCCTCGTCCTCGAATACCACGGCGAGCGAGATGTCCTCCGCCGCGTCGGCAAGAGTCGGCGCTGAAACCACGGCGAGTTGCGCGGCAAAATTCGCGGCGAAGTCGATACTCTCGCCGCCATATACCTTGTGTTTGGGCTCGACTTCGCTGCCGTCGAGGAGGATCAGGCCCTGCTTCAGCCAGCCCTGCAAGCGGCTGCGTGAATGCTCCGGAAACAGCCTGGCCAATGCCGCGTCGAGGCGCCAGCCGGCGCATTCGGCGGGTACTGCGAGGCTCAGGGGTGGCACGGGGCTTGGGCTATAATCGGCCGGAAATTCATGCGAGGTTTTCACCATGCGTAGTTTAGCTTCAATCCTGCGGGCGATCGCCCCCATCGTAGTCATTGGCGCCAGCGGCGGCGCCGGCCTGCTGGGCGGTTGCGGGCTGCTGCCCGACCAGATCGACGAGACCTCCAGCTGGTCCGCCAACAAGCTCTACGCCGAAGCCAAGAGTTCCATGGCCGAAGGAGCCTATGACAAGGCCATCAAGTATTTCGAGAAGCTCGAAGCCCGTTTTCCCTTCGGCCGCTATGCGCAACAGGCACAGCTTGAAGTCGCCTACGCGTATTTCCGGCAGGGTGAAGTGGCGTCGGCGATTGCCGCCTGCGATCGCTTCATCCGCCTGCATCCCAATCACCCCAACGTCGACTACGCCTACTACCTCAAGGGCCTCGCCAATTTCAACGAGGATCTCGGCCTGATCGGCTACGTTGCCCAGCAGGACCTCACCGAGCGCGACCCCAAGGCGGCCCGCGACTCCTTCGACGCGTTCAAGGTGCTGGTCGCCAAGTATCCCGAAAGCAAGTACACGCCGGACGCCACGGCACGCATGAAATATCTGGTCAATGCCATGGCCTCGAATGAGGTGCATGTCGCCCGCTACTACATGAAGCGCGAAGCCTATGTCGCCGCGCTCAATCGCGCGCAAACCTCGCTCAAGACCTACCCTGACGCACCGGCCAACGAAGAAGCCCTGTTCATCATGATCAAGGCCTACGATGCGCTGGGCATGGCCGATCTGCGCGACGACGCCGAGCGCGTGATGCGCAGGAACTTCCCCACGAGCGAGTACTACGCGCGGGGACTGAATACGAACACCCCCTGGTGGAAGCTCTGGTAGCTCCCTGAGCAGCCATCCGGTCCGCGTCGCCGTCGCCCGTCGGCGCGGTGCGCAATACTCCGAGGAGAACCCGCATGTCCGTCGACATCCAGTCGCCCACCCTGTGTCTCGGCATCGTCGGCACCGGCGCCATGGGTCGCGGCATTGCCCAGATCGCCGCGCAGGCTGGCATCCGCGTACTGCTGTTCGATGCCCTGCACGGCGCCGCCATCGGCGCCCGCGAAACGGTGGTCGGCACTTTGGCGAAGCTGGCGGAAAAAGGCAAGATTACGGCGGACGCGCTCGCCGCGGCCTCGGCCAAGCTCGAAGTCGTCGGGCGCCTGGAAGAACTTGCGTCGGCACAAGTCATCGTCGAGGCCATCGTCGAAAACCTCGACGTCAAGAAGGCCCTGTTCCAGCAACTGGAAGACATCATCACTGCCGACTGCATCCTCGCCACCAATACCTCGTCACTGTCGGTGACCTCGATCGCCGCGGCCTGCAAGCGGCCCGGGCGCGTCGGCGGCTTGCACTTCTTCAATCCCGTGCCGCTGATGAAGATCGTCGAAGTCATCGACGGTCTGCTTACCGCCCCCTGGGTCAGCGCCGCACTGCTGGACCTGGGCCGGCGCATGGGGCATACCGCCGTCCTCGCGAAGGATACGCCGGGTTTCATCGTCAACCACGCCGGGCGTGGTTTTGTCACCGAAGCGCTGCGCGTCCTGGGTGAAGGCGTCGCCGACTTCAGCGAAATCGACCGCATCATGCGCGAAGCCGCCGGCTTTCGCATGGGGCCCTTCGAACTCATGGATCTCACCGGCCTCGATGTCTCGCAACCGGTGATGGAATCGATTTACAACCAGTATTACCAAGAACCGCGCTACCGGCCCTCGCCGATAGCGGCCCAGCGCCTCGCCGGCGGCCTGCTCGGACGCAAGACCGGGCGCGGTTTTTATGACTACGCCGAGGGCAGGGCCGCAGCCATGCCCGAAAACGCCGCGCCGGGCACCCTGCCCGACCGCGTCTGGGTCAGCCAGACCCATCCCGAATGGGCCGACGTCCTGCGCGAAATCGCCGCTGCCGCCGGTGTCGAGGTCGAATCCGACTACGTGCCCGGCGGCGATGCCCTGTGCATCGTCACCCCGCTCGGCGCCGACATCACCACCTGCTGCGTCGAGCAGGGCCTCGACCCGCAGCGCACCGTCGGCGTCGATTGCCTGTTCGGCATCACGGCAGGCAAGAGCGCGCGCCGCAGCGTGATGACCACGCCGCTGACCACGCCGGCCACGCGCGATGCCGCGCACAGGCTGTTCGCCGCCGACGGCAGCGCCGTCAGCGTCATGCGCGACAGTGCGGGCTTCGTCGCCCAGCGCATCGTCGCCTGCATTGTGAACATCGGCTGCGACATCGCCCAGCAGCGCGTCGCCAGCCCGGCCGACATCGACCGCGCGGTCAACCTGGGCCTGGGCTACCCCAAGGGCCCGCTGGCGTTCGGCGATGCGCTCGGCGCCAGAAACATCCTGGCGATCCTCGAAGCCATGCAGGATTTCTACGGCGACCCGCGCTACCGCCCCAGCCCCTGGTTGAAGCGCCGCGCACTGCTCGGCGTTTCGCTGCTCAGCGAAGAAACCAGACAGTCGATCTCACCCACCGCGCCGGCGCCGCGCCTCGAACAGGCAGATGC
>VEPA01000171.1 GCA_012026675.1 Betaproteobacteria bacterium | reverse complement strand
TATTTCACCGATGCTGTGCTGCATGACTACGCCGCGCGTGCCGTGCATCAGGCCAGCGTCAATCTTGCCGCCAAGCCCGCACCGGCCGGCGAAATGACCGTGGTGCTGGGGCCCGGCTGGCCCGGCATCCTCTTGCACGAAGCCGTCGGCCATGGACTCGAAGGCGATTTCAACCGCAAGGGCAGTTCCACCTTTGCCGGCCGCATGGGCCAGCGCGTGGCCGCCAAAGGCGTCACCGTAGTCGATGATGGCACGATAGTCGACCGCCGCGGCTCATTGACCGTGGACGACGAAGGCAACCCGACTCAGCGCACGGTACTGATCGAAGACGGTATTCTGGTCGGCTATCTGCAGGACACGCTGAATGCGCGCCTGATGAATGTTGCCCCCACCGGCAACGGTCGCCGCGAATCCTTCGCCCACCTGCCGCTGCCGCGCATGACCAACACCATGATGCTGAACGGCAATTGCAATCCGCAGGAAATCATCAAGTCGGTGAAGAAGGGGCTCTACGCCGCCAACTTCGGCGGCGGCCAGGTGGATATCACCAGCGGCAAGTTCGTCTTTTCCACCGCCGAAGCCTACCTGATCGAGAACGGCAGGATCACGACACCTGTCAAGGGCGCGACGCTGATCGGCAGCGGCCCCGAGGCGATGATGCGCGTCTCGATGATCGGCAACGACATGGCGCTCGATTCGGGCGTCGGTACCTGCGGCAAGGAAGGCCAGAGCGTCCCAGTCGGCGTCGGCCAGCCGACGGTACGCATCGACGGACTGACGGTGGGCGGGACGGGCTAGCCGGCCACTTCAACCCGGTCGCGTCCGCTTTCCTTGGCGCGCCGCAGCGCGGCGTCTGCACGCGAAATCAGTCCGTGCAGCGCTTCGCCCGGCAACATCCGGGCCACACCGCAACTGAGCGTCACGCCCTCGCCCGTCGGCAACCCGCTGCCGATCGCTACCAGTTCGCGCAAGCGTTCGGCAATCGGCAGGGCATCTTCCAGGCTGGCTTGCGGCAGCAGGATCATGAACTCCTCGCCGCCGTAACGTGCGATCAGGTCCTGGGTACGCAGGCCGTCGGCCAGACGATTCGCCATGCGACGCAGAACGGCATCGCCGGTCAGGTAGCCAAAGCGAGCATTGAAGCTCCTGAACAGGTCGATGTCGGCGATCACCAGACACAGTGGTTTCTCATCCCTCGCGCAGCGCGCCATGGCGCGCGGGAAGGCTTCCAGCAGCCAACGCCGGTTGTGCATCCCGGTGAGCGAGTCGACGGTTCCCGCCACCTCGAACTCCAGGCTTCGCGCCTGCATGGCGACCAGCGCCTGGTTGCTCTCGCGCACGCGACCCGTGATGATGGCCAGAAGGTTGCGCGCCACGGCGTGAGAGCAATCCACCAGAGACCAGACCACGTCGTGCGGTATGGCCAGAACTTCAGTGTCCTGCGCCGCCAGCACCAGGGCCGAAGCCGCCTGACCATCGAGCAGCGACATCTCGCCGACGCAATCGCCACTGCCGAGAGCCGCCTGGGCAGGCATGTCGCGACCCTGCAGATAGACGCGCAACTCGCCGCCAAGTATCAAGTACAGGTGGCTATTCGCGGCTTCCGGTTCGAGCAGGTGATCGCCGCGCTCCAGCTTCCTTCGTTCGCAGCGCTCGAAAAGGTGTTCCACGCTTTCGAGGCTGACATTGGCGAACAGCCTGGCGTGTCGCAGATGTTCGCGGAGTAGATCGTCGATCATGGCAAGTGCTGAATCCAAACGGGAAATGTGCAGGATAAATCAAAAGACGCCGGGGTCCGCGTGAATTACTTCTCGTCGAAGGCGTAACCGAGTTCCCCGACCTCACGCCGCATCAATGCCATGGCAGCGGGAACCTGCTCCGGCACGCCGCGCACGCCGAGTTCGACATGGCGCCCGATTTCGGCGGAGCCAAGAAAAGGCAGGCTGAATACCTTGAGCCCCGGATATTCGGCCTCGATTTTCAGCATCAGCGGCGTGAGCGCGCTCTCGATGCCTTTCCAGACCAGAATCGCCGCCTCCGCCGCGGGCTGCCGGTTGAAGCGATCGGCATAAAGGGTGTCGAGCACCCACTCGATCATCGGCCAGGCCATCTGCGGAAAGCCGGGCACGAAGTGGTGATCGCCCCAGGAAAACCCCGGAATGCGATTGAAGGGATTGGGAATGATGCGGCTGCCCGCCGGGAAGCGTCCCATGTCGAGCGCATAGTTGCTGATTTCGCGCCCGATCTCGGCATAGCGGCCGCGAATCTCGCGTTCCGCGTCGGGATGCAGGACGAGATCGGCCCCTGCCGCCGCAGCCGCCGCCTGCCGGGTGTGGTCGTCCGGCGTGTTGCCGATGCCGCCGCAACTGAACACGATGTCGCCGGAAGCAAAGCTGCGGCGCAGGGTTTCGATCAGGCGTGCCCGGTTGTCGCCGTGATATAGCGCCCAGTCGAGCGTCAGGCCGCGTGCGGCGAGCAGTTCGACGATCTTGGCGAAATGCTTGTCCTGGCGCCGGCCCAACGTGATCTCGTCGCCGATGATGATCGCGCCGATGCCGTTCATGGCTTCACTCACAGCTCTACCCCTCCTTCGTTGCGCTTGCGCCGCAAGGCTCTCAGTCCAAGATGCACGAAGACAAGTGCCGCAAACGCCGGTGCCAGCAGGTTGAGTACCGGCACATGGGCCACGGCCGCAGTGCCCAGACCCGCAATGTAGAAACAAGATCGATTGTCCGCAATCAGATCTCCCAGCTCCGCCCGTGTCGCATGTTCGGCCAGCGCATCGAAGCGGAATGTGCGCTGGTTCAGCCAGCCACCCAAGAGCAAGGGCAGGACCAGCAGCGCGCCGGGAATCAGCAACAGGGGCAGCATCGCCAGGCTACCAACGATGAAGATGGCGCCGGCACTCAGGGTATTTCCCAGGCTGCCCCAGAAGACGTTCTCGCCATGGCGCCCGAGATCAGGATAATCATGCGCCGCCACCAGGTTGATCAATCGCGGCAGGGCGAACACCGCAACCAGCAGGATCGCCGTGATATACATCAGCGAGGCGATGACAGCCAGCAGCAGGAACACCGCCGCCCATTGCGCCACCCATTCCCAGCCCGACCACGGCAGTTGCGGCAGCACGCGCTCCATCAGCGCCACGCCATGGTTCCAGACCGCGACGCCAACGACGAGCCACAACAGCAGCGCCGCCAGCGGCGGCCACAGTGAATGCCACAAGATCTCGGCCCGCGTCAGATCGCGCAAGGATTTGTTGAAAGCGGCAACTATTTCAAGCATCGCTATCCTTCATCGCCAATACTCCTCATTTATGTTGCCGGCTGTCCCACATCTTCTGCAAGCGCTTTACCGAGACCGGTGAGGAGGTCTTGAGTTCCTGTGCGAACAGCGCGACGCGCAATTCTTCGAGCAGCCAGCGAAATTCGTCGAGGAAGGCGTCACCCTGCTGCCCCGATTTGAGCATGGCATTGCGTTCCCGTTCCCAGGGCCTGCCCAGCACCTGCCAATCCGCCATCAGGCGCGAATCGCGCGCCGGATCGCAGCGCGCCTTTTCCAGGCGCAGGCTGATCGCCTTGAGATAGCGCGGATAGTGCTGCAGGCGCTCGAAGGGCGTGGTGGCGATGAAGCGCTTCGGCATCAACTCAGCCAATTGCGCAGCAATGTCGACACAGGCCTGCGGAAAGGCTTTCTGTAGCGAGGCCAGCTTCTTCGTCAGCGCGACGTGCTCGGCCAGGATGCTGCCGACGAGGCGCAGGATCTCCTGCGCCACGAGCAGGATGCGGCTGCGCGCCGCATCTCGCCGTGCCGCGAACGCCGACTCTTCCGCCGGCAGCGGATCCATCAGGCAGCAGCGTTCCAGCGTCACGGCGATCAATTGTTCCCTGAGTTCCTTCTCGGTGCCCAGCGAGATGAACTGCAAGGCCAGTTCGCGCAGGCCCGGCAGCTTCTCGATGGCCTTGACCTGGGCCGCCAGTTGCAGCGCGAACAGCCGCGCCATGCCGCGGCGATGTTCTGCGCGCGCCTTGTCCTCGGTATCGAAGGCGGTGAGGCGCACGCTCTCGCCCATGTCCACCAGCGCCGGGAAGCCGACCGTGGTGCCGGCGCCGACTTTCACTTCCATCAGATCGGGCAGCGCGCCGAAGGTCCATGCCGTGAGGCCGGACAAATCGCCGGCAGCGGCCTCGTGTCTGACTTCCGCCGCCGCATAAACCTGCTCGACACGATCGCGATACTCGGCGCGCAGCGCGGCGAGATTGCGCGAAATCGCCAGCGTGCCGCCATGCTCGTCGACAAGACGGAAATTCATGAACAGGTGCGGCCGCAATTCGCCGCTGCGGAAGACATCCAATGGCAGCTTCATGGCCAGATGCTCCTCGGCGGCGCGCGTCAGACCGCGCACCAGCGGCTCGTCCAGATCATGTTCTGCCGCGCAGAAATCACTGGCGAACTCGTCGAGCGGCTGCAGGCGATGGCGGTACTTCTGCTGCAGGGTTTTGAGCAGCGCCATGACCTTTTCCTTGAGCAGGCCCGGCACCAGCCATTCGCAGCGATTGGCCGGCAACTGGTTGAGCGCGGTCAATGGCAGCGTCAGCGTGACGCCGTCATCGGCCGCGCCGGGATCATGGTGGTAGCTCAACTTGAAGCTGCGGCCGCGATGCGTGAGTTCGGGCGGGAAGGTGTCGGTGGTGATGCCCGCCGCCTCGTGGCGCATCAGCTGTTCTTTTTCCAGGCAAAGCAGTTTCGGGTCGGACGCCTCCGCCTCCCGCCGCCAGTGATCGAAGGCCGCCAGCGTGATGATGCCCTCGGGAATCCTGGCGTCATAGAATGCGTAAATCAGTTCGTCATCGACCAGCACGTCAGGACGGCGCGCCTTGTGCTCCAGCGCCTCGATCTCCTTCATCAATTTGGCGTTGTGCTGGTAGAAGCGCCACTTGCGTACCCAGTCCTCGCCAACCTGCCCTCCGACCAACGCCTCGCGGATCAGGATTTCGCGCGCCAGCTTGGGGTCCGTCGGCCCGTAGTGCAGCCGCCGCTTGGCATGGGTCATCAGGCCGTGCAGCGTGCCGCGCTCCCAGGCCACGACCTGCCCCGGACCCTTCTCCCAGTGCGGCTCATACACGTGCCTGCGGATCAGGTGGGCACCGACCTGCTCCAGCCAATCCGGCTCGATCTTCGCCACGCAGCGCGCAAAGAGGCGCGAGGTTTCGACGATCTCGGCGGCGACAATCCAGCGCCCGGCCTTTTTCAGCAGGCTGGAACCCGGATGGATATGGAAGCGGATGCCGCGCGCGCCAAGGTAATTCTTGTCTTCCTCGCTGATCAGGCCGATATGGCCGAGCAGGCCGGTCAGCAGGGCCTTGTGGATCGCCTCATAGCTGGCAGGAATCTGGTTTTCCTTCCAGCCGTGCTCGTGGCACAAGGTCATCAACTGCGCATGGACGTCGCGCCACTCGCGCAGGCGCAGCCAGTTGATGAAGTTCTGCCGGCACCACTGGCGCTGCTTGTTCGAGGCTTCATGCTTCCAGATTTCGTCGCCGGCGGCCCAGAGCTTCAGGTAGGAAAGGAATTCCGACTTCTCGTCCTTCCACTTGGCGTGGGCCTGGTCGGCCGTTGCCGCATGCTCCTGCGGGCGGTCGCGGGGGTCCTGGGTGCCCAGAGCGGCGGCGATGATCAGCACCTCGCGCAGGCAGTTGTGCTCACGCGCAGCGAGAATCATGCGGCCGATCTTGGGGTCTAGAGGAAGCTTGGCGAGTTCGAAGCCGACCTGTGTGAGTTCCTTCGTGGTCTCATCGATCGCGCCCAACTCGGCCAACAACTGGTAACCGTCGGCAATCATGCGCGGCGCCGGCGCTTCGAGGAAGGGGAAATCCTCGACGGCGCCCAGATGCAGGGATTTCATGCGCAGGATCACGCCGGCCAGGCTGGAGCGCAGGATCTCCGGCTCGGTATAGGCCGGGCGCTGGTCGTAATCGTCGACGTCGTAGAGCCGAAAGCAGACTCCGGCCGAAACACGACCGCAACGTCCGGCGCGCTGGCTCGCCGCCGCGCGCGAGATCGGTTCGACCAGCAGTTGCTCAACCTTGTTGCGATGGCTGTAGCGCTTGACACGCGCCAAGCCAGAATCGATCACGTAGCGGATGCCGGGCACGGTCAGCGAGGTTTCGGCGACATTGGTCGCCAGCACCACGCGCTGTCCCTGGTGCGAGGCGAAGACACGGCCCTGCTCCACCGCCGTCTGCCGTGCAAACAGGGGCAGCACTTCCAGCCCCGGGGGGTGGTGCTTGCGCAGCGCCTCGGCCGCCTCGCGGATCTCGCGCTCGCCGGGCAGGAACACCAGCACATCGCCCGGCCCGGTGCGATGTGCTTCGTCGACGGCATCGACGATGGCGTCGTTCAAATCCGTGTCCTTCTTTTCGTCGAAGGGGCGGTAGCGCATCTCGATCGGATATAGCCGGCCGGAGACTTCGATGACCGGCGCACCGTCAAAGTGTCTGCTGAAGCGCTCGGCATCGAGCGTCGCCGAGGTGACGATGACCTTCAGGTCGCGCCGTTTCACCAACACCGACTTTAGATAGCCGAGCAGAAAATCAATGTTGAGGCTGCGCTCGTGGGCCTCGTCGATCAGTATCGTGTCGTACTGGCGCAGCAGCGGATCGGTCTGCGTCTCGGTGAGCAGGATGCCGTCGGTCATCAGCTTGATGTAGGAGGACGGCGTGACCTTGTCGGTAAAGCGTATCTTGAAGCCGACATGGCGGCCGAGTTCCGACTTCAGTTCCTCGCTGATGCGCGCCGCCGTGGCGCGCGCGGCGATGCGTCGCGGCTGGGTGTGGCCGATCAGGCCGTTGAGACCGCGGCCGATTTCGAGGCAGATCTTGGGTAGTTGCGTGGTCTTGCCCGAACCGGTCTCGCCGCAGACCACCACCACCTGGTTCTTGAGAATCGCCTCGCCGATCTCCGCCCGGCGCTGATTGACCGGCAGCGTTTCGTCATAGCTGAGCGCGGGCCGCGCCGCCCGCCGCGCCTCGGGATCGAACTTCATTGCGCCAGCTTGTGTATCGTGAAAATGCCCAGCCCGGTCATCAAGAGCGAGCCGAAGAGGTGCAAGGCGGCCGCGCCTGCGGCCCAGGCGTAACGCGCGTTCTGGATCAGGTGCACCACTTCGGCCGAAAACGTCGAAAAGGTGGTCAGCGCGCCGAGGAAGCCGGTGATGAAGAAGAGCTTGAGTTCGGGCGGCATCTCGGCGTTTATGTGGAACACCATCACCGCGGCGCCAACCAGATAGCCGCCGATCAGGTTCGCGGCCAGCGTGCCCAGCGGCACCGTGACGAACAGCGGATTGAGCCAGAGACCCAGGCCGTAGCGCAGCCAGGCGCCCAATACGGCGCCCGCGCCGATGGCGAGAAGGGCAGTCGGATTCATCTCTTCGCCGGGCCGCCCCAGGAAGAGATGAGCCCCCCTTGGCGGGGCAGCGAATGGAACGAATGTGGGGGGCGATTCATGGGGCGCATTTTACGTCGCAACGGTAGAATTGCCGCTTCGCACCAAACTGCCGCCGATCATGGCCGAACCAGAAACCAAAGCCTCGAACTTCATCCGCCATATCATCGACGCCGACCTCAAGGCCGGCAAGTACGCCGCACGCCGCTGGAGCGGTCAGCCCGGCCCGGCCGCCCAGCAGAAAGTCGGCGCCGACGGCACGGAGCCAAAACTGGATACGGCGAGAATCCGCACCCGATTCCCGCCGGAACCCAACGGCTACCTGCACTTCGGCCATGCCAAGTCGATCTGCCTGAATTTCGGCCTGGCCCAGGATTACGCGGGCGCCTGCCATCTGCGTTTCGACGACACCAATCCGGAAAAGGAGGAACAGGAGTATGTCGATTCCATCATCGCCGCCGTGCACTGGCTGGGCTTCGACTGGAAGGAAAATCAATACTTCGCCTCCGACTACTTCCAGTGGATGTACGACTTCGCAGAGAAACTGATCGAAGCCGGCCATGCCTATGTCGATTCGCAGACGGCGGACGAAATGCGCGCCAGCCGCGGTACGCTGACCGCAGGTGGCAGGAACTCGCCCTACCGCAATCGCAGTCCTGAAGAAAACCTCGACCTGTTCCGGCGCATGAAGGCCGGCGAATTCGCCGACGGCATGCATGTGCTGCGGGCGAAGATCGACATGGGCTCGGGCAACATCAACCTGCGCGACCCGGCCATTTACCGCATCCGTCACGCCACGCACCACAACACCGGCGACACCTGGTGCATCTACCCGATGTACACCTATGCCCACCCGATCGAGGACGCGCTGGAAAACATCACGCATTCGATCTGCACCCTGGAATTCGAGGACCAGCGGCCCTTCTACGACTGGCTGCTGGCGCGGCTGGCCGAGCTCGGCTGCGTCAATACCCCGCTGCCGCAGCAGATCGAATTCGCCCGCCTGAATCTTTCCTATGTCGTGCTTTCGAAACGCAAGCTGATCCAGCTGGTCGAGGAAAAGCATGTCGACGGCTGGGACGATCCGCGTCTGCCGACCCTGGTCGGCGCGCGCCGCCGCGGCTTCACGCCGGAGGGCTTCCGCCGCTTCAACGAAATGAACGGTGTCACCAAGTCCGATTCCTGGATCGACATCGGCGTGCTGGAGGAGTGCCAGCGCGACCACCTCAACGAAACCGCGCCGCGCCGCATTGCCGTGCTCGCCCCGGTCAGGCTGGTCATCGACAACTATCCCGATGGGCAGGAAGAGGAATGTCTGGCCCCCAATCACCCGCAAAAGCCGGAATGGGGCAAGCGCCCGGTGGCGTTTTCCAGGGAACTCTGGATCGAGCGCGAGGACTTCATGGAAGCCCCGTCCAAGGGTTACTTCCGCCTCTTCCCCGGCAACGCCGTGCGCCTGCGCTACGGCTTCGTCGTCAAGTGCATCGGCTGCGACAAGGATGCAAACGGCAAGATCACGGCCGTGCATTGCGCGTACATGCCGGACTCAAAATCCGGTACGCCGGGCTCGGACACCTACAAGGTCAAGGGCAACATCCACTGGGTCTCGGCGCGGCACGCCTGTGCCGCCGAGGTGAGGCTGTATGACC
>VEPA01000194.1 GCA_012026675.1 Betaproteobacteria bacterium | reverse complement strand
GCCGCCGACACCGTGATCCATTACGACCCGTGGTGGAATCCGGCGGTGGAAGAGCAGGCCACCGCGCGCGCCCATCGCATCGGCCAGGACAAGCCGGTGATCGTCTACAAACTGATGACCCAGGGTACGGTCGAGGAAAAGATCCTCGCCCTGCAGGGCCGCAAGCGCGGCCTCGCCGATCAGTTGCTGAAGCAGGGTGGGGTCGGCGGCGAGGGCGGCAGTCATCTGCTGACCGCCAGCGACCTGGATGTGCTGTTCCAGCCGCTGGCCTGACGCTCATGGCAGCGAGAGCTACCCGCTGATGATGAAACACGCGAATGGCGAATTGAAAACCCGCCCCTCCCATCCTCCCCTCGCGGGAAGGCTATTGATCGGCTCGCTGCGCTCGACTATCACCAGTCGCTCCGAACATGTTGTTTCACGTTAAATCAGCGCGGCCATGAGCATGTTCGATCCATCTTTCGCTGTACGGCGCATCGCCGTCGCCGGCACCGCGATTCACGTCCGGGTACGGCCTAATCCGGGCCGCCCGGTATTGCTGCTGCTGCACGGCTATCCCGAAACTCATGTGATGTGGCACCGGGTGGCGCCGCTGCTTGCCGACGATTTTTCCCTGGTGATCCCCGACCTGCGCGGCTATGGCGATTCCGGCAAGCCGCCGTCGCTTCCGGATGCGGCCAACCAGTCCAAACGCGCGATGGCGGCCGACATGGCGGAACTGATGCCGGCGCTCGGCCACCAGCGCTTCCACGTCGCCGGCCATGACCGCGGCGCGCGCGTCCTGCACCGGCTGAGCCTCGACCACGCGGAGCGCATCCTCAGCGCCTGCATCATGGATATCGCGCCGACCCTGACCACTTTCGCGCTGACCAACCAGGCCCTGGCGACCGCCTATTTCCACTGGTTCTTCCTGATCCAGAAGCCGCCCTTGCCGGAGCGCATGATCGGCGCCGATCCGGAATCCTGGCTCAAAGGCTGCCTCTCGCGCTGGAGCATGGGTAACGAGCAGGCATTTTCACGCGAGTCCGTGAGCGAGTACGTCCGCTGTTTTTCCGACCCGGAAGCCATCCGCGCCAGCTGTGACGACTACCGCGCCGCCGCCGGCATCGACCTGGCGCATGACGAGGCGGATGCCGGCGTGCAAATTGGCGCGCCGCTGCTGGTGCTGTGGGGCGCACGCGGCTTCGTCGGCCGCAATTACGACGTGCTGGCGCTATGGCGGGAGAAAGCCGTCGATGTCAGGGGAAGGGCGCTCGACTGCGGTCACTTCCTGCCGGAAGAGGCGCCGTCCGAAGTGGCGGACAACCTGCGCGAATTCATCGCCTCGGTCGATGCCCATGGATGATTCTTGCGGGGAAGTCTGCAATAGCGATCGCGGCCGCGAGACCGTGCCGTTGGAATGACTGCTTGAGACTGTAAACAAAAACCCCAGATTTCGATGCTATCCGGTAGTTCCGTGCCCCAAGCCGACAGCCGACATCCGCAATGGGCCTGGCAGCCTGCCTCGACGCAGAACATCAAAGCTTATCAAGCTCATCCTTTTTGAGCTTTAGTTGGTCGAATATCATGTTGGCCCCAAACTGATGGACAACCCTGATTCCCAGGCCAACCTTGTTGTCATCGGCGTCGACGCGCACGATTTCTCCTTCGCAAGAAAGTCTGAATTCTCCCGCAGGTGTCATCAGGCTGATCGTATATTTGACATGACTGCCGACCTCTTGCTTCGCGTCTTGCACAAGATACATCCCGGTTACGCTGATGTCCTTGGTAAACCCTTCACCGCCAGACTCGAGATGTACCGGCATCCTGGCCTTGATACGCTTGCCCCTGGATTTCTTTGTGGGTTGCTCAGCAACGTCACTCTTCATCTGACGATTCTCCGAATAACTTGGGCGCAGCTTTCAACACATTGTTTCATTATGATCCTTTATGCATTGATTACAAGAGATATTTGACACTGGTCAGGAGTGCAGTAAGAGCCGCAGCAGCGCCCCCATACCCGGCCTGAATCCTGATCCACAGGCGTGCCAATAAACTCGGCAAGACCATTGCCGGTTACCAGGTCGTCGGTGAGCATGTTCTGGCAATCGGCGGTTGAGCAACGGCCTTTGGCTCAGAATGTGTGACAAGTTTGAATGCCATAATGCTTTTGGCATTGTTCTTCATGGAGCGCTCCGCAGTCGATGGTGTCTTTGCAAGATAATCGCTGCTTCCGATCTGGAGGCGGCGCAGCGAAGATGGAAGTGACGGAACCCAAGTGTGAGACGGACGATACCGGCGATCAGGTTTGGCGGCTCCTGGAGCGGGGTTCCGTCGTGGTCATCACCGGTGCCGGACTCAGCACCTCCAGCGGGATTCCGGACTATCGCGACCGGGAGGGCAACTGGAAGGGTGCGCAGCCGGTCAGCCATCAGGACTTCCTGCGCCTTGAAAGCATCCGGCAGCGTTATTGGGCGCGCAGTTTTCTCGGCTGGCCGACGGTCGCGCGGGCGGCTCCGGGCCGCGGCCACCGTGCCCTGGTGCAGCTGGAACGTGCCGGCCGGATCGACCTGATCATCACCCAAAACGTCGATGGCCTGCACCAGAAGGCCGGCAGCGCCAAATTGCTGGAACTGCACGGCGGGCTGGCGGCGGTGATCTGCCTGTCTTGCCGTCACAGGCATCCGCGCGCAATGGTGCAGGATTGGCTGGGCGAGGCGAATCCGGGTCTTGCCGGCAATTCCGCGCTTGCCGCGCCGGATGGCGCCGCCAGGGTGGCCGCGGAGCTATACGCCGGATTCAGGGTGCCGGACTGTCCCGCCTGCGGCGGCATGCTCAAGCCCGACGTGGTGTTCTTCGGCGACAGCGTGCCGAAAGAGCGGGTTACGTCCGCCACGGCGGCAATTGCGGCGGCGGCCGGGCTTCTGGTGGTGGGTTCCTCGCTGATGGTCTATTCGGGATTCCGCTTCGTCGAATTCGCCCGCCGCGAGGGCAAGCCGGTCATGGCGATCAACCTCGGCACGACGCGTGCCGACCACCTGCTCGACGCCAAGGTGGAGCAGGACTGCGATGTCTTTCTCGATGACTTGCGGACGCGGCCGATGCCGAAGGCATGATTGCATTCGCCGTGTCGCCGGCGCCGACTTTAGCGGCCGCAATGGCCGCCGACATGGCGTCTCTGTTACGCTACGCTGGAGCAAAAAGGAGAAGCGCTCATGACCAACAAGCTCACCGTGGCGGCGTCGGAGGTGCGGGTGAACGACCACATCTATAACGGCACGGGAAGCAATGCCCATCCCACCTTCGCCTGGGAAACCGTGACCGAGGTGCGCGTCGAGGACGGCCTGATCCTGCTGATCACCGGCAATGCCAAGGGGCCGCACGGCGAGTTCTGGCTCGAACCCGACGAACAGATCGTGGTGATCCGCTATCCGGAACCGGCCGCAGCCGCGGCGCCGCCGGCGAAAGCGCACGGCAAGCACGGACACTGATGAAGGACGACCCGGAATGACCTACGAAGAACATCTCGACGAAGTCACCACGCTCATCACCGAAAAGTACGGAATGGACGATGAGACCGCGATCCGGATGGTGATGCGCGCCCAGGCGGACGATTTTTTCAGCGGTCACGACGACGATCCGTCGATTTGCACGCTCGACCGCGCCCACCAGGACGCGAAGGCCGTTTTCAAGAAGTACAAATAGGAAGTAAGACGAGCCTCCGGGTTTTTTTGCAAACCCCTGCAAACTCCTGTCTTCGATCAGGGACGCCGGGGTTTTCCGATCACGAAGTTGGCAAGTTGCCGCGCAATTTGCGCGATGCTTTTCGATCCATCGGGGCGATACCACTGCACCGTCCAGTTCAGCGCGCCCAGCAGGAACAGGCGTGCGAGGTGACTGTCGTCGGCGATCAGCCCGGCACGCTTCAAATCCCTGAGGGCCTTCTGCCACATCGCTTCGAAGTCATCCTTCAGTGCCACCACTTCGGCCTGTGCCTCGTGGTCGAGGTGGCGGCTTTCATGCAGCAGCGTGGCGGCAAAATCGCGGCCTTCCGCGCCGAGCAGCTGGCCGAGGTGGGCGCGCAGCATGGCCTCGAAGGTGGCGCGTGGCGACTTGCCCGAATTGGCGGCGAGCGCCACCGCCGCATTGATTGCGCCCATGCCCTCCAGCACCACGGCGCGCAACATGTCGTGCTTGGTCTTGAAATGGTAGAAGGGCGAACCCGAACGCATGGCTACTGCGCCGGCGATGTCGCGGATGGTGGTGGCTGAATAGCCCTTCGCGTGGAACAGCCGGCCCGCGGCGCGCACGATCTCGGTGCGCCGATTGGGTTCTTCGACAGCGACCGGCCCGGGGGCTTTCTGCATGCTCATGCCGCGGGCCAGGCGCGTTCGAGTATTGCCGCAAAATCAGTAGCCGCCGGCAGGGTGCCGAAGGCCGCGCCCCGGTGACTGGGCGTCAGGCGCGAGGCGCAGAAGGCCTCGCTCACCGCGGCCGGCGCAAGGCGCAGCAACAATGCACCCTGCACTGCCAGGGCGATGCCCTGGGTCAGTTCGCGCGAGCGGGTTTCGATCTCCTGCGGATCGGCGAGGCCGTCCTGCAGCCGCGCGGCAAAGCTGTCGAAGCTGCGGTTCCTGCCAAGCGCCGGTGCAATCTCGGCCGCCAGAACCTCGACGCTGCGCGGATGTCGCGCCATGGCACGCAGGGTGTCGAGGCACATGACGTTGCCCGAACCCTCCCAGATGGAGTTCAAGGGGCTCTGGCGGAACAGGCGCGGCATCGGGCCTTCGTCGACATAGCCGTTGCCACCATGCACTTCCATGGCCTCCGCGACCAGGGTCGGGCAGCGCTTGCAGATCCAGAACTTCGCCACCGGCGTGAGTATCCGGCGCAGCAGGCTTTCGGCTTCGTCCCGTTGCGCGTCGAAGGCGCGCGCCAGGCGCATGGACAGCGCCGTGGCGGCCTCGACTTCAAGCGCCATGTCGGCCAGTACGTTGCGCATCAGCGGCTGGTCCTTCAGCAACTTGCCGAAGGCGGCACGCAAGGAGGCGTGGTGCATGGCCTGCGACAGCGCGCCGCGCATGATGCCGGCGCTGCCCAGGGCGCAGTCGAGCCGGGTGTAGACACCCATTTCCAGCACGGTCGGAATCCCGCGCCCTTCCTCGCCGACCAGCCAGCCCTGCGCGCCCCAGAATTCGGCCTCGGTGCCGGCATTCGACCGGTCGCCCAGCTTGTCCTTGAAGCGCTGGATGCGGATTTCATTGAGCCTTCCATCGGGCGTCCAGCGTGGCACGAAGAAGCAGGACAGGCCCCTGGGCGACTGCGCCGTGACGAGAAAGGCATCGCACATCGGCGCCGAGAGGAACCACTTGTGTCCGGTCAGGCGCCAGCTTCCATCGTCCATGTGTTCGGCTCTCGTCGTATTTGCGCGCACGTCGGAGCCGCCCTGCTTCTCGGTGAGGCCCATGCCGATCAGCACGCCCTTCTTTTGCGCCGAGGGAATGAAGCGCCTGTCGTACTCGCGCGAAAGCAGTTTCGGCATCCATTCGCGGGCGATTTCCGGCGTGTGGCGCAGCACCGGCACGGCGCCATAGGTCATGGTGGTCGGGCACAGCGAGCCGTCCTCGATCTCGGCGAACATGACATAGGCGGCGGCACGGGCGACGTGGGCGCCGGGCTTCGGGTCGGCCCACGGCCCGGTATCGCAGCCGTGGCGCTTGAGCCAGCCCAGGCACTCGTGCCAGGAAGGATGGAACTCGACCTCGTCGCGGCGATTGCCGTAGCGGTCGAATATCCGCGGCTGCGGCGGATTGACGTTGGCCAGGCGGCCATGCTCGATCCATTCCGCGCTGCCGACCTCGGCGCCGCGCTCGATCAGCCAGTCATGCGCCCAGCCGGCGCCTTGCCGGGCCACGGCTTCCTGCAGCGGCAGGTTGCGCGTGTAGGCGTTGTAGTTCTGCAGCGGATGGGCCTGGTTGAGGACCTCATGCGTGGCACTGAGCGGGGGCGGTGTCGGCATCTTGGCCTGTCCTGTGTCGCGAGTCGGGCATTTTTGCCCTTGCCCCGTCGCCTTGTCAAGCAAGCGCTTGCTTGGTAGCATGGCGACCCTGCCGCCGCAACCGGAGAGTCCGCCATGCTGTCGATTCCACGCACCCTGTTTGACGAGGACCACGAAGCATTTCGCGATACCGTGCGCCGCTTCATGGAGCAGGAGGTCGCCCCCCACCACGCGCGCTGGGAGGAGCAGACCCACGTCGATCGGGATGTCTGGACCAAGGCCGGCGCCGCCGGCTTCCTCTGCGCCTCCATGCCCGAGGAATACGGGGGTGTCGGGGTGGACAAGCGCTTCTCCATGATCGTCATGGAAGAATGTGCGCGCATCAACGCCACGGGACTGGGCTGGGGGCTGCATTCGGAGATCGTCGCGCCTTACCTGCTGCATTACGGCAGCGAAACGCTGAAGCAAAAATACCTGCCGAAGATGGCCAGCGGCGAAATGATCGGCGCGATTGCCATGACCGAGCCGGCCGCGGGCTCCGACCTGCAGGGGGTGCGTACCAGCGCGGTGCGTGACGGGGATCACTATGTGGTGATCGGCTCGAAGATCTTCATCACCATCGGCTATCTCTGCGACCTGGTCATCGTCGTCGCCAAGACGGATCCGGCCAAGGGAGCAAAGGGCACCAGCCTCTTTGTGGTCGATACCTCGATGCCCGGCTTCACCAAGGCCAAACCGCTGCACAAGGCCGGCATGAAGGCGCAGGACACCTGCGAGCTGTTCTTCGACAACGTCAAGGTGCCCGCCGAAAACCTGCTCGGCGAAGAGAACAGCGGCTTTATTTACCTGATGCAGGAACTGCCCTGGGAACGCTTGCAGATTGCAGTCATCTCCATGGCCTCGGCCGAAGCGGCGCTGGACTGGACCATCACCTACACCAACGAGCGCAAGGCCTTCGGCCAGGAGATCGCCAAGTTCCAGAACACCCGCTTCAAGCTCGCCGAGCTGAAGACCGAGATCCAGATCGGCCGCGTCTTCGTCGATCGCTGCATCGAACTGCTGCTGGAAAACAGGCTCGACCCGGCGACGGCCTCGATGGCCAAGTACTGGTGCACCGACCTGCAGTTCAAGGTCATGGACGAGTGCGTGCAACTCCACGGCGGTTACGGCTACATGTGGGAATACCCGATCACCCGCGCCTGGGCCGATGCGCGCGTGCAGCGCATTTACGGCGGCACCAATGAAATCATGAAAGAGCTGATCAGCAGGAGTCTTTGATTGCCGCCGCCTTCGGTTTTCGCGCCTGCGGTGAAAGTCGGCGCCGGCGGAACGGCACCGTGAATCGAATTCAGCCGCCGGACTGCGGACCGCGTGGCAGGCTCGGCGTCACCAGCACTTTCCAGAACACCATGAAGTAGACGGCGAACGCGGCCGCCCAAAATCCGGCAGAGAGCGCTATCACTGCGCTGCCCAGGTCATGCACGGTGGCCGCCAGCCGCAGCAGGGCGGCGACGAAGATCAGGACCCAGGCGACGCGCATGGCATCCGGCACTTCGAGCGGGCGGCCGGTGTGGCGCAGGCAGACGCGCGGCATTAGTCCGAGCATCATCAGGCCGAGGCTGCCGACGGTGAAGGCGTGCAGCCATGCGCCTTCGGGCACGATGCCGGTCAGTTCGGCGGCGGCCTTGAGGGCGAAGGCCAGCACCAGCCAGGCGAAACCCAGGTGCATGACCAGTACCAGCGGCACATCGGCCACCCGCCAGCCTTTCCATCGCGCGCAGCGCCAGCCGTGCAAGCCCGCGCATGGACCGGCGCCGCGGCGCTGTCCTGCGCGGTCTTGCACGGCTGGCGCGGCGCGCGATGGAAAGGCTGGCGGGTGGCCGATGTGCCGCTGGTACTGGTCATGCACCT
>VEPA01000081.1 GCA_012026675.1 Betaproteobacteria bacterium | reverse complement strand
TCGTAACGACATCCCTGCCGCCGTGTCCCAGCTCGACCTCGAAACCGCCCGCCGTCGTACCTTCGCCATCATTTCCCACCCGGACGCGGGCAAGCCCACGCTCACCGAAAAGCTGCTCTGGTTCGGCGGCGCGATCCAGGTGGCCGGCGAGGTCCGTGCGAGGAAGGCCAGCCGCCACGCTACATCCGACTGGATGGAACTGGAAAAGCAGCGCGGCATCTCGGTCACCAGCTCGGTCATGCAGTTTCCCTACCGCGAATGCATGATCAACCTGCTCGACACCCCGGGCCATGAGGACTTTTCCGAGGACACGTATCGCACACTGACCGCCGTGGACTCTGCGGTGATGGTGATCGATTCGGTGAACGGCGTCGAGGCGCAGACCATCAAGCTGCTCAACGTCTGCCGCCTGCGCGACACGCCGATCCTGACCTTCATCAACAAGCTCGACCGCGAAGGCCGGCCGCCGATCGAACTGCTCGACGAAATCGAATCCGTGCTGGAAATCCAGTGCGCGCCGATGACCTGGCCGATCAGCATGGGCAAGCGCTTTCGCGGCGTGTACCATCTCTACGACGACAGCATCAGCTTCTTCGATCCCCAGGCGGACAAGGGCACCGCGGAAGTCATCAAGGGCCTGCACAACCCGCGCCTCGACGAGCTGATCCCCGACCAGGCCGAGGAACTGCGCATGGAGGTCGAGCTGGTGCGCGGCGCCTCGCACAGCTTCGACCGCGCAGCCTATCTGGCCGGCAAGCAGACGCCGGTGTTCTTCGGATCGGCGATCAACAACTTCGGCGTGCAGTCGCTGCTCGACGCGGTGGTCGACCTGTCGCCGCCGCCGCAGCCGCGCGCGACCGAAACACGGGTGGTGCAACCGGGCGAGCCGAAGTTCTCCGGTTTCGTGTTCAAGATCCAGGCCAACATGGATCCCAAGCACCGTGACCGCATCGCCTTCGTCCGCGTCTGCTCGGGCAAGTTCGAGCGCGGCATCAAGCTCAGGCAGCGCTCGACCGGCAAGACGCTGGCCGTAAACAACGCCATTACCTTCATGGCGCAGGACCGCAATACCACCGATGAAGCCTGGCCGGGCGACATCCTCGGCATCCCGAATCACGGAACGGTGCTGCTGGGCGACGCCTTCAGCGAAGGCGAGGATCTCAAGTTCACCGGCATCCCGTGCTTCGCGCCGGAACACTTCCGCCGTGCCCAGATCAGGAATCCGCTGAAGATGAAGCAGCTGCAGAAGGGCTTGCAGCAGTTGGCCGAGGAAGGCGCGACGCAGTTGTTCAAGCCGATCCACAGCAACGACCTGATCCTCGGCGCGGTCGGCACGCTGCAGTTCGACGTGGTCGCCCACCGCCTCGAATTCGAGTACGGCGTCGACGTCATGTTCGAGCCCTACCCCGTCAGCACAGCGCGCTGGCTGCGCGGCAACGATCTGGCGATTCGGGCGCTCGCCGACAAGTCGGGCGTCAACGTGGCACTGGACGGCGCCGGCGATTACGTCTATCTCGCGCCGAACCGGGTCAATCTGGCCATGACGCAGGAACGCCACCCGGAAGTCATCTTCCTCGAAACCCGCGAAATTCATTGAGCGCTCGACGCCGCTGATTTCCAACATTCGGCACCAGCTCGGAACCGACGCGGCGGGCCGGTCAACGCAAGCATCGCTGCCGCCAATACCTCGCCCTCAAAACTCCGCACGAGGTATTCACGAAGCAGCTAAACTGACGTCAAAACGTCGCTAGACTTCAGCATTGACCGCCATGAACCTATCTGATCAGCGCCGACAAATAGCCTTCCAGGTAGTTCGCGTAACGCTGTGGATAGTGCTGGGTGGCTCTTGCGGCGGTTTGCTCTTCGCTCTTCTTTCGAATTTTCCGTTTGGAACCGACCGGCCTTTCGGTTGGTTCCGGTTAGGCCTTGCAACTTTGATACCGGTAGTTGCCGCGATCGGCCTCGCCTTGCTGGCGCGTGGGCGGCTGATCCAGGCTGTCACGGCGTTCTCCCTGATCATGTATGCGGTACCTATGGCGTCCGCCATAGGTATCGGTCTCGGCGTCCATTCGATCGGCATGGCACTGTGGCCTGTCATCATCATGCTGCTCGGATTTGCCTGGGGCAGCGTGGCGGCTGTCGCTGTAACCTCTCTTTACGTCATCAGCATCAGCGGTCTGCTGATTTCGCAGATGAGCGGCGTATTGCCGGGACCCACTCCTGCAACCTTGGGAGGGCCGGTGTTTTTTGCCGTGATCCTTCTTCTTTTGGTCGTTCTGGTTTGCTGGTTGACCATCCGCTATTCGACGATCTTTTTCGAGGCACTTGAGACCGCCGCCTTGACGCAGCGGGAACTCGCCAGCAGCAATCTGGCTCTGCGCGAGCAGGAGGATTTTTTTCGCCTGATCGCCGAGAATGTTGGCGACTTCATCGCGGTTCTTGACCTGGAGGGAACGCGAATCTACTACAGCCCGTCGTACCAGCAGTTTATTGGTGCGGCGACAGACTTGCGCGGCACGGATTCCTTCGCCGAAATTCATCCCGAGGACAGAGAGCGGGTTCAGCGCATTTTCAGGGAGACTGTGCTCACGGGTGTTGGACAGCAGATTGAATACCGCTTTCAGCGAGCCGACGGCAGCATACGCGAAATGGAGTCCCGTGGTGGTGTCATCCGGGATAGCGAAGGCCGGGTGGCGCGGGTGGTCGTGGTGTCGCATGACGTCACCGATCGCAGACGGGACGACGAAAAGCTCCGCGAGAACGAAGAAAAGCTGCGCGGCCTCTACGAACTTTCCCCCCTCGGGATCGCACTGACTGACATGGCAGGACGTTACGTCGAGTTCAATGATGCGTTCCGGCGCATTTGTGGCTATCCCGCCGAGGAATTGAAAGCGCTCGACTACTGGACCCTGACGCCGAAGAAGTACGCTGAGCAGGAGGCACAACAACTGGAATCGCTGGAGCGCAGCGGCCATTACGGTCCCTACGAAAAGGAGTATCGGCGCAAGGACGGCAGTCTGGTGCCGCTAAGGCTCAATGGCATGATCGTGACCGATCGCAAGGGCCAACGCTACATCTGGTCGATCGTGGAGGACATTAGCGAGAGCAGGCAGCTGGAAAAGGCCATGGCCGAAAGCGAGCAGCGCATGGAGCTGGCGCTGGCCGGAGCGGATCTCGGCTTGTGGGACTTCGATGTGCCTAGCGGCCAGTTCACTTATAACCCGCGCCTGCTGGCCATGGTTGGCCTTGCGCCGGGAGAACTGGCGGTGAACGCCGCGAATTTCGTGTCCCTGCTTCATGCCGATGATGCCCCCCGGTTTCTTTCCGACTTCTATGCACAACTGAGGGGCGAAACTCCGATTCTAGAAGCAGAGTATCGATTTCGCCACAAGGACGGCCACTGGATCTGGATTCTTACCCGAGGCAAGGTCGTCGAGCGGGACGACAGAGGTCGGGCGCTGCGCATGACCGGCACCAATCTGGACGTCACCGCGCGTAAGGAAGCCGAAGCCGAAGTCAGGCGGCTGAACATCGATCTCGAAGCGCGCGTGCTCACGCGTACCGCCGAGCTGAAAACTGCAAACCAACTGCTCGTTCAGGCCAAGATGGAAGCCGACGCCGCAAACGTCGCCAAGAGCGCCTTCCTTGCCAACATGAGCCACGAGATCCGCACCCCGATGAATGGCATCATCGGCATGGCACACGTCCTGCGCCGGGAAGGTGTATCGCCCGGGCAGGCAAAACGTCTCGATACCATCGACGCTTCCGCCCATCACCTGCTATCGGTCATCAACGACATCCTCGACCTCTCCAAGATCGAGGCCGGCAAGTTCACGCTGACGGAGGCCCCAGTTGTCGTCAGCAGCCTGATGGCCAATGTCGTTTCCATCCTGTCTGAACGCGCCAGGACAAAAGGCATTGACCTTCGAATCGAAGCGGCGCACTTGCCCAATCTGGTGGGCGACCCCACGCGCCTGCAACAGGCCGTGCTCAATTACGCCACCAATGCCGTCAAGTTCACCGACCAGGGCACCGTCACGCTACGCACTCTCAAGCAGGAAGAGACGGCCGGATCGGTGCGGGTGCGCTTCGAAGTCGAGGATACCGGCATCGGCATCCCGCACGAAACCCTGCCCAGGCTCTTCAAAGCCTTTGAGCAGGCAGACAACTCGATGAACCGCAAGTACGGCGGCACCGGGCTCGGCTTGGCGATCAACCGCCGTCTGGCCGACCTGATGGGCGGAGAAGTCGGCGCGGAAAGTACGCCAGGCGTGGGCAGTACGTTCTGGTTTACCGTACCGCTGAAGAAGAGTAGCGAGGCAACTGCAGCCCCGACGCCAACAGTAGTCAATGCCGAAGCCGAGATCCGGCAACGCTACTCCAGTCAACGCATTCTGGTGGTCGACGACGAGCCGATAAACCTGGAAGTCGCCCGGATGCAGCTTGAAGCGGCCGATCTTGTGGTGGACACGGCGGAGGATGGTGCCGAGGCAATTGCCCTGCTGCGAAACAACAGTTACGCGGCCATCCTCATGGACATGCAGATGCCCAGGGTCGACGGGCTGGAGGCAACGCGGCAGATACGCGAAATGCCCGGCTACCTGGAAACACCGATCATTGCCATGACGGCCAACGCCTTTGTAGAGGACAGGGCACGCTGCTTCGAGGCGGGGATGAACGACTTTCTGGTCAAGCCGTTCAGCCCCGACGAATTGTTTGCGACCTTGCTGCGGTCGCTAAACAAGGAGTTGAACACTGATCCCTTTATGGCGCCTGGAGCGACTCCGGGTCAGTTTGAGGCAGACCAGCCTCTTCGGCTACTTTAGCCGCTCCAGCCATTTCAGCCAGTGCCGCGCGCCACCGCGGATGACTTGACGTCTGGAATGAACTGCTCGCCGCCATCGATTCCGGTTCCGACCCCACGCACTCAGCCTGGTGAAAAAAAGCCCAAAGCGAGTTGGGCCTTTTTGCCTATCCGGTATCGGTTTCTCGGCGTTATCAAGCCGAAGACCTTGGATCTCGTGCGACTTTAGAACTTCTTGCCGAAGCCGATACTGATTACCCAGGGATCAATGTCGAGACTGTCGATCTTTTTCCAGCCGGTACCCGCCAGGTTCAGTTTTACGTCCGTGCCGACCCAGAGCTTCTTGACGTCGAAGTTGAGCAGCCAGCGATCCTTCAGATTGATGTCAAAACCAGCTTGTAGCGCGCCACCCCACATGTCATTGTCAATCTTGATTTTCTGTGGGCCGATAACCGACTGCGCCTTCAAATTCTTGTCCAGGCTGTAAACATACGTAGCACCGGCGCCCAAATACGGATCGAAGGTCTGGTCGGGCATGAAGTGCCATTGCAGAGTCAGGGTCGGTGGCAGCAAATCCACGCTACCCAGATTCCTTGAAGTCAGCAGAGGCCCCGTCCCCGAGGTTTTCACGTCGTGACGCGTACCCGTAGCAAGGATCAGTTCCGCGGCCAGGTTCTTGGTGAAGTAATAGGAAAAATCGACTTCGGGAATCAGATTGTCGTCAACTTGCAGGTTGGCATTGGCATTTCCGTAGAGCGCGGCAGCAGTACCCGCGCCGTAGGCCTGGTCGGTCTTCTGGCCCAGCTTGCTGCTTACATCCGGATCAACGTTCGTGGCGCGCAGGCGAACCACGATATCCCCTGCTTCGGCATGTGCACCCGCAGCAAATATAAGGCTAGACGCGGCCAGAGAGACCGCAATGATTTTTTTCATCATGATGATCAACACTCCTTGGATAGAAATCGATTAACAATACTTTAGGTATGGTCATTTTCTATTTGTAATGGGGACCTGTCAAGCGAATCGGGACCGGAATTGAAAATAAATATCGACCGCTGGAATCTGCCAATCCCGAGTCAATTACTTGGTTTTTATGCCTTTTTGCGTTGCATCACGATGATGCTTTTGGCATTGGCCATGGCTCGGGCGGAAGGGCCTGAATCCGGATGAAGCGCTCCGAATTCAGGCATGACCGCTGGCCGGACTCGACCTCCCCGCGCTAACGGGTCGCGCAAGCAAGGCGCCACACGGCCGCAGACATGGATTCCCCGGGCAATGCTGCCCTGCCGCAATCAGATGCTTCCCGACCCTTCAATACCGGCAAAAAAAAGCACCCGCTTCACGTAGATTTCGGTCTCGCGATAAGGTGGAATCCCGCCGTATTTTTCCACCGCTCCTTCTCCCGCATTGTAGGCAGCGGCAATCAGTTCCCAATCGCCATCGAAGCGCGCCTTGAGCCATTTAAGATAAGCCAGACCTCCCTTGATGTTGGACTCCGGGTCGAAAGGCCGGGTGACGCCGAAGCGTACCTGCGTGCGCGGAATCAACTGCATGACACCCTGCGCATTTTTCGGCGAGACGGCCTCGGCGTTAAGGTTCGATTCGGCCAGGGCGATGGCCAGGGCGACGCGCACTTCGCTCCCGTAGCTGGCGGCGTGGCGCCGGATCAGGTCAGCGATTCGGCGCCTGGCCGGCGACAGGGCGGAAAGATAACCGTCGAGGTCGAAGGGCTCGGTAAGTGGGCCGAGATCCAGCTTGCTGCAATCTCCCTCCAGCGGCGCAAAAGGTACGCTTTCGTCAAAATAGTCGATCGCGACATGGTGGCCCAGTTGCGCCGCCTGCGCGAGGTAAGCATTGGCCAGCGCCGGATTGCGCAGATGGAGCGGCCCGCGGGCCAAAATCCGCCCGATGCGAAAGAAGCCCTCGGCACTGCCCGTGATCGCGGCATCGCAGTACAGCCTGATCGCCAGGCGTGTATTGCGCTGAATGCCGAGACCCATTTCGGCAGCCTGCCCCTGCTCCAGCGCCGCGACCGCGTGGGGCGCTTCGAGTTCAGGGGTTTGGGCGCGCACATTCGCTGCGGCCAGCAGGGCGACGCAAGCGAACAGCAAGTGGCGGAGGCGCCAGGCGCTGGGATTGCCGACGGCCAGGAAGGCAGGAGATGCGAACTCGTGCAAGACAAACGCTTATTGAATCGCCGGGCCGGTCGCCCCGTCGAAACCGATTTCGGCGATGAGGGGCAGGTCTTCCTTCGACTCGACACCAAGCGCGATGACCTCGATGCCCAGGCCGTGCGCCATGCGACACAGACCCTTGAGGAATTCCTGGTTGCCCGGGTTGCTCGCAATTCCGTGCACGTAGCTCGGGTGCACCTTGATGTAGTCCAGTCCCAGGCTGGCCAGCTTGTCGCTTTCGGCGAAGCGCTGGCCGAAGTACTCGATGCCGACCCGACAGCCCAGCGCCTTGAGCGTCTGCGCGAGGTCGCGGAACGCCTCGAACTGGCGAAACACGCCATATTCCGGAACCTCGAACAGCAGCCGGCGGCAGATTTCCGGGTAACCCTTCAGCAACTTCGTAAGCTGATTGCGGAAAGCAAAATCGCCGATGGTTTCTGCGGAAAGATTGACTGCGATGCTGCCGCTCACCTCCCCCAGGCGCTTGATCGCCAGACGGACCACGCCGAGGTCAATCGGCGCCGTAAGATTGAGCTTGGCTGCCATCGGCATGAAGTCGCCGCCTGACAGCAGCGCCTGCGGCTCACCCGCCTTCAGGCGGATCACGCCCTCCTGATGCAATGTCGTGCCGTCACCGCCATGCACCACCGGATAATAGGCGAGGCTGAACTGGCTGGCTGCCACGGCCTCCGTCAAGAGCTGACGCCATTGGTCGGCGGGGACGGCAAGTTTAGTCTTGCCCTCGTCGGCCGCGTACCAGGTGTTCGGACCCAAGGCGCCCGCCTGTGCGAGGGCAGCATCGGCGCGGTTCATCAGGTCGCCGATGGCCTGGTCGCGGTGGTAGCGCACCGCGGCGACATGGAACAGGTCGGGGAACTCGCCAATCCACTGCGGCAGCCAGTCGCGACTCAAACGCTCGTGGATGTCCATCGCCGCGTTGGCGGGATCCTCGATGGTCGGGCAGACCACGGCAAACTCGCCTCCCTTGAGACGTCCGGCGCGCTGGCCGAAGCGACCGGTGCCGCTGTCATATAACACCGTGCCGAGGCCTTTCAGCAATTCGTCGGTGCGCTTGCGACCGAACGTGGCGTTCAACTGGTTGATGTCTGCCAGGCGCACCATGACCAGGCTGCCGACCGAGCCGAACTGCTCGCCGCCGATGATTTCACTCAGATGCGACATGAAGTAGTCGCGGGCAGAGAGCCCGGTTGCGGCATCGCGATTGACCTTGTTGCGCATCGAATCCAGGCGCATGGCCTCCTCCGCGAACATCGCCTTCACCCGTTCCACCATCTCGTTCATGGCATGGGTGACGGTCTTGAGTTCGGCCGGGCCCGGTTCCGGCACGGTGATGAAGCGGCGTTCCTTGATGGCGGCGGCTTGCCGCACTACCTCGCCCAGCGCACGACCGATCGCGCGCAGGATGGCCATGCCGAAACCGCCCACCACCACACCGCCGGCGAAAAACCAGGCGAGAAACTTGCCCGCCTGTTCCCACAATGCCGTATAGGCGAATTGGTTATGGCTGACCACGGTGACCACGCCGAATTGCTTCCAGCCGTCGTTGACCTGGGCAACGCCGGGTACGGACTTGATGGGAAAAGCCTCGATGAACCATTTCGGGACGTTGGCATCGGACGTGTTCTGGATGCGCTCCGAGATCGTCTTGCCCAGCGGGTCAACCACGGACACCTTCTGATAGTAACCGGTGTCGAATAATGCCGCGACCTGCAGATCGATCGTCACCCGGTCCTTTTCCTGCTGCTGGGTCATGGACAAGGCCAAAGCGTTGGCGTTGTCGCTGTTCTTGCGTTGCAGTTGCTGGGTCAGGTAGTCCTTGGCCGACCAGATGCTGATGAAAAGACTGCCGGCAAACGCCAGAACGGTCGAGACCACGACCAGCAACCAGAGTTGTCGCATCAGAGACATGGCGTTCCCCTCATTGTTCGAAGCCTTCCGCTTTGACTTTTTCCAGCAGGTCGTTCCAGCGCGACAGGCGGCTGCCGCCCTGCTGGGGTTCGGTGCTGCCCGCGGCCCAGACGCCGTCGGTGTTGAAACTGAAGATCGGCGTCAGATCCGGTCGCCGCGCAGCGGGCCGGATTTCGCCAATCAGGTTGTCCAGAATCAGGGGTTCAGCGTCCGGCGTCGGGTAATAGGTGAGCACCATGTGCGCCTGGGTGAGGGTGCTCGCGGGACCGCCGATCTTTGCCTTGACGTAAGTGATGCGCATCTTGGTCACCGATACCCCCAGATATTTCAGGGAAAAGTACTTGGCAATGGCGTAATCCTCACAATCGGCCAGGCCCTTGACCAAGGCTTCGACAGGGGTTGCCCAATAGTCGTTCTGCCCCCAGATCTTCTGGTCATCTTCAAAACGCAATCTGCGGTTGAAGAACTCATTGATTTCCTTCAGCTTGTTCTGTTCTGCGCCGCCTTGAAAGACAGTCAGGGCATTATGCCAGTCGCGTAACGCCGGACCCGATGGCGGGCCATAGCGCCCTTGGCAGGATTGCAGCACGGTGTCAAGCTTAAATAGCTCGGCGCGCGAAGGAGGTGCCCATGCCAGGGCACATGCCACGACGACAATCGATGCCGCAGTGAAGTCACGCAATAACCCTAGTCCCTTCGCCATCGAACTTGTCATCTTTTTGCCACAGTGGATCGACAATACTTCAATTAAATCATTCAATAATCGAGTTTACTTATGGTATGTTCTGAAGGTATGTGCTGAAGGTATGTTCAGACAGCTATGCCGTGAATTAGTTACTTGCTTGCGCACGTCGTCTTACTTTAAGCTTCGAATTAATGGCATCTGATCTGTCGAAGGGTGAGGATAAACATGAAACCAAATTTTGTGCTGAAAAAGTCAATTGTTGCCGTCATGGTCGCCACCGCGATCGGTTCAGCGCAAGCCGTCAAACTTGAAGAATCGGTCAGCAAAGCCGTGCTCACCAACCCCGATGTCCTGGCGAAGTTTCAGCAGTTCAAGGCCGCCGGATCGGAGCGCGACGTTTCCTGGGGACGCTACCTGCCGACGCTCGATTACCTGTTTGGTGTAGGCGAGGAACGCCAGTCCTCGCCGACAATCAATCCGGCGGACACCTACTCGACCAAAAACCAGAGGCTCTCCCTGCGCCAGAACGTGTTCGAAGGTTTTGCCACCCAGAACGATGTCGCCCGCCTCGAGCATGCACAGTTGGTGCGCTATTACGAACTGCTCGACATTTCGGAAACCGCCGCGGCCGAGGCCGCCAGAGCCTACATCGATGTCTATCGCTTCCGCAAACTGCTCGCGATGGCGGAGGAGAACTATGCGACGCATCGACTGATCTACGACAAGATCAACTCCCGCGCCAAGTCCGGGGTCGGCCGCGGCGTCGACCTTGAAATTGCGGCCGCGCGCCTTGCCCTGGCCGAATCGAACCTGCTGACCGAGGCGTCCAACCTGCATGATGTCAACGCCCGTTACCAGCGCATCATCGGCGAACCGCCCAAGGGCGAAATCGCTCCGCCGCCGGCGCTGTTGGCGAAGATGCTGCCGAAGACGCGCAAGGAAGCCATCGAAAACGGCTTCAGCAATTCCCCGCAACTCAAGGCAGCGGTGGAAAACATTCTTTCCGCCCAACGCAACGTCGACGTGCAGCGTGGCGCCTACGCGCCGCGTGTCGACCTCTATGCCGAATCCTCGCGCATCAAGAACGACAGCGGGGTAATCGGTCAGACCAACACCAGTTCCGCCGGCATGACAGTAAGCTGGAACCTGTTCCGCGGCCTGCAGGACAAGTCCCGCGTCGAAAAGGCGTCCGCCGAGGCGCAGTCGGCCAAGGAGATCCGCGAGCGCGTCTGCCGCGACCTGCGCCAGAACCTTTCGACGGCCTTTAACGATCATCTGCGCCTGATCGAACAACTGCCCTTCCTCGACCAGCACCAGTTGAGCACCGACAAGGCGCGCGAAGCCCTGCGCAAGCAGTTCGACATCGGCCAGCGCACGCTGCTCGACGTGCTCGATACCGAAAACGAGTACTACACCGCAAGCCGAAACTACGTGAACGGCGAACTGGATGTCGCCACGACTCAGGTCAAGTACCTCGCGTCGTCTGGCAAACTGCTGGCGACACTCAATCTCAAGCATCTCGACGCCGAACCGCCAAAACCTGAAACCGCGCTTGACGCTGACGCCGTAAACCAATGCCCACCTGAACCGGCCGCCTATCCCGACTTCGACAAGAACGCCGTGTTCAACCGCGCCAAGGCCAAGGAAGACCTTCTGCGCTCATCGGCGACGCAAGCAATCGAGAAGGCCGACGCAGCCGCCAAACCCGCAGCGCCTGAACCACGGGCGGTCCCGGCTTCGCAGCCGAAGCCTGCAGCCAAGGCGCCCGCCGCCAAGTCGAAATAGAAGCCCTGATCCAATTGTTGGTTCGTGATTGGCAAGCGCGGCCCCGGTCGCGCTTTTGCCTTTGAGGGCTCCCAAATAGCAAGCCGATCCTATTGACGACTGCACATGAACACGCAACCCACGCAAGCTGCCTCCGGCCGAGTAGTCGATTCGGCATCATGGCGTCAACATGATCCGCTGTTGTCCTGCCTGATCGAGATCACCCGCATCCATGGCCGCGGCATGACGCCGGACGCCCTGCTTGCCGGGCTACCCCTGCCGGACGGCCGACTCACCCCCAGTGTGTTCCGTCGCGCAGCCGCGCGCGCCGGGCTGGCTTCGCGCATCTCCAGGCGATCAGTCAGCGCGATCCGCGATGAACTGCTGCCGGCGATCCTGTTGCTCGAAGGCAATGACGCGTGCGTGCTACTCGGGTGGAACCACGACGGCAGCAAGGCGCGCGTGCTGTTTTCGGAGGCAGGCCAGGGCGAAACCACTATTGCCCGCAAACGTCTCGAGGAAACCTGCACCGGCCACTGCATCTTTGTACGTCCCCGCTTTCGCTTCGACGAGCGGGCGCCGGAAATCCGCAATGTGGCTGACCGGCACTGGTTCTGGGGCGTCCTCACGGAAAATTCGCTGCTGTATCGCGATGTGCTGATAGCCGCCTTCCTGATCAACATGATGGCGATCGCCATTCCCTTTTTCACGCTCAACGTCTATGACCGCGTGGTGCCGAACAACGCGTTGGAGACTCTCTGGTCGCTCGCAGTCGGCGTGTTGCTGCTGCTGGCAGCGGATTACGGGCTGCGCATGGCGCGCAGCAAGGTTCTCGACCTGGCCAGCAAGCGGGTGGACATCACGCTCTCGGCCTTCATCATGGAGCGCGTGCTCGGCATGCGCCTGGAAAACCGCCCCGCCTCGGCCGGCTCTTTTGCCGCCAATCTGCGCACCTTCGAATCGGTGCGCGACTTCATCACATCGGCAACCATCACCTCCTTCATCGACCTGCCCTTTGCCCTGATCTTTCTCACCGTGATCTTCTGGCTGGCCTGGCCGATCGGCTTCGTCATCATCATCGGCATGGGCATACTGGTGGGCTACGCCCGCATGCTGCAGCCGAAACTGCAGGCGCTGACGGAGGCCACCCAGCGCGCCGCGGCAACCCGCAACTCGACGCTGATCGAAAGCCTGGTTGGCATGGAGACACTCAAGGCCCAGTGTGCCGAAGGCCTGATGCAACGCAAATGGGAACAGTCGGTCGCGTTTCTGGCCAAGGTCGGCGTCGATCTGCGACTTGTCACCGCGTCGGTGGTCAGCGGCAGTTCCACGATTCAGCAACTGGTCACCGTAGTCAACATCATAGTCGGCGTCTACCTGATTGCCGACCACAAGCTCTCGCTGGGCGGACTGATCGCCTGCACCATGCTCTCTTCCCGTACCCTGGCGCCTTTCGCCCAGATCGCCGGACTGCTGACGCAATACCACAACAGCGTGCTGGGCCTCGCCAGCCTCGACAAGGTGGTCAATCAGCCAATCGAACGTCCCGAAGGCGCCAACTTCGTGCGGCGCGAACAGATCGCCGGCGAGATCGAATTCGAGCGAGTCAGCTTCAGCTACCCCGGCGCCGGCAACGAAGTCCTGCGCGAGCTCAGTTTCAAGATCCGTCCCGGCGAGCATGTCGGCATCATCGGCAAGGTCGGCTCTGGAAAGTCCACCATCAACCGCCTGATCCTCGGCCTCTACCAGCCCACCGGCGGCAAGATCAAGATCGACGGCGTCGATTCCCACCAGCTCGACCCGGCCGAAGTGCGCAAGGCTATCGGCTACGTGCCACAGGATGTCGTGCTCTTCTACGGCTCGCTGCGCGACAACATCACGATTGGCATGCCCCATGTCGAAGACTACGCCATCCTGAATGCGGCCCGCCTGGCCGGGCTGGACGATCTGGTGAGCAACCATGCCGCCGGCTTCGACCTGCCGATCGGCGAACGCGGCGAATCACTCTCCGGTGGTCAGCGCCAGTCCGTTGCCATCGCCCGCGCCATCGTGCATGAACCGGTGATGATGCTGCTCGACGAACCGACCAGTGCCATGGACTTCAGCACCGAGGACGCGCTGAAGGCACGATTGATCGACTACACGCGCGGCAAAACCCTGCTGCTGGTGACCCACCGCACCTCGCTGATGGATCTCGTCGAGCGCCTGATCGTCATCGACCGTGGAGTCGTCGTCGCCGACGGGCCCAAGGAGAAGGTGATCGAAGCGCTGCGCACCGGCAAAGTGGCGAGGGCCTGATCATGGGACAGAAGGTCAAACCCGCCGAAACTACCGCGAATCCCGCACCGGACGCCGGGTTCGCGCAGCGGACCTGGCTCGAGCGCCTCAACCCGTTTGCCAGGACTGCTGATGCCACCGACCCGTACAAGCTCTACACCATCGAGGAAGACGAAAGGCTGGCGCGCGACTTCGTCGCCGATGCGGACAGCGCCATAATCAGCCAGGATCCCTTGCGCGCGCGGAAGGCGATCCGCAGCGTCTTCGCGGTCTGTGTCATCTTGATTGTCTGGGCGTCGATTGCCAACGTCGATGAAATCACCCGGGGCGACGGTAAGGTGATCCCCTCCAAGCAGTTGCAAGTGATCCAGAGCCTCGACGGCGGCATCATCAGCCAGATTCTGGTCAAGGAAGGCCAGACTGTGCGCGAAGGGCAGGTACTGCTGAAAATCGACGCCACGCGCTTCATTTCCGGCTATCGGGAAAGCCGCACCACCTACCTTGCCCTGCTGGCCAAGGCGGCGCGACTGACTGCCGTCGCCGAAGGCACACCCTTCGTCCCGCCCAAGGAAGTTGCCGCCGAGGAACCGCTGCTGGCACAGCAGGAACAACTCCTGTACAGCAACCGCAAGGCCGAACTTGAAAGTCAGATCACCATGGCCCGCGTCCAGCTACAGCAGCGCAACCAGGAACTTGTGGAAGCCCGCGCGCGCAACGAGTCCGCCTCGCAGGGGCTCGAGTTCACCTCGAAGGAACTGCGCCTGACCAAACCCCTGGTCGAGTCCGGCGCAGTTTCCGATGTCGATCTCCTGCGCCTGCAGCGCGACGTCTCGCGCTACAGCGGCGAAAAGGCGCAGACCGCCGCGCAGATCGGCCGCCTGCAAGCCGCCATCTCCGAAGCGCAGACCAAGATCCAGAACGTCGAACTCGAGTTCCGGAATCAGGCGCGTACCGAACTGGCCGAGACCCAGGCCAAGATCAACAGCCTCGGCGAAAGCAGCGTCGCCCTCTCGGACAAGGTCAAACAGGCCGACATAAAGTCGCCGATGAACGGCACGATCAAGCGCCTGCTCTTCAATACCGTCGGCGGCGTGGTACCGCCGGGCAAGGACATCGTCGAGATCGTCCCGCTTGAAGACACGCTGCTGCTCGAGGCACGCGTGAATCCGCGCGACATCGCCTTCCTGCGCCCCGGCCAGAATGCCAAGGTCAAATTCACCGCCTATGATTTCGCCATCTACGGCTCGCTCGACGGCGCGCTGGAACACATCGGCGCCGACTCGCTGGTGGATGACAAGGGCAACGCCTACTATCTGGTCAGGGTGAGGACCACCAAGTCCAGCCTGGGCAAGGGTCTGCCGATCATTCCCGGCATGGTAGCCGAAGTGGATATCTTGACCGGTAAGAAGTCGGTGCTAAGCTATTTATTGAAGCCTGTGCTGCGCGCCCAGCAATACGCGCTCACCGAGCGATAAAGAATAACGGCCATGGCCACCAACATCTTCGTCAGCCGCAGCAAGCTGCCACCAGCCCGCTGGCGCGAGGCTTTCCCGACCGCTTTGATCGGCAATACGTTGCCGGAAAGGATCCCGAGCGATGCCTTGGTCTGGCTGCACAATCTGTCGCCCGCGGACTTTGCCGGCGCGCTGCCGAAAGGTGTGCACATCATCGCCCTGCACGACGAGCCGAGCGACGAGAACGGCCTTGCCGCATTGTCCACCGGCGCTGCCGGCTACGCCAACGCGCACGCCACGCCGCAACTGCTGCACACCATCGAATCCGTCGTTCGCAGCGACGGCCTCTGGGTTGGCGAGGCGCTGTTGAATCGCCTCTTGCGCACACTCGCCGCCGTGCCGGCTGCGCCTGTGGTGCCACCGCCGGAATCCCACCCCGCACTGGTCGAACTTTCCGAGCGGGAACGCGAAGTCGCGCTCAAGGTCGTGCGCGGCGAAAGCAACAAGGAAATCGCGCGCGACCTCGACATCGCCGAGCGCACCGTCAAGGCGCATCTCTCCGCCATATTCGAGAAGCTCGGCGTACGCGACCGGCTGCAATTGGCCCTGCTGCTAAAGGCGGCGCCGTAGTCACTGCAGGAGCGGGCGGGCCGACAACCGGCTGGCTCGAAAGTTGGCGCCGGCGCAACGGCAACGGTGGCATGCCGCAAGGAAACCGGCAGATCAAGCTGACCTGCCCTTAAGTCCAATAGACTTTGGGCCAGAATTATTTATCCTTAAACCATGAGCTTTATCCCGTAGACCGTTTACCGATTGGAGATAATCATGGCTGCTCAACAAATTGGTGTCGTCAGTGCAACGAAGGGCGAAGTGTTTGCCCGCAATGCCGAAGGTCAAATGCGTCGTCTTTCGGTCGGCGACCCGGTTCTGGAAGGCGACGTGATCGTCACCGCCGCCGGCAGTTCCGCCGAGATAACCCCGTTCAACGGTTCTGCTCTGAACGTTGGCGAGCAGCAGACGGTTGCGCTGGACGGCAGTGTCGTTTCAGGCGCACCTCCCGACGCGAGCGCCGGCGGTGTCAGCCCGCTCTCCGCGACTGAAGCTGCGCGAGTGATTCAACCACCCGCCGGCGGTAATCAGGACTTCAACACCCAAGTCGAAGACGAAGCCGCCGCAGCCGGCTTGACCGGCGGCGGCGCCGACGGCGGCCACAGCTTCGTCAATCTGCTGCGCATCGTCGAAACCATCGGGGGTGTCAACTACGACTTCCCGATCTATACATCCGGCCCTCCCCCGACCATCGAAGGCGAACCGGTGGTCGTGCCATTGGAGCCGGTGCCAGCGGCGGTGCCCATTGTTTCAGTTTCAGTGCAGATCGGGCTTGCAGTAGGTACATCCGATGGAACAACAGAAAGCGGCATTCCCGTCCGGGATATTGCGCCAGGCGCCATTCTGACTGACGTACGCGGAGCCTCTGTAACCGAAGGCAACGAGGGTGTGAGTGCGGTGACCTTCTACATTACCCTGGACCAGGTGTACACCAGCGATGTGACGGTGACATACCAGATTGTTCCCGGGTCTGCCGACAATCCGAGTGACTTTTACGACGGCGTACTGACAGGTACGGTCACGATTCCTGCCGGCTTCATCGGATTTACAGTTACCGAGAACATCGTCGGTGACAAGACCGTCGAACCCGACGAGAATTTCTTTATCAAACTGCTAAGCGCCGAAAACGCAACGATCAATCCGGGTGCTGACAGTGCGACGGTCACGATTCTGAATGATGACCATGCGCCGGTTGCCAATGACGACGCTAACGCGATTTCCGAAGATGCCGTCTCGGTCACCGGGAACGTAATCGGCGGAGCGCAAGAGTCGACTGCCGGCCGTGATACCGATCAGGATGGCGACACGCTTACGGTAGTTGCCCCAGGAACCTATGCAGGAACTTATGGAACCCTTGTCCTGAATGGCGACGGTAGTTACACGTATTCGCTCGACAACCAGAAAGTTCAGTCATTGGCAGAAGGGCAGCAGGTTTTTGATAAGTTCAATTACACCGATTCCGACAGCGCGAATACCTCGAATGTTGCGACCCTTACCGTCACCATCACCGGCACCAACGATGCGCCAGTGATCACTACGGCGGAAGGTCAGGATGCGGGCCTGGTGGTCGAGGCGGGCAATCTGGATCCCGGC
>VEPA01000073.1 GCA_012026675.1 Betaproteobacteria bacterium | reverse complement strand
CTGCCGCCATGGCGGCAGCGCATGGTGCTGATGCTGTTGCTTGGCGCCTATTTCGCGCTGATCGGACGCTCGCTTTACCTGCAGGCCTTCAATAACGAGTTTCTCGGCGACAAGGGGCGCGCCCGCTTCGAGCGGGTGATCGACATTTCCGCCACCCGCGGCCGCATCACCGATCGCCACGGCGACGTGCTCGCGGTTTCGACGCCGGTGCGCTCGATCTGGGCCATTCCGGAGGATGCGGAACTTGCGCCGTCGCAGGCACGCGCCCTGGCGGCCCTGCTCGAGATCGATGTACGCGAGATCAATCGCAAACTGGCCTCCGCAAGTGATTTCGTCTACGTCAAACGCCAGTTGCCGCCCGACCTGGCGGACAGGATAACGGCGCTGAAGCTGCCCGGCATCCACCAGAAGAATGAATACCGGCGCTACTACCCCTCGGGTGAAGTGATGGCGCACATGGTGGGCTTTACCGGCGTCGAGGATACCGGTCAGGAAGGCATCGAACTGGCATTCAACGGCCAGTTGTCGGGCAAACCCGGCTCGCGCCGCGTCATCAAGGATCGCCGTGGCAACGTGGTCGAGGATGTCGAAAGCATTCACCCGCCGTCGGACGGCAAGGACATTACGCTCGCCCTCGATTCCAAGGTCCAGTATCTGGCCTACAGCCATCTCAAGCAGGCGCTTGAGGAAAACCGCGCCAAGGCCGGCGGCGTGGTCGTGCTTGACGCGCGCAGCGGCGAAATCCTGGCCTTGGCGAATCTGCCGACCTACAACCCCAATAATCGCGTCAAGCTGGTTGGCGCGCAATTGCGCAACCGGGCGCTGACCGACAGCTTCGAGCCCGGCTCGACCATGAAACCTTTCACCGCCGCGCTGGCGCTGGAAACGGGCAAGGTGCGCTTCGATACGCCGATCCAGACCGCGCCGGGAAAAATGAGCATCGGCTCCGCGACGATCTCGGACGCTCACGTACATGGCGTCCTCACCGTGGCGCAGGTGATCCAGAAGTCCTCCAACATCGGCGCGGCCAAGCTGGCCCTGTCGATGAAGCCGGAAGAGATGTGGGCCATGTTCGACAGCCTGGGCTTCGGCGCGCCACTGAAGCTGGGATTTCCGGGCGAGGTCGGCGGTCGCCTGCGCCCGGCCAAGACCTGGAAGCCGATCGAGCAAGCCACCATGGCCTACGGGCATGGCATCTCGGTCACCCTGATCCAGCTGGCACGTGCTTACCAGGTCTTCGCCCGCGATGGCGACCTGGTGCCGATTTCGCTGGCAAAACTGGACGCGCCGCCGCTAGCCGGCAAGCAGGTGTTTTCGGCGCAGACCGCGCGCGAAGTCCGCACCATGCTGGAGATGGCGGTACAGCCGGGTGGCACCGCGCCCAAGGCGCATATACCGGGCTACCGCGTGGCGGGCAAGACCGGCACTGCGCACAAGCTCGAGGGCGGCGCCTATGCCAACAAGTATGTCGCCTCGTTTGTCGGTTTCGCCCCGGCCTCGGAGCCGCGCCTGATCGTCGCCGTGATGATCGATGAACCGTCAAATGGCAAACACTTTGGCGGTGACGTGGCGGCACCGGTATTTGCCCAGGTGATGGCGGGCAGCCTGCGCACGCTCGGCGTGGCGCCCGATGCGCCGCTAAAGCCGCTGATTCTGACCAGCGTCGAGCCGGTTCGGGAAGAGATGTGAACGCGGCCATGGCAATCCTCGAACAACTCAGGGCAAAGGGTGTGGTCGTGACGCGCCTGACCGGGGATTCGCGCCGCGTGCAGCCGGGCGACCTCTTCGTCGCCTTCCCCGGGGCGCAAGCCGATGGTCGCGACTTCATCGCACAGGCCGTGGCGAGAGGCGCGGCCGCCGTGCTGGCCGAAGCCGGCGGTGGCCAAAATAAAGTCGGCGCTGGCGATACGGCGATCATCGAAGTGACAGGGCTTGCCGCGCTCTCGGGCGAGATCGCGCACCTCGTCTATGGGCGCCCATCGGAGCAGCTCTGGCTGGCCGGCATCACCGGCACCAATGGCAAGACTTCGGTGTCCCAGTGGATCGCGCAGGCGATGAACTTTCTCCGGCACCGGTGTGCGGTGATCGGGACGCTGGGCAATGGCTTCCTCGATGCCATCGACGAGAGCCCGAACACCACGCCGGATGCGATCACCCTGCATGCGGCGCTTGCCGGCTTCGTCGCGCAGGGCGCGCAAGCCTGCGCCATGGAGGTCTCATCGATCGGGCTCGACCAGGGCCGGGTCAATGGTGCGGCTTTCGATGTCGCGGTGTTCACCAACCTGACCCGGGATCACCTCGAATACCACGGCGCGATGGAGGCCTACGCCGCGGCCAAGGAAAAACTGTTCCTCGTTCCCGGTCTTGGCGCCGCGGTGCTCAACCTCGACGATCCGCTCGGGGGCGAACTTGCCGCAAAGCTCAGGGGTCGCGTGCATACCATCGGCTATGCACTGGGCGATGCTCGCGGCAGCGGCACTGATGAGATTCTCTGCGCGAAAAACCTGAACATGGGCACCGCCGGCATCGAGTTCGATCTGCGCGGCGTGCATATCGCTGCGCCCGTCGTCGGCCGCTTCAATGCGTCCAACCTGCTCGCCGTGATCGGTGCGCTGCTGGCGCGCAAGGAGCGATTGGAAGATATCGCCGACGCCTTGCGTGCCATCCGGCCACCGCCGGGACGCATGCAGGCGCTGGGCGGCAAGGATCAGCCGCTGGTCGTCGTGGATTACGCGCACACCCCGGATGCGCTGGAAAAGGCCCTCGGCGTCCTGCGCGAAACCGCAGCGGGGCGTGGCGGCCGGCTGCTCTGCGTGTTCGGTTGCGGCGGTGAACGCGATCCCGGCAAGCGGCCGCAAATGGGTGCGGTGGCCGAAGCCCTGGCCGATCGCGTGCTGCTGACCAGCGACAACCCGCGCGGCGAGAATCCACAGGCCATCATCGCGGACATTCTGGCGGGAATGAAAGCCCGCCCGGCCATCCAGCCCGATCGAGCCCGGGCAATCGCCGAGGCGGTTGCTGCGGCGCATCCGAGCGACGTAATCCTGCTTGCCGGAAAGGGCCACGAGCCCTACCAGGAAATCGCCGGGGTGCGCCATGCCTTCTCCGACCTCGATGCCGCAAAGTCGGCGCTGGAGGCACGGCGATGATGAATTTGTCTGCCGCCGGCGCTTCGATCGGCGTAACGCACCAGGGGCCCGATGTCGAGTTCGGCGCGGTTGGCACCGATTCGCGGACAGTGACCCCGGGCATGCTGTTCGTCGCGCTGAAGGGCGATCGCTTCGACGGTCACGACTTCGTACGCGAGGTGCTGGGCAAAGGCGCGGTTGGCGCCGTGGTCGAACGCGCCTGGGCCGACGCCAATCCGGGCCTGCCGCTGATACCGGTGAACGATACGCGCCTCGCCCTGGGGCAACTCGCCGGTGCCTGGCGCCGGCGCTTCGCGATTCCTCTGATCGGCGTTACCGGCAGCAACGGCAAGACCACGGTGAAGGAAATGTGCGCAGCGATTCTGCGTGCGCAGTTTGCCGGCAGCGATTCCGTACTGGCGACCGCCGGCAACCTCAACAACGACATCGGCCTGCCGCTGACCCTGCTCAAGCTGCGCCAGTCGCACCGAGCCGCGGTGATCGAAATGGGCATGAACCATGCGGGCGAGATCGACTATCTGACGCGTCTCGCAGCACCCACCGTGGCACTGGTGAACAACGCTCAGCGCGCGCACCTGGAAGGCCTGGTTTCGCTGCAGAACGTGGCACTCGCCAAGGGCGAAATCTTCGCCGGCCTGCCCGCCGACGGTGTCGCCGTTTTCAATGCCGACGATGCGCAGGCGGACATCTGGCGCGAATTGTCGCGCGAGCGCCGGCAGCTGACGTTCGGCCTCGACCAAGCCGCCGACGTGCGCGGCCGCTTTGCCGGCCATGGTCTGGGCGGCGAGCTGTGCCTGACCACCGCGCAGGGTGAAATCCTGGTGATGCTGGCCGTAGCGGGCAGTCACAATGCCCTAAATGCCTGCGCCGCGGCCGCGGCGACGCTGGCGGCCGGTGCCCCGGTTGCGGCCGTCAAACAGGGGCTCGAGCAGTTTTCCGGGGTCAAGGGACGCTTGCAGCGGCGCAGCGGACGCAAGGGCGCGGTGATAGTAGACGATAGCTACAACGCCAACCCGGATTCGATGCGCGCTGCTGTCGATGTGTTGGCCGCGGTGCCCGGCAGGCGCATCCTGGTCATGGGCGACATGGGCGAAGCCGGCGCGGCGGCCGGCCAGTTTCACGACGAGATCGGCGGATATGCCAAGAGCCACGGCATCGACCGCCTGTTTTGCCTAGGCGACCTGTCAGTCGCCGCTGCGGCCAACTTCGGTGAAGGCGGCCAGCACTTTTCGCGTGTAGAGGATTTGATCAAGGCGCTGCAGGCCGAGCTCGATGCGCAGACCACTGTGCTGATCAAGGGCTCGCGCTTCATGCACATGGAGCGCGTGGTCGCGGCCATAGCGGACGAAGGGAATTCAAATGCTGCTTGAGCTCGCCCAATGGCTCGCAAAGGATTTCCGCGCGTTCAACGTCTTCGGCTACATCACCTTGCGTGCGGTGCTGGCGACCATGACGGCGCTGGCCATCTCCTTCGTCTTCGGCCCCGCGGTGATCCGCTGGCTGACGGCCAAGAAGCTCGGCCAGTCGGTGCGCAGCGACGGGCCGCAAACGCATCTGATCAAGGCCGGCACGCCGACCATGGGTGGCGCCCTGATCCTGATTTCGCTCGGAGTCGCGACGCTGCTGTGGGGCGACCTGTCGAATCGCTTCGTCTGGATCGTGCTGATCGTCACCCTGGGTTTCGGCGCCGTGGGCTGGGTGGACGACTGGCGCAAGGTGGTTTATCGCAATCCCGACGGACTATCGGCGCGCGCCAAGTTCTTCTGGCAATCGGTGATCGGGCTGGTCGCCGCCATCTATCTGGCCTTCTCGATTTCGGCGCCGAACAACGAAAAGGTGGTGCAACTGTTCTTCCAGTGGGTATCGTCGGGCTTCACCCTGGAACTGCCGCAGCAGACCGCGTTGATCGTGCCCTTCTTCAAGAGCGTGAGCTATCCGCTGGGCATGTTCGGCTTCATTTTGCTGACCTACCTGGTGATCGTCGGCAGCAGCAATGCGGTGAATCTGACCGATGGCCTGGACGGCCTGGCCATCATGCCGACCGTGCTGGTCGGCGCCGCGCTGGGCATCTTCACCTACGTCGCCGGCAACTCGGTGTTCTCCAAATACCTTCTGCTGCCCTACATTCCCGGCGCCGGCGAACTGACGGTGTGCTGCGGCGCGCTGGCAGGCGCCGGGCTCGGTTTCCTCTGGTTCAATGCCTATCCGGCCGAAGTGTTCATGGGCGACGTCGGCGCGCTGGCGCTCGGCGCGGCGCTGGGTGCGGTGGCGGTGGTGGCGCGCCAGGAAATCGTGCTGTTCATCATGGGCGGTGACATTGATGCCGAGCCCCTGTCGGTGATGCTGCAGGTCGGCTGGATCAAATACACCAAGAAGAAATACGGCGAGGGCCGGCGCATTTTGCGCATGGCGCCGCTGCACCATCACTTCGAACAGACCGGGTGGAAAGAGACGCAGGTGGTCGTGCGCTTCTGGATCATTACGATCCTGCTGGTGCTGTTCGGATTGTCTACGCTGAAGATCCGGTGATGGAACTGAAGGACAAACTTGTTCTCATCCTCGGCCTCGGCGAATCGGGGCTGGCCTCCGCGCTCTGGTGTGCGCGACTGGGCGCGCGGCTGCGGGTGGCGGATACGCGCGCGGTGCCGCCTTACCTGGACGAGCTGCATCGCCGTGTCACCAACGCCGACTTTCGCAGTGGCGAATTCGATCAGGTCTTGCTCGACGGCATCGCTCTGCTGGTTCTGTCGCCGGGACTACCGGCCAGTCTGCCAATGGTGGTTCAGGCGCTCGCCGCCGGCATTCCGGTGGTGGGCGAGATCGAACTGTTCGCCCAAGGGCTGCGTCGTCTCGGGCAGAGCGCACCGGTGCTGGCGATTACCGGCACCAATGGCAAGACCACCACTACGGCGCTGACCGGCTACCTGCTGCAGGCTGCGGGCAAGACCGTCGGCATCGCCGGCAATATTTCGCCGGCCGCGCTTGCCGCCTTGATGGCTGCACAGGATGCCAATGCCTTGCCGCAGGTATGGGTGCTCGAACTTTCCAGTTTCCAGCTGGAAACCACCGAAACCCTGAACCCGGCCGCGGCGACGGTGCTCAATGTCTCCGACGATCATCTCGACCGCTACGCCGGCCTCGATGACTATGCCGCGGCGAAGGCGCGCATTTTTGCGGGTGACGGGGTGCAGGTCCTCAATCGCGACGATGCGCGCGTGCGCGGCATGGCGTTAACCGATCGCCGCGTCATCTCCTTCGGTCTTGATGTGCCGCCCACCGCGGCGGACTTCGGCCTGCGTTCGCAGAGCGGTGAAGCCTGGCTGGCGCAGGGCGAACGCTGCCTGCTGCCGCTGTCCGAGTTGCCGCTGGCCGGTCTGCACAATGCGGTCAACGCGATGGCGGCGCTGGCACTGTGCGCCAGCATCGGCTTCGACGTCGATACCCTGCTGCCGGCACTGCTCAGTTTCCGCGGCCTGCCCCACCGGGTTGAAAAAGTTGCCGAGATCGACGGCGTCACCTGGTATGACGATTCCAAGGGCACCAATGTCGGCGCCACGGTGGCGGCGCTGACTGGGCTTGGCGGATTGAATGATCGCAAGAGCGTAGTGATCATGGGCGGCGATGGGAAACATCAGGACTTTTCACCGCTTCGAACTGCAGTGGCCGATCATGCGCGCGCAGTAGTCCTGATTGGCCGTGACGCGCCGTTGATCGGCAAGGCAGTTTCCGGCGCAGGCGTGACGGTCGAAAGCGCGACCGACATGGATGATGCGGTGCGCCGCGCCCGCGCGCTGGCCAGGGTGGGTGACGCCGTGCTGCTGTCGCCGGCCTGCGCCAGCTTCGACATGTTTCGCAACTACGAGCATCGGGCACAGGTGTTCATCGCCGCAGTGCGCAGCCTGGAGGCGGGCAAATGACCCGTGCCTACGCCTTGCCGGCGCAGCGGGCGCCCGCCGAACTCGACGGCCTGCTGCTGTGGCCGGCGCTTGGGCTGCTCCTGCTTGGGCTGGTGATGGTGTACTCGTCGTCGATTGCGATGGCCGAGGGCAGCCGCTTCACCGGAAACCAGCCGGCCTATTTTCTCTTTCGCCACGCCGTCTTTCTGGCAATCGGGTTGATTGCCGGCGTGATGGCCTTCCAGATTCCGCTGCGGCTGTGGCAGCAGGCGGCGCCATGGCTGTTTCTGGCGGGGGTGGTTCTGCTGCTGCTGGTGCTGATCCCGGGTATCGGGCGCTCCGTCAACGGCGCGCAGCGCTGGATCGGCCTGGGCCCGATCAACCTTCAGCCCTCCGAGTTGATGAAGCTGTTTGTGGTGATTTACGCTGCCGACTACACCTCGCGCAAGCTCGACGACATGGGCAGTTTTCTGCGCGGCTTCGGCCCGATGGCGCTGGTCATGGTGCTGGTGGGGGCCCTACTGCTAAGGGAACCGGACTTCGGCGCGCTGGTGGTGATCCTGTGCATCGCCACCGGCATCCTGTTCCTCGGCGGTATCAATGCGCGCGTGTTCGGTGGCCTGGTGGTTGTGCTCGCGGTCAGCTTCGTCGTCATGATCTGGGTTTCGCCCTATCGGCGCGAACGCATTTTCGGTTTCATGGACCCCTGGCAGGATGCTTACGGCAAGGGCTACCAGCTCTCGCACGCGCTGATCGCCTTCGGTCGCGGCGAGTGGTTCGGCGTCGGCCTCGGCGCCAGCGTCGAAAAGCTGTTCTACCTGCCGGAGGCGCACACCGATTTCCTGCTGGCGGTGATCGCCGAGGAACTTGGCTTCGTCGGCGTCTGTTTCGTCGTCGTCATGTTCGCCCTGTTGGTACAGCGCTCCTTCGCCATCGGGCGCCAGGCGCTGGTGCTCGGCCGCGTGCATTCCGGCCTGGTGGCGCAAGGCACCGGCATCTGGCTCGGCGTGCAGGGCTTCATCAACATGGGCGTAAACATGGGCCTCCTGCCGACCAAGGGTCTGACGCTGCCGCTGATGAGCTTCGGCGGTTCCGGCATTGTCGCCAACTGCCTTGCCTTGGGAATTCTCCTACGCGTTGATTGGGAGAACAGGCAATTGATGAGAGGTCAGCAGGCATGAGAAAGACTCTGCTCGTCATGGCTGGCGGCACCGGCGGACACATCATGCCTGGACTGGCGGTGGCCGAGTGCCTGCATGCGGAGGGCTGGCGGATCGCCTGGATGGGCAATCCGGATGGCATGGAGGCGAAGCTGACCGCCGGGCGCGGCTACGAAATGGCCTGGATACATTTCACGGCGCTGCGCGGCAAGGGCCTGCTGCGCAAACTGCTGCTGCCCTTCAACCTTCTGCGCGGCTTCAGCCAGGCGTGGTCGCAGCTCAAGCGCATCCGGCCCGATGTGGTGCTGGGCATGGGCGGCTATGTCAGCTTTCCCGGCGGCATGATGGCCTCCCTGCGCGGCATTCCGCTGTTGCTGCACGAGCAGAATTCGGTGGCCGGGCTGGCAAACCGCGTGCTGGCCGGGGTGGCGGATCGCGTGCTGACCGGCTTCCCGGAAGTGCTGAAAAAAGGCCTGTGGGTGGGTAATCCGGTGCGCCCGGAAATCGCCGCCTTGCCGGCGCCGAGTCTTCGCTACGCGCAGCGCAGCGGTCCATTGCAGGTTTTGGTCATCGGCGGCAGCCTGGGCGCGCAGGCATTGAACGAAGCCCTGCCGCAAGCCCTCGCTCTGATTCCGGAAAGCGAGCGACCGGCGGTGGTGCATCAGGCGGGCGAGAAGCATCTGTCGATGCTGCAAAGTCTTTATGGGTCGGTCGGCGTCAAGGCCAATTGCGTGGCCTTCATCAAGGACATGGCCGGAGCCTACGAATGGGCCGATCTGGTGATCTGCCGCGCAGGAGCCTTGCCCGTGGCCGAGCTCGCTGCGGCCGGCGTCGCCAGTCTGCTGGTGCCTTTTCCCCACGCGGTGGACGATCACCAGACTTCCAATGCGCGTTTCCTCAGTTCGGCCGGCGCCGCGATCCTGCTGCCGCAGGACCAGTTGACGCCGGAACGCCTGGCCGAAATCAGCAAGCTGTCGCGCCACCAGCTCGCACAGATGGCCGAAAAGGCACACGCCCTGGCGCAACCTGAAGCCGCGGCGGTCGTGGCTCGGGCTTGTGCGGAGCTGGCCAAATGAAAGGCACGCCATGAAACATAAAGTCAAACGCATTCATTTTGTCGGCATAGGCGGATCCGGAATGTCGGGCATCGCCGAGGTGCTGGCGAACCAGGGCTTCGATGTCAGCGGTTCCGATCTCAGCGAGAGCGCGACGACGCGGCGCCTCGCCGCACAGGGCATCCGCATCGCGATCGGTCACAATGCGCAGAACGTTGCAAGCGCCGATGCGGTAGTGGTGTCGACCGCGGTGCGCGACGACAACCCGGAAGTGCAGATGGCGCGCGAACGCCACGTGCCGGTGGTGCCGCGGGCGCAGATGCTGGCCGAACTGATGCGCATCAAGCAGGGCATCGCGATCGCCGGCACCCACGGCAAGACCACGACCACCAGCCTGGTCGCCAGTTGCCTCGCCGAAGGCGGCCTCGATCCCACCTTCGTCATCGGCGGCCGGCTGAATTCGGCGGGAGCCAATGCCAAACTGGGCAGTGGTGATTTTCTGGTGGCCGAGGCCGACGAGTCGGATGCCTCCTTCCTGTTCCTGTCGCCCGTGGTTTCGGTGGTGACCAACATCGATGCCGACCACATGGAAACCTATGGCCATGATTTCGGCCGCCTGAAGCAGGCCTTCGTCGACTTCCTGCATCGCCTGCCCTTCTATGGCGTCGCCGTGGTCTGCGGCGACGACCCGAACGTGCGGGAAATCATTCCGCGCGTGGCGAAGCAGATCGTCACCTACGGCATCGACTCAGTTGATAACATGGAGGCCAACTTCCGCGCCGAAGACGTTGTGGCCGATGGCGGCACGATGCGCTTCACCTGCGTGCGCACCAACGGCAAGGTCACCCGGCTGCCCATCGTGCTCAATCTGCCGGGACGCCACAATGTGCTCAACGCCCTGGCCGCCATTGCGGTGGCGACGGAAGTCGGCGTTGGCGACACGGCGATCATCAAGGCGCTGGCCGAATTCAGGGGCGTCGGCCGGCGTTTCCAGCGTTACGGCGAGATCGCCTGTCCCGCAGGCGGGCATTTCACGCTGGTCGACGACTACGGCCATCATCCGGCGGAAATGGCGGCCACGCTCGCCGCGGCACGCGGCGCCTTTCCCGGACGCCGCCTGGTGCTGGCCTTCCAGCCGCACCGCTACACCCGCACCCGCGACTGCTTCGAGGATTTCGTCAAGGTACTTGGCGGCTTCGATGTCCTGCTGCTGAGCGAGGTGTATGCCGCCGGCGAGGCGCCGATCGTGGCCGCCGATACTCGTACGCTGGTGCATGCCTTGCGCGTTGCCGGCAGGATGGAATCGATATTTGTAGAAGATATCGCCGCCATGCCGGCAGCCATTCTCGCCGCGGTGCGCGACGGCGATGTGGTGATCACCATGGGCGCCGGCTCGATCGGCGCCGTGCCTGGAAAGCTGGCCGATGGCTGACGTGCGCGGCGTTCTCCGGGAAAACGAGGCCATGAGCGTTCATGTCTCTTGGCGTGCGGGCGGGCCGGTGGCGCGCGCCTTTTTCCCCGCCGACCTTGACGATCTTGCCGCCTTTTTGAGCGGATTGCGCCACGACGAACCGCTTTTGCTGGTGGGCCTGGGCAGCAACCTGTTGGTGCGCGACGGCGGCTGCGACGGCTGCGG
>VEPA01000129.1 GCA_012026675.1 Betaproteobacteria bacterium | reverse complement strand
GCCGGCATGGTCATCGCGCCCTGCTCGATCAAGACGCTCTCGGCGCTGGCCAATTCCTTCAACACCAACCTGCTGATCCGCGCCGCCGACGTCTGCCTCAAGGAGCGGCGCAAGACCGTGCTGATGTTGCGCGAGACACCTCTGCATCTCGGCCACCTGCGTCTGATGGCCCAGGTCACGGAAGCCGGCGCGGTACTGGTGCCGCCGCTGCCGGCCTTCTATCACCGGCCGAAGACGCTGGAGGACATCATCGACCAGTCGGTGAACAAGGCGCTCGACCAATTCGATCTCGGCGTCGAACTCAACCTCTTCAAGCGCTGGACCGGCAACGAAGAGCGCGAAAAGGCCAAGTCGTCCTGATGAACGCCGGCGCCGTGGCACTGGCAGGCCGCCTCTGCAGCGGGCTTGGTGAAGGCGCCGGCTTCACTTCACTGGACTGGGTCGAACATCAGCTGCGCGACAAGTTCGGCTTCCGGCCTTATCCCGGCACCGTCAATCTGAGCCTCGCCGGTCACGACTGGGAAATGGCACGCGATGCGATGCAAGCCGCCGCCGGCCTCGCCATCGAGCCGCCACCGGGATTTTGCGCGGCCAAATGCTTTGCCGTGCTCATCGATGACAGCATCGAGGGCGCGGCAATCCTTCCGGTAGTCGAAGGCTACCCGGCGGACAAGCTGGAAATCGTTGCCCCGGTCGCCGTGCGCCAGAAACTGCGCCTGAACGACGGCGACCGCGTCACCCTGCGCTTGCAGATCGAATGAGCGCAGCTTATTGCAGCCGCTGTGCGACACCCATGGCCCCCGCCATGCTGGGCGGCAAGGAGCGCAGCCAGTGTCCGGCCTGCGGCTTCGTACTCTGGCGCAATCCGGCACCGGTCGGCATGGCCCTGATCGAGCACGAAAGCAAGCTGGTACTGATCCGTCGCAGCGCGGCGCCGCTGGCCGATTACTGGGCGCCGCCCGCAGGCTATGTCGAATGCGGCGAGTCGGTGCCCGCAGCCGTTTGCCGCGAAGCACGCGAGGAATGCGGACTGGAGATCGAACTCGACGGCCTGATCGGCGTCTATTCGCAGGCCGATGTCGATGTCCTGATCGTCGCCTACCGCGCCCATTCCTGCGGCGGCGCCCTGCTCGCCGGCGACGATGCCAGCGACGCGCGCCTGTTCGATGCCATGGAACTGCCGCAGCAACAGCCGCCCGGCGAAGGCACCGCCACCGACAACTGGTTTTACGGCGTCGTCATCGACACGATTGCACACTGGCGAAGGGCAGCCGCCCCGACCAAAACCTGAGGAGAAGCGCACCATGATAGGCAACATCACCCCCACCCTGCCCGAGAAACTCGTCGGCTACCTGCGCCCGGGCGCGCCTGCCCTGCTACTGACCAGCGGTGCCGACGGCTATTCCACATCCGCGTACACCTGGGCGATCGGCCTCGACAACAAGCGCCTGCGCTTCGCCGTCGATGTCGGCGGCTCGTCGATGACCAACCTGCAGCGCACCGGCCAGGCTTCGATCCAGGTCATTGGCCCCGGCGACGTGAGTTTCCTGGTCAAGGGCAAGTCGCGCCTGATCAAGGAGCGCATCGACGCCGCCGCGCCCTATTCGATCATGCTCTGGGAAATGGACGTGATGGGTGCCAAGGACCAGTCGTGGACAGGTGTCAGCACCACCGCGCTGATGTACGAGTGGCCGGCCGAGCAGCGCGCAGCGATGCTGAAAATGGAGCAGGCGGTTTACGCCGAAATGCGCGACTTCACCGCCTGACTATCTTCATCCACCACCGCTTGCCCCACCGACCGCCGCATGAAGCCGCAAACCCCCGCCGATACGGTCGTCTATGCCATCGGCGACATCCATGGCCGGCTCGACCTGCTGGAGAAGATTCAGCAGCGCATTGCGAACGACGCCATGCAGCGCGCGGCAAGCCGCCGGCAACTGGTTTACCTCGGCGATTACGTCAGCCGCGGCCCGGATTCGGCGGGCGTGGTGGACCGGGTGCGCGCATGGCTGCCTGAAGGATTCGAGCGCATCACGCTCAAGGGCAACCACGAAGACCTGCTGCTGCGCTTTATCGATGGCGAGATCGTTACGGGCCGCCACTGGCTCGACTATGGCGGGCTTGAAGCCATGGCCGCCTATGGCGTCGCCATTGCCGACCTGGAGGCGCGTGACGATGCCAGCGTGATCGCCATGCACGCGGACCTCGTCGCGCGAATTCCGGCGGCCCATCTGGACTTCTTCCGCACATTGCAGATCAGCCACCGCGCCGGCGACTATTTTTTCGTTCATGGCGGCGTCAAGCCTGGTGTGCCTCTGCCGAAGCAAAGCGATCGCGACTGCATGTGGATCCGCAAGGCATTCCTCAACTCGAATGCGGAGCATGGCGCCATGGTGGTGCACGGCCACAGCATCAGCGAGCAACCCGAGATTCGCCGCAATCGCATCGGCATCGATACCGGCGCCTACCGCAGCGGAGTGCTGACCTGCCTGGTGCTCGATGGCGAGACCCGCAGTTTTCTGCAAACCGCAAGCTCCTGAGGACCTGGAAACAGAAGTTGGCGCTGGCGCCACGGCGATCTTTATCAGCATTTTATGATGGATTACGAATTGTTTGACTTCCACCTTTTTTGGGTTTATTCTGTGTTATCAGTAGGGTTATTTAGTTCTAATTAACTCAAGCTTGAACAAATCGCACGCGATCGAAATCGCGGCGAACCGTGAGGAGGAGCAGGCTCGTGACAATCAACAGTGTTTCGCTGGTCATCGCCGGCAGCGGCGGCGCGGGTGTGGTCACCGCCGGGTCCCTGCTGCTCGATGCTGCGGCCAAGGCCGGCTGGTATGCCCTGATGAGTCGTTCCTCGGGCCCGCAGATCCGCGGCGGCGAAGCCGCCGCCATGTTGCGCTTTGCTACCGAACCCGTAATGTCGCTCGACGACAGCTTTCACCTGCTGATGGCCATCGACTGGGACAACATCACGCGCTTCTCCGCCGAAATCCCGCTCACCGCCGCCAGCCTGATCGTCGGCGATCCGGCCCATGGCGAGGCCCCCGCCGGCCTGCTCGGGAACAACCCACGCCAGGCCGCCTTCCCAATGTCCGAAATTGCGGGCCGTATAGAAACCGGCCGCCCCAACATGGTCGCGCTGGGCGCCATCGCGGCCATGATCGGCCTGCCGCCCGAGGCCATGCAGGCGGTGGTCGAAGACAATCTGAAGCGCAAGGGCCAGGCCGCGATCGACGCCAGCATGGCCGCCTTCCATGCCGGCTTCGCCGCGGCTGCACACCTGCCTGCTATTCCCAGGCTACCGGCGGTGGCCACTTCCAGCGGACCGCGCTGGAGCATCACAGGCAACGAAGCCACCGGACTCGGCGTGATTCGCGGCGGCGTGCGCTTTGTCGCCGCCTACCCGATCACGCCCGCCACCGAAGTGCTGGAGTGGCTGGCGCCGTCGCTGGCCAAGGTCGGCGGCATGCTCGTGCAGGCCGAGGACGAACTGGCCTCGATCAACCAGATCATCGGCGCTTCCTACGGCGGCGTGCCGGCGATGACCGCCACCTCCGGCCCCGGCCTGTCGCTGATGATCGAGTCGCTGGGCCTCGCCGTCGCCGCCGAGGTGCCGCTGGTGGTGGTCGACGTCATGCGTGTCGGCCCTTCCACCGGCATCGCCACCAAGTCGGAACAGAGCGACCTCAACATTGCGGTCTACGGCCTGCACGGCGACGCACCGCACATCGTGGTCGCCGCCAACTCGGTATCCGACTGCCTGTTCACCACGCAGTGGGCCGTGCATCTGGCCGAAGCCATGCAGGCGCCCGCCCTGGTGCTGACTGACCAGGCCATGGGCCAGGCCCGCGCCATCCTGCCCAAACCGGCCGAACTCGCCTTCATCGGCCAGCGCCTGACTGCCACCGCCGCCGTCGAAGGCGAGCGCTACAAGCGCTACGCCATGACCGGTTCCGGCGTCTCGCCGATGGCCATACCAGGCACGCCGGGTCTGGCCCATACCGCCGACGGCCTGGAGCACAACGAGTTCGGTACGCCGTCCTCGCAGGCCTCTGACCACTTGGCGCAGATGGACAAGCGCAGCCGCAAGATCAGCCAGTTCAACTACGGCGACCACTGGGCCGACATCGAAGATTCGGAAGTTGGCGCCGGCGACACGGCGATCATTACCTGGGGTTCCTCGACCGGACCGGCGCGCGAAGCCCTGCGCCGCCACGCGGCCGCCGGCGGCAAGGCGCGGCTGATTTCGCTGCGCCTGATTGCGCCGGTACAGCCGGAGAAGATGGCCGTCGCATTGAATGGCATCAAGCGCGCGGTGGTGGTCGAGCAGTCGCACAGCGGCCAGTTCCATCGCATGCTGCGCGCCTTTTACGATCTGCCGGCAAAGACGGTTTCGCTGCACCAGGGCGGCCCGCTGGCTTTCGGCCCGAACCAGATCCTGGAACAACTGAATGAACTCAATGCAGGGAGCGCGTAATGGAAAGCTGTGCGCAGAAGAAGAAATACGCCGCCAAGGACTACAAGTCCGAACTGAAGCCGATCTGGTGTCCGGGCTGCGGCGACTACACAGTCCTTAACGCCATCACCCGCGCGCTGGCCGAACTCGCCCTGCCGCCCGAGGAAGTAGCGGTCGTCTCCGGCATCGGCTGCTCCTCGCGGATTCCGGCCTACACCAGCGTGTACGGCTTCCACGGCGTGCATGGCCGCGCCCTGCCTGTAGCTACCGGCCTCAAGCTGGCGCGGCCGGACCTCACGGTGCTGGTCACCGGCGGCGACGGCGACGGCTTCTCGATCGGCGGCAACCATTTCCTGCACGCCTGCCGGCGCAACGTGGACCTGACCTACATCGTCATGGATAACCAGGTCTACGGCATGACCAAGGGCCAGGCCTCGCCGACCACTGCGCCCGACTGGGAAGGCAGCAAGCTGACGCCGGAAGGCACCGGTATCAACCCTTTCCAGCCGCTGGTGGTCGGCCTCGCCGCGGGCGCCAACTTCATCGCCCGCGTATCCAGCAGCGACCCGATCAACATGGCCAAGATCATGGTCGAGGCGATCCGGCATCCGGGCTTTTCGCTGGTGCAGGTGTTGAGCCCTTGCGTCACCTTCCGTCCCGAACAGCAGGAGTGGCGCGACACCGTGCGCACCGCCGTGGTCGACTACACCGACGATGCCGCGCGCGCCGCGCGCCGCCTGATGACCGACGACGGCTTCAATGTCGGCAAGGTGCTGTACAAGGGTTCGCGCCCGCCCTTCCGCCCGGAATTCGAAAACTCGAACGGCTCGATTGCCGAACTTGAAGCGAGGTTCGCGCTGTGAGCGACGATCCGAGCAACAGCGAAACGATCAACACCTTGCCTGAACTGCTGGCCCATGCCCTGGCCATGGAGACCGAGGCCGCCGAGCGCTATGGCGAACTGGCCGACCAGATGGAAACTCACCGCAAGGCCGCGGTCGCGAAGATCTTCCGCCGCCTGGAACAGGCCGAGAAGGAGCATCTCGGCGAGCTGACCGAGATGTGCAGCAAAGTGGACCTGCCGCATATCGCGCCGTGGGACTTCAAGTGGCGCCACAACGAAAGCCCGGAAGTCATCGACTTCACCAAGGTGCATTACCAGTTGTCGGTGCGGGAAGCCATCCTGCTTGCCTTCGAGCACGAGCGCAAGGCGGCGGAATTCTATGCCGGCATCGCGCAGACGACGACTGACACCGAAGTGCAGAAACTGGCACGCCAATTTGCCGCGGAAGAGCAGCAGCACATCGGCTGGCTGGAAGCCTGGCTGGCCGAATGCGGCCCCGGCGACGCGCTGGCGACCGAGGACCCAGACCCGCCGCTGTGCCAGGAATAACGACAAACATCAAATTCATACCGCAATCGAGGAGAACACGACATGGCCCTGTTGATCAACGACCTTTGCATCGCCTGCGACGTCTGCCTGGCCGCCTGCCCGAACAAGGCGATCACCGCCGGCGAGGACATTTTTACCATCGACCCGGATCTGTGCACGGAATGCGTCGGCCACCACGCGGTGAGCCAGTGCGTCAAGGTCTGCCCGGTACGTGCCTGCGTCCCCGACCCCGACCACCAGGAAAGCAAGGATGAACTGCAGGCGAAGTACGAGCGCCTAAAGGCGCTGAAGGCCGCCTGAACGCAATACCCGCAAAACAAGGTCGCCCCGAGGCGACGCACCGGAGGAGCAGTAAATGGGTATCAGGGAAAAGCTGGAAAGACTCGTCGCGCGCATGCACGACACGCCGCAGTACAACTCGCAGGGCGCCGTGCTCTTCGTCGATCTCGAGCAACGCAAGCTGCTGAAGAAATACCTGCCGTTGGAAGTACTTAGGAACTTCCTCGGCGGGCGCGGCGCCAACATGTGGCTGCTCTACAACCTGATCGAAGAAGAACGCGATGCGCTCGATCCGGAAATTCCGCTGATCTTCGGTTCCGGCGTGCTCACCAGCAGCATGCCCTCGGCCACGCGCGGCAACATCACCAGCAAGTCGCCCGACAGCTACGCCATCCTCGACGCCAACGCCGGCGACTACTTCCCCTCCTTCCTGCGCTGCCACGGCTACGACCATGTCGTGCTCTACGGTCGCGCATCCGCCTGGACCCTGTTGAAGATCGCCTATGAGTCGGTCGAATTCGTCGATGCCGCACCGTACGTCGGACTGAACAACCTCGACATGGCGGCCGCCATCGAGCGCGACTACCGCTGCGTCGAGCGCGAGGACATGGCGCTGGCACGCATCACCAGTTCGGGCGAGAACCAGGTGCTGTGCAGCGGCATCATGGGCGGCATCAAGGCGATCTGGGCGCGCGGCGGCGGCGGCGCCAAGATGGGTTCGCTGAAGCTCAAGGGCATCATGCTCCACGGCGCGCCGAAGGAACTGCAACCGGTGCAGCCGATGGCCAAGTACAACAAGGTGATCGGCAAGAAGATCATCGGCACCAGCGTGATCAAGAACGCGCTGAAGATGGTCGGCACGCCTTTCCTCTACAAGCCCAGCCGCGTGCTCTGCGCGCTGGGCGCCAAGAACAACCAGCAGACCAGCTGGAAGCCCAGCCTCGATGCCGACAACTTCGACCCCTACCGCCCCGGCATGGACGGCTGCTACCTGTGCCCCGTGCATTGCCGCAACCAGAACGACATGACCCCCGGCGCCGAGAGCGGCTGGGGCGCGGCGGCACTCAAGGGCCTCACCGGCAACGCCAGCTACGACAAGGCGCAGGCCGAGGTCGAGCACGGCAAACAGCGCACCTACAACGGCATCCACAACGATGGAAAGTTCGACCAGTACGACAAGGGCGACGGCCCGGAGTACGTGACGGTCGGCAAGTTCGGCCCGATGATCGGCATCAGTGAGCCCGAGCAGGTACTGCGCCTGAACAACATCCTCAATGACCTCGGCCTCGACTCGGCCTCCACCGGCAGTTCCATCGCCTGGGCCATGGAGCTCTACCAACGCGGCATCATCACGCAGAAGGAAACCGATGGGCTGGACCTGACCTGGGGCAACTACGAACTCATCGAAAAACTGCTGTTCATGACGGCAAAGCGCGAAGGTTTCGGCGACACCATCGCCGACTCGGCGCGCGCCGTCGAGCGCGGCAAGTATCCGAAGGAAGCGCTCGACTACCGCATGGCGGTCAAGGGCCTGTTCCAGTCGGATCCGCACGATTCGCGCATCCTCAAGGCCTTTGCGCTGGGTCTCTCGGTCGCGACGCGCGGCATGGACCACTTGCGCAACCGTGTCACGCTGGAAATCAACGCCCGCATCAACGACGATCCGGCGTTCAAGACCGCCTTGTACAACGGCACCGTGTCGGCGCAGCCGAACAGCTATGAAGGCAAGGAATACGCGGTCAGGAAGTGCGAGAACAACTATGCCGTCGGCGATTCGGTCGGCATGTGCCGCTTCAACACCAAGTTGTTCAACTCGCCGACCCTGCCCGACCTCAACGACTTCGCCACCCAGCTCACCTCGCTGACCGGGCAGACTTTTGTCGAAGATGAACTCAACGAGATCGGCCGCAACGTCACGGGCATCGAGCGCATGCTGAACTTCCGCTTCGGCCTGCGCTCCAGGGACGACACCCTGCCCCGCCGCTGGTTCGAGGAAGCCCTGACTGAAGGTCCGTTTGCCGGCGAAAAGATCGAGCGCAAGGAGTTCGACGGCATGAAGGCGCGTTTCTACGCGCTGACCGGCCTCAATGCCGAAGGCGCGCCGGCAATAGAGTGGCACGAAAAACTCTCGCGCGCGATCACCGGCTTTGCCGTGCGCGTCGAACTGCCCAAGCCGCTGCCGGGCGCGCCGGAAAAGTCGGTAGTCATCGACGAACCCGTCGCCGATGTCGGCGCCCTGCGCCGCGCCATCAAGCACAACTTGCCCGAAGCGGCCGAGGATCTCGCCGACAAGTCCTGGAACGTGGCGGTCAATGGCCAGATGGTGCTCTCCGGCGAAGCATCGACGCGCATTGCCAGCGGCGACCGCGTGGCCCTGGTGCCGATCATCGCCGGCGGCTGACCCACAACAGGATTCACTGCTCCCCGAATGTCCCACTCAATCACGGTGAAATGGATATGACCTACTTCGACGAAGCAACCGAAACCCTGCCGCGCGAGCAACTTGCGGCGCTGCAACTGAGAAAGCTGCAGGCGATGATGGCCGAACTGTGGGGCCGCAACGGCTTCTATACGGCCAAGTGGAAAGCCGCCGGCGTTGCGCCTGCCGACATCAAATCGCTTGACGACCTCGGCAAACTTCCCTTCACGAAAAAAGGCGAGCTGATGGACGACCAGGCCGCCCACGGTCCCTTCGGCAGCAACCTGACCTATCCGGTGGAAGCCTATGTGCGCATGCACCAGACCTCCGGCACCACCGGCGTGCCGCTCAAGGTGATGGACACCCACGAGTCCTGGGACTGGTGGGGCCGCTGCTGGGGCCATGTGCTGGCCGGCGCCGGCGTCACGGCCTCCGACCGCCTGTTCATGGCCTTCGCCTTCGGCCCCTTCATCGGCTTCTGGGCCGCGGGCGAAGGCGCGCGCAAGATCGGCGCGGTGATGATTCCGGGCGGCGGACGCGACTCGCAGCAGCGCCTGGAACTGATGCGCGAAACCGGCACCACGGTGCTGTGCTGCACGCCGACCTATGCCCTGCGCCTGGCCGAGGTGGCCCACGAAATCGGCTTCGACATCGGCAGCATTCCGATGAAGGCCACGGTACACGCGGGCGAACCAGGCGCCAACATACCGGCTACCAAGCAACGCATCGAGCACATGTGGACCGCCAAATGTTTCGACCATGCCGGCGCCTCGGAAGTCGGCGCCCATTCCTTCGAATGCCACGTCCAGCCCGGCGGCACGCACCTGATCGAAAGCGAGTACATCGCCGAAGTGATCAATCCGAAAACAGGCGAGGCCGTGGCGCCCGGCGAGCGCGGCGAACTGGTAATCACCAACCTGGGACGCTGGGGCTTCCCGGTCATCCGCTATCGCACCGGCGACCTCGTGCGCGTCAACCTCGACCGCTGCGACTGCGGCCGCACCTCCCTGCGTTTCGAAGGCGGCATCCTCGGCCGCGCCGACGACATGGTCACGGTGCGCGGCGTCAATGTGTTTCCGGCCGGCGTCGAGAACATCATCCGCAAGTTTACCGAAGTCGACGAGTTCCGCATCACGGTCAATAAAGTCAAGCAGATGGACGAGATGGACATCGAGGTCGAGCTCTGCGAGGGCGCCGATCCGGAGGTAGTGCATGAGATCGCCGTCAAGCTGGACTCCATGCTGGCCTTCCGCCCGCGCGTACATCACGTCGCGCGCAACATGCTGCCGCGCTTCGAAATGAAGGCCAAGCGTTTTCATGTGAAGCTCGACTGACCAGCCGCCGCCGTTGCGGGGCGGACTTCGGTCCGCCGTTCGGCTGCCTTGGCCGCACCGGGAGTCAAACCACGGCTGTCCGGAATTCGTGATTGACATTCAAGCCGCATGTCGCGGCTCGGTGGCTTTTCGGAAAAGCCCGCTTACGACATGAAATCAGCGATGACTTCTTCGTGCCCATAACGGTCCTTCAACCTTCTCCAAAGCCGCCGCCCAGCCCAAACCAGGTTTTTGCGCAATGGAATGCTCCATAGCAGATGGTCATGGACGCCGCTGTCGGCCATCACGGGTCACTCGGGCCGCTTCTCGATAGCAATCATTCGCGCGGGGCGCGTTCCCCAAACCTGCCATTTAGATGACGCCACTGCTTGAGCCGGTCAGTGCCTGCTCTAAAGACTCTATCAGCATGCAGTTCCTGCGTGACGACTGTTCAAACCGTCCGACATCGATTCTGAATATCCGCGATACTTGCGGAAGTGAAGTTGGATACTCTATCCTTCAACCATGCCGACCAGAATCTTTCTCGTACGCCACGGAGCGACCTCTCTTACCGCCGAAGACCGCTTCGCGGGATCGACCGAGGTGGCGCTGTCGAACGAAGGTCGGAGACAGATCGCGAGCCTAGCCGAACGGCTCAAAGGCGAGAGCGTGGACGCGTTCTACGCTAGCCCGCTACAACGCACGATGGAGACCGCGAGCATTTTGGCGGCTCCCCATGGCATGCAACCTGTGGCGGAGCCAGCGCTTCGCGAGATCGATTATGGACACTGGGAGGGACTCACCAGATCAGAGGTCGAGACGGCGTTCCGGAAAGAGTATGGGATCTGGGAGGAGGACCCGTTCACCGTCGCTCCCATCGGCGGAGAATCCGGCGTCAACGTCCTTAACCGTGCTTTGCCCGTCATGCGACGAATTATCGAGCAGCATCGGCACCGGTCCGTCGTCGTCGTCTCGCACAAGGGTACCAACCGACTCTTGATCAGCAGCTTGCTTGGCTTCGACGTGCGCGGTTACCGTGATCGCCTTGACCAGAGTCCGGCGGCCTTGACCATTCTCGATTTCATGAACGAAGTCCGACCCCGCCTTCGTTTGTTCAATGACGTGTCACATTACGAAGGCATTCCGGAACGCGAGCTGGAAGAGCGATTGTCCCGTTGGTGGCCAGTCTCGCAAACCGACGACTGAGAAGGCTGCCCTGTTTGGCGTCGAACGCCCGCTTTCTTTTTTGGAGGTGCGGGCCGCAAATGGTAATTATTCTGTTTCACCAACGGCGGCTGAGGGCACCGGCACGACAGTCGCCTTCCAAGATTGGTTGCCGGAAAGCTGCTGGCTTAATGGTGGTCGTGACCTTCTTGGAACGGCAGCAACAAGGAAACGCGACGTCACTGAAATGCCTTATTCGATCTTAGTGTTTCGACCGCAAGATCGACAAAGGCTCTCACCTTAGCTGATCCATGGCGACCCTCGCGATGAATTACGTGGACCGGCAGCGATGCCTCTTCATAATCTGTCAGCACTGTCTTGATCGTGCCCGCCATGAGTTCGTTGGCTACTTGGTACGAAATCAGCCGAGTCAGCCCAAACCCGTCCTTTGCCGCCTGGAGCGCGCCATCATTGGTATTCACGAGAATCTGTGGCCGCAGCTTGACGCCGATCTTCTCCTTCCCCTTGGCGAATGTCCATTCGGATCCAGCCGATACTGATGTCGCCGCGATGATCCGATGTCCCGCAAGATGAGCCGGAGATTTTGGGCTGCCGCACTTCTTTAAGTACGCCGGCGATGCGCAGACAACGCGTCGAACCGAGCCGACACGAATGGCGCGAAGCGAAGAGTCGGGTAAGGCACCAATGCGAATACCCACGTCAAGCCCCTCTTCCACCAGATTGACGACGCGATCGACAAACAGTGCCGACACGGTAGTTTCGCTGAAAGCAAGCTGGTAAGCGGTTATCACTGGCATCACGTAGATCTTTCCAAACATCACCGGAGCCGTTACTGCAAGATGTCCGCGTGGCGTGGCATTGATGCCCGCCGCCGCTTCGTCGGCCTCATCAACATCCAACAGTATGCGTCGCGCATCCTCGAGATAGCGCAAGCCAGCATCGGTGGGACGAACCAGACGGGTAGTGCGGGTGAGGAGCCGCACGCCAAGTCGTTCTTCAAGGAAGGCCACGGCGCGAGTTACCGCCGGAGGCGACATGCTCAGGCGTCGCGCGGCCGCAGCGAAACTCTCTTCTTCGGCCACGGCAACAAACACGGTCATGAGATGAAATCGATCCATAGCTTGTTCCACTAATTGGAATAGTGAAATTCATTCTATGACTATTCTTATCTGATGCGAAATTTCATAAAGTGGCAAGCGTCAACTCAACGACAGCTAAGCGAGAACTCAGCGATGGCTCACCCAACCCACTACAGGAGAAACAACATGGCACGCATCAACCTCGTAACCGCCGAATCGGCCACTCCGGAACAGAAGGCCCTTTACGACGCCATCCATGCCCAGCTCGGCATGGTGCCCAACTTTCTTAAGGTCTTTGCCAACTCCCCGGTTGCCCTCAAGGCATTTTTGGGCCTACACAGTATCGCCGGCGACGGTTCGCTCGACCCGCAGACGCGCGAACGTATCGCGCTGGCGTTGGCCCAACAGAACAGTTGCGAATATTGCCTCTCGGCACACACAGCCATCGGACGCAAGGCTGGGCTGGACGGTGCTGAAATCGAGGCGAACCGCTCGGGCACCAGTCGCGATGAAAAGGCCGCGGTCGCGGTCCGGTTTGCGCGCTCGCTGGTCGCCCACATGGGTGAAGTCACCACCGCCGAACTGTTGGAAATGCGCAATGCCGGTTACAGTGAATCTGACATTGTCGAGGTCATCACCCATGTCGGCATGAACATCCTGACCAACCTCCTAGGAAAGGCGGGACGCGTCGATATTGACTTCCCGAAGGTCGAATTGAAGCTTGCCGCCTGATCACACCAACCACGCCGGGGGGCGCCCCCGGCAATCAGGAGAACCCTTATGGCCCGCGCCTTTGCCAAGATTGCCTTCACCCCGAACGTTCAAGCCGCGCAGGCGCGTATGGGCAGCCGCGATGCTTATCGTACAGTGGAATTGGGCGCCACCGAAGCGGTGGAACTGGGCCCTTTCGAGGTCGAGTTCATCAGCGAACGGGACAGCTTCTATCAAGGCACGGTGTCCGAGAACGGCTGGCCTTATGTGCAGCACCGCGGCGGTCCGATCGGCTTCCTGAAGGTGCTGGGTCCGCAGACAATAGGCTATGCCGACTTCTCCGGTAACCGTCAATACATCTCGGTGGGCAATCTGGATGGAGATGATCGGGTCAGTCTTTTTCTGATGGACTATCCGGGGCAGCGCAGGCTCAAAATCTGGGGGCGGGCACGCCTGATTGATGAAACGACGGAACCGGACCTTGTTGCCCGTCTCGAGTCGCCAAGCTATCGGGCCCCTGTCGAGCGCGGCGTTGTGATCACGGTGGAGGCTTTCGACTGGAACTGTCCGAAATACATCACGCAGCGCTTTACCGAACATCAGGTAAAGGAACTCGTCAGCCATTGGCAGGCAGGGTCCAGAGCGTCTGAACCGATAGCCGCTGTCGCTGAGATAGGTAGCGGCAACCTCAAGCTTGTGGTCACCGGAATTCGGCAAATGACGCCGCGCGTGCGGGCCTACGAACTGCGCGCGCCCGATTGGAGCGACTTGCCTGCTGCGCCGGCAGGGGCGCATCTCGCCGTTCCGGTTCGACTGCCGGATGGGGTGGTCGTCACGCGACAGTATTCACTGGCTACCCATCCGCATCGGCGCGATATGTACGAGATCGCCGTGCTACACGAGGAGGCTGGACGCGGCGGGTCGGCTGCCATCCACGCCGGGTGGCAGATCGGGTCGCGACTCGCGCTGGGTAATCCGGTGAACCAGTTTCCACTTCACGAAGACGGCCGTCCTGCCGTGCTGATCGCCGGCGGCATCGGTATCACACCGATCAAGGCCATGGCACAGGAACTGAAAGCTCGTGGCCATGGATTTGAACTGCATTACAGTGGCCGGACTGCGGCCGACATGGCCTATCGCGATTGGTTGGCCATTGAGTTTCCTGAGCAGTTGCGTCTGTACTTCACGCGCACCGGTGGTGGCACCCGCATGGATCTCCATTCAGTCATGCACGCGGCCAAGGCTGACGCGATGTTTTATGTTTGCGGGCCCGGCCGCTTGATCGACGCCGCGAAAGAGACGGCCCGTCGGCTGGCAATCCCTTTCAGCCGCATACAGTACGAAAGTTTTGAATGAGAATAACTGCAGGCGACAGACGCTGACACCTGCGTTCGAGATTCGCTTCTGCTAACCCACTTCCATCGAGCTAATCCATGGAAACCAAGCCGCCCGTTCCGCCTTTCACTGAAGAAACCGCCAAGCAGAAAGTCCGCTTGGCCGAGGATGCCTGGAACACCAGCGACCCGAATCGCGTAGTCTTGGTCTATACAGCGGACACCCGATGGCGAAATCGTGCCGAGTTCCCTGTCAGTCGCGACGAAGTCCATCAGTTCCTCACGCGCAAATGGGCGAAAGAATTGGACTACCGGCTGATCAAAGAGCTATGGGCTTGCGCCGGCAATCGCATCGGGGTGCGCTTTGCCTACGAGTGGCACGACGACTCCGGTCAGTGGTATCGCTCTTATGGCAAAGAGAACTGGAAATTCGACGAAACCGGCTTCATGATGCGGAGCTACGCCAGCATCAATGATCTGCCGATTGAGGCTTCGGAACGAAAATTCTTCTGGCCAGTCGGTCGCCGCCCGAACGAGCATCCATCGTTGAGTGAGCTTGATTTGTGAAACCGAAAAGGAAGGCAACCGCGATGCGCGAACTGTATGTAAGCACCGATATCGAAACAAACGGGCCGATGGTCGGCAAACACGCCATGCTTAGCATCGGCTCAGCCGTTTTTACAGCCGACAAACAGTTGCTGGCAACGTTTTCGGCCAATCTGGAAACACCTTCGGATACCGAACCGGACGAGCGCACCATGGCCTGGTGGTCCGCCCAATCATCAGCGTGGGCTGCGTGCAGGGTGAATTTGGAAGCACCCAAGAAGGCGATCACCCGATATGTGGCGTGGCTGAAAGAGCTGCCCGGAAACCTTGTCTTTGTTGCCTACCCGGCGGCCTTCGATTTCCCCTTTGTTCTCTGGTATCTGGGCCACTTTGCCGGCGAGAATCCGTTCGGGTATTCAGTGATCGACATCAAGACCTTCGCCATGGCCATTATGCGCAAGCCCTATCGCGAATGCGGCAGAGCATCGATGCCTAATGAGTGGTTCGATCCATGCCCGCATACTCATGTCGCACTGGATGATGCCATTGAGCAAGGTCAGCTCTTTTGCAACATAATCAGGCGCAACTTAGCTGAATCTTCTTGAAGTCACATGGACTACGGGCACGTTGTACTCAGTTACGACTGACAGCTTTCTGGAATCGAGGCCTCACTGGCTGCTTTCCGGCGATGATAAAGTCAATCCACCTCAATTACGATTTTTCCGTTTGCCCTGTTCTCGTCCATCGTGGTGTGAGCTTCGCGGAGGTTCCTGAAGTGAAAACTCGGACCGAGCTTGACGATAAGCTCGCCGGACTCTACCAGAGACACATACCGTTGAAGCTGCGCGCATTTGATATCGGATGCTTCGCCGCTATACGAGGTCAGCTTCACGCCAGTAGGAACATCGCCCATCGGCCGGAAATCCTGCAGGACCCAGCTGCCACCAAGGATGCCTGTCATGCAGACGATGCCGCCCCGGCGCGTTGCCCGCAGAGAATCGATGAGTGTGGTCGTTCCAATGAGCTCCAGAACTCGGTCATAGCCATCCGGGTAGATGGCGCGGGCTTTGTCCGCTATTACGCCAGCGTCAACGATGACATGAACCGCGCCAGCGGCTCTTAGCTCGTCGGCCTTGGCCGAGTTTCGGGTGGTGGCGGTGACTTCAAGGCCTGCCGATCGGGCCAGAGAGATGGCTGTGAATCCGATGGATGAGGTCGCGCCTCGCACAAGGATGTTGTTCGCCCGCTCGATCTCCAGTCCTACGTGGAGTGATCCATGAACAGTCTGAATCATCTCAGGCAAAGCTGCCAGGCGCGTCCATTCCAATTGTGTCTGCAATGGAAACACATTCTGCTTCGGCACCAGCACATACTCAGCGTAAGACCCATCAAACTGCCGCCCCATTCCCCCCATCATCGCGACGACTCGCTGTCCAACCGGCAAGTCAGAACCGGGCGCGGCGACGACTTCACCAGCGCACTCGATGCCAAGTACCCGCGGGAACTGAACTGAAGGAGATTCCCCACGCCGTGTGAACCATTCTGATCGGTTGAGTCCGAAAGCCCGGTTTCTAATGAGGACCCATCCGTCCCTTGGCGACGGGCGCAGAATTTCCCGGAGCTCCAAGCGTTCCGGGCCTCCGGGCTCGCTTATCACGTAGGCTCGCATCGTCTCCGGCATCGAATATCGTTGCTCCACAATCCGAAGTCAGTTCCAGGCCGCCAAATCCTGCATGGAGAAAATCCACGAACGAATACTACTCCGTGCCGAATGACTGCTATGAGAATCGTCATCTACTGGCGGCTTCTGGCCGCACTGAGACCACCAACCTCGCCGCGAGCTTCAACATTTTCAATGTGCATTGCATAGTAAAGACCGTGCGCCAAGAGTCGGCGTTGGCGACACGGCACTCGGGGTCTGCCAGCAGCTTGACGCCCCCTCGAAGCACCCCGGCGCGGTTTTATTGGAAATCCCACTATTTGACTCAGGGTATTTGGCCCGGCGATAATTCACCTGCACCCGCTTTCGTCCGCTCAAACCGACCAGGCCACTCCATGTCCGCCACCCGCGATTCCAGTAAGAAATCCGCCATCGACTATGGACTGCTGCCGGGCCTTGTCGGCTACCAGTTGCGCATGGCGCAGATCGCCCTGTTCCGGGATTTTGCCCAGGGTCTCGACGGCGAGGACGTCACGCCCGGCCTGTTCGGCGTACTGGTCATCATCGAAGCCAATCCCGACCTCAAGCAAAGCGAACTGGCCCGTGCCGCTCAACTCGCCCGCTCGACAGTGGTCACCGTCATCGACAACCTCGAACGGCGCGGCCTCGTCGAACGCCGCGTTGCCCTGCATGACCGGCGTTCAAACGCGATCCGCCTGACGGATGCCGGCGCCTCGCTGCTGCGCAAGCTGAAGCGCCAGGTCAGCCAGCATGAAAAGCGCCTGCTGCAGAATTTCAGCGCAGCGGAGCGCGATACTTTCCTCGCCCTGCTGAAAAAAGTCTTCCCCGAGCATCGCTGACGCTCCCGACGCACCTCCCGGCGTCGTACCGGAGCCGCCGCGCTTTCGCCGACATAGATGGACATCCAACAATTGATGTAGTAAACTGTTTTCATTGTCGGGATTTGCCACGGAGAGCGGACGATGAGCGTCAGGACCAAGATCGAGCAGTTGTGCGCGCGCATGCACGATGCGCCGCAGTACCCGACCCAGGGCGCGGTCCTCTTCGTCGATCTGGAACGCCGAGAGACCCGCAGCAAGTACCTTCCCGCCGAGATCATGCGTACCTTCCTCGGCGGGCGCGGCGCCAACATGGTGCTGCTCTACAACCTGCTGGACGAAAACAGGGATGCGCTCGACCCCGAAGTGCCGCTGATCTTCGGCGCCGGCACGCTGACCGGCAGCATGCCTTCGGCGCCGCGCGGCAATTTCACCAGTCGCTCGCCCGACAGTTACGCCTTCCTCGACGCCAGCGCCGGTGACTATTTCCCCGCCTTCACCAAGCGCCTGGGCTACGACCATATCGTGCTCTACGGCCTGGCGCCGCAGTGGACCCTGCTGAAAATCTCGCACGACGCCATCGAATTCCTCGATGCGACACCCTATGTCGGCCTCGACAACCTCGACACCGCGGCCGCCATCGAGCGCGATTTCCATTGCACCGAGCGCAAGGACATGGCGCTGGCGCGCATCACTACGGCCGGCGAGAACCAGGTGCTGTGCAGCGGCATCATGGGTGGCATCAAGTCGATCTGGGCGCGCGGCGGCGGCGGCGCCAAGATGGGCGCGCTGCGGCTCAAGGCGATCATGATCCAGGGCAAGCCCGCCGAAGCGCCGATGGCCAAGGAAATGAAAGCCCACAACAAGATCATCGGCAAGAAGATCACCTCGACCTCCGTGATCAAGAACGCGCTGAAGCAGGTCGGCACGCCCTTCCTCTACAAGCCTTCGCGCGTGCTGGGCGCCCTGGGTACCCTGAACACCCAGACCACCGCCTGGCACGAATCGCTCGATGCCGACAATTTCGATCCCTACCGGCCGGCCATGGACGGCTGTTTCAAGTGTCCGGTGCAATGCCGCAACCAGAACGACATGACGCCGGAGGGCAAGGGCGGCTGGGGCTCGGCCGCGCTCATGGGACTCAAGGGCAACGCCAGTTACGACAAGGCCCAGGCCGACATCGACCACCACAAGCTGCGCACCTACAAGGGCATCAAGGGCGACGGGAAGTTCGACAAATACGACAAGGGCGATGGCCCCGAATACGTCACGGTCGGCAAGTTCGGCCCGATGATCGGCCTGCGCGAACCCGAGCACGTATTGCGCCTGAACAACATCCTCAACGACCTCGGCCTCGACTCGGCCTCGACCGGCAGCGCGATTTCCTGGGCCATGGAACTCTGGCAGCGCGGCATTATCGACGCCAGCCACACCGGCGGCCTCGACCTGTCCTGGGGCAACTACGAAACCATCGAAAAGCTCCTGTTCATGACCGCGAAGCGCGAAGGCTTCGGCGACACCATCGCCGATTCGGCGCGCGCCGTCGACAAGGGCAAATACCCGAAGGAAGCCCTCGAATACCGCATGGCGGTCAAGGGCCTGTTCCAGTCCGATCCCCACGATGCACGCATCCTCAAGGCCTTCGCCCTCGGCCTTTCGGTGGCCACGCGCGGCATGGATCACCTGAGGAACCGCGTCACGCTGGAAATCAATGCCCGCGTCAATGACGATGCCCCGTTCAAGGCCCAGCTCTATGGCGGCACCGTGGCGCCGCAGCCCAACAGCTATGAAGGCAAGGAAATCGCCGTGCGCCGCTGCGAGAACACCTTCGCCGTAGGCGACTCGGTCGGCATGTGCCGCTTCAACACCAAGCTGTTCAACTCGCCCACCCTGCCCGACTGCGGCGATTTCGCGACCCAGATCGGCACCATGACGGGAGAGCCGGTGACGGCGGAGCAACTCGACGAGGTCGGGCGCAACATCACCGGCCTCGAACGCATGTTGAATTTCCGCCTGGGCTTGCGCGCGAAGGACGATACCCTGCCCGCCCGCTGGTTCGATGAAGCCATCGACAGCGGACCGTTCAAGGGCGAGAAGATCGACCGCAAGGAGTTCGAAGCCATGAAAACGCGCTTTTACGAACTGACCGGCCTCAACAGCGAAGGCGTGCCGAATGCCGAGTGGCATAACAAACTGGCGCTGGCCGCGACCGGCTTTGCGCTGCGCGTCGAGTTGCCCAAGCCCCTGCCCGGCGCGCCGGAAAAATCCATCGTCATCGACGAGGCAGTGACCAACGTCAGCGAACTGCGCACGGCCCTTCGCCGTCACCTGCCCGCGGCGCACGCGTCGCTCGACGATCCGACCTGGAACGTCACCGTCAACGGCGAAATGGTGCTCTCCGGAGAGCGCAGCCGGGCGCTACGCAGTGGCGATCAGGTGCGTCTGGTACCCATCATCGCCGGCGGTTGAATCCGGGAGTCCAACTGAACAACTGTGCCATCAAAGCCGCGCTCCATTCATTTGGGCTATGATGGCCGGGCTGACGAGAGAAAACAGCACAAAACTCATATACCGGAGGTGACCATGGCAAAGAAAGCGAAAAACGATAATCCCGTTTACAAGATCGTGGAGGTTGTAGGGTCGAGCACGATTTCCTGGGAAGACGCCGCACGCGCGGCAGTCGAATCAGCGGCCAGGACGCTGCGCGATTTGCGCGTGGCGGAAATTACCAAGCTCGACATGAAGATCGATAACGGCAAGGTGGTCGCCTACCGTGCTCGTGTTTCCATGTCCTTCAAGTACGAAGACTGAAAGCGAGGCTTCAGTGAAGGCTAACGCCGGCCGTATCGGCGTCAAGCGCAGCGGCCGGAACTAAGACTCAGGCTTTCGATCGCGACAACGGGGACCCAGGTCCCCGTTGGCGTTTCCGATCCCGGCCATTCGCCTGGAGTGCTGCAACCGGCAGCGTCGCTCAGAGCTTGCGCACGATGTGCATCGTCTGCCAATCGTCGGCGGAGCGCCCCACGCTGAATCCGAGCTGCTGGGCCAGCTTCAGCATCTTGTGGTTGGCGGCCAGCACGAAGCCTTCCATCTCGGTCAAACCCTTTTTCCGCGCATCGGCCATCAGCAGGGCCATCAGGCTGCCGGCCAGTCCGGAACCCTGCCAGGCATCGGCGACCGCGATCGCAAATTCGCAGCGGGTGGTTCCCGGAGCCGCGATGTAACGGGCCACGCCGACTTCGATTTCGCCGTCCGCGCCAGTTTCGGTCGCTACCAGCGCCATGTGGTGTTCGTAATCTACATTGGTCAGGTACTTGAGCTTGGCCGGTGAGAGCTCGTTCATGCTGACCATGAAGCGTTCGTAGCGCGATTCTGCAGACAGGTGCCGCACGAAGTCTGCCTCGATGCCGGCATCGTCGGGACGAATCGGACGAATGGAAACTTGCCTGCCGTCGAACAGCGTGAGCTGGCGGGCCGGACCGGGAGGATGGGCCGCGCCCTCCCTGCTCGGCCGGCCGCCGGGCGCCGCGAGAATCTTGCCGACGCGGGCAACCAGTCCGTCCAGCGTCCCGATGCCGCTGTAGTCGCCTGCCGTGATGTCAACAGCGAGCTTTTCATGCAGGCCGGCGACCACGTTCATCCAGTCCATCGAATCGAGGTCCACCTGGTGCCGCAAGGGCCGGTCGGCCTTCAGATCGCGAACATCAAGTTCCGGCGCAATCGACTTCAGCGTGTCGAGCACGGCGCTCCTTATTTGCGTTTCATCCATTCCTGCTACCCTTTGCCCATGGCATGGGTCTGCTCGAGTCAGGCGGCATGCCTGAGTACCAGGGACATTGTGCCACCAGCGGCATCCAGTTCCTCTACCACGCAGTCCAGATCCATTTCCGCTGCGAGAAGCATCAAACCGGCAGCGACGGCACCGAATTGAAATGCACCGCCGCCCGGTAGCAACGAACACTCCACGCCGAGGTGCGCAGCCTGCTCGCCATGAGCCGCATGGCGCACCTGCAGCAGCAGGCTGCCCGACCAATCGGACGGCAGCCGGCGCTCGAGTTCGCCGCGAAGGATTTCGAAAGACTCTGCAAGCGAGGCTCGCGCGCGCTGCGTCGACGTGTGCATTACCTGCCGCGGCGTCCCGACGCGGCCCAGCACGGTCTCGGCCAGCACGGCGATGCCCTCTCCGGTCACCGCGCTAACGGCATGAATCGGCGGTGCCTTGCGCCAAACATGCGCGGCGGATTGCAGCGACTGGCGGGCCTGGGCGGCTCCCGCCACGTCGCTCTTGGTCACCACAAGGAAGTCCGCCAGTTCCAGGATGCCGGCCTTGATCGCCTGCAGCTCATCGCCCAGCCCGGGCGGGAAGATCACCAGCAGCGTGTCGGCGATCCGCGCGACATCGCCCTCGGACTGGCCGGTGCCGACGGTTTCGACCAGTACCAGGTCGTAGCCTGCGGCATCCATCAGCTGCACCATCTGCCCCGCGGCGGCGGTCAGGCCGCCGAGGCTGCCACGCGTCGCGGTGGAACGAACAAAGGAGCGACCGTCGTCGGCGCATTCGCCGATGCGAAAGCGGTCGCCGAGCAGTGCCCCGCCGGTCACCGGGCTGGAGGGATCGACCGCCAGCACCGCAACGCGTTGTCCCAGCTGCAGGAAGTGCCGCACCAGGACGCCGGTCAGGGTGGACTTGCCCGCACCAGGCGGGCCGGTGATGCCGACCACATGCGCCCGACCCAGATTCTTCGCCAGGCGGGCAACCAGCGCGGCGCCGGATTCCGCATCGCGCTCGGCCAGCGAAAGCGCCCGTGCCAGCGCAGGCCGCTCTCCGGCGGCGACCCGCTGCGCCAGATCATCAAGCGAAACACTCATGGATTGCCCACCCGTTGCCCACTAGTTGCTATTGACACCCGCAATGTACAGCGTATACAGTATCCAGTATTCCATGACGCGAGCGCAATATCGCATTCGATTCTGCCATGAACATGTCCATCAAACCCCTTGAAAGACCCGCCGGCCTGGCCGATCGCGTCTATCACCAGTTGCGCGACAACATCGGCAGCCACCAGATCCGCCCGGGCGAACGCCTGCAGGAAGTCAGCCTCGCCGCGCAACTGGGCGTCTCGCGCACTCCCGTGCGCGAAGCCCTGGCCCGGCTCGAAAGCGAAGGGATGATCGCCGTGGAGGGACGCGGTTTCGTGGTGCCCGAACTGACCGACGCCGACATCGAGGAAATTTACCAGTTGCGTTTCCTGCTGGAACCCGCGGCAGCCAGCAGCGCCGCCGCCGATGTCACCGGCCCCGCTGACCTCGCCAGCATGGCATCGGCGGTCGACGATGCCACCACCGCCGAGAAAAATGGCGACTTCCGCGCCTTTCTCGACGCCAACAGCCGCTTTCACAATGCCTGGCGCGCGCCGATTCCGAATCGGCGGATGTCGAAACT
>VEPA01000027.1 GCA_012026675.1 Betaproteobacteria bacterium | reverse complement strand
TGCGAGGCCCAGATTGGTAAGTCCCTCGGTATTCACCGAGACGAAGAGCGGCGGCGGTGTTGTCAGTTGCAGATTCAATGGGGGCAAGGGATCTCCTGTCGTGGTTCTCCATCTGATTTGCACCGGATAAATTCGACCTTGCTCATAATTCCTTGCCTCCAGGCGGAAAACCTGATGGGTACTATCTGCCTTGACGCTGAATTGCGCCTGGCAGCCGACCTGGATTTGGCCAACTGGCTTGTCAAATCGCAGGGTCAAGGACCCGTCCGGTTCAAGCGTGCGGGCAAAGTCACCCTCTAGTCGCGGAATCGCGATGGTGCCGTGCTCCGTTCGGTATTGTTCTTGCCAGACAACGGTGTGCTGAGAAGATTCCAGCGCATCGTTGATGAAGTCGTACTTTTCCTCTTTCGTAAGCGGGCGGACAGCGCGCCCGATCAAGTCCGGCAATAATTCGCTAGCAGATTCACCGATCCACCCATCGACAGGATCGTCTGGCCATTCCACTGCTGCAGCCTCTCCGGGTGGTAGCGTTGCAGCTGAAAGCGTGGGATGCAAAGGCAATACTGCGAATGCAATGGCCGACACGATCGCGCAGATGCGGTTGAGACGGCAAAAAGAAGAACTCGTTGAAACTAGGTTAGAACACGTCTTCAAGGCTCAACCACCTCAGTCCATCAGATCAGGTAACTCCGGCTGCACCAATTGCCAACGCTTCCACGTTGTGTTCTGCCAGATCTAACGCCCTGCTCACCCGACGAAACCTGCGAAGCGGTTTTTGGTCGCGTGAAGCGCCGTGTTCAAGTAAGCCGCTGCGCGGCAGTCTCTTTTCAGCCGGAACCCACCGGCTTGTTCCTGCTTTGAGGCGGTTGGTCCGCCGCTGAATCCACCCATCGTCCTGTTCTGTGCTCCTGTTGGGGAGTCGCGTCCTGCGGCGTTTCTACCTGAACAGGAGACTTCCCATGATGACCGATTGGTACCAGAAGGCAATCGATGCCCTGCAGCTTAACGGCCTGTGTCCGCGTAGCCAAGAGGCGTATGTCCGCGCCGTCCGCATGTTGGTCGAGTTTACCGGCAAGACCCCCGATGAGATCGGCGAGCCGGAATTGCAGCAGTATTTCCTGCACCGCAAGAACCAGGATCGGTGGTCTCCCAACACGATGCGGATCTGCTACTGCGGCATCCGCCACTTCTTCGTCCATGTGTTGCGCCGGGACTGGCACACCCTACAGCTGATCCGGGCCGAGAACGAACGGCGGTTGCCGGCGGTATTGAGCCGGGAGGAGGTGGCGGCGTTGCTGGCTCACGTTCATACCTCGCACAACCAGGCCTTCCTCACCACCGTCTACAGCTGCGGTTTGCGGCTGCAGGAGGCGCTGTTCCTGGAGGTGTCCGACATCGACAGCCAGCGCCACATGATTCATGTGCACCGCGGCAAGGGGGCCAAGGACCGCTTCGTGCCGCTGCCGGAGTCGACCTTGCGCCATCTGCGTCGGCATTGGGCCAGTCACCGCCATCCACGACTGCTGTTTCCGGCACAGGGCCGCAGCGGCGGCGGGGCGGCGACGGCGGATGCGCCCATGGCGAAAAGCAGCGTGCAAGGCGCCTTCCGACAGGCCAAGCGCGAGGCCGGCATTCTCAAGAAGAACGTTTCGGTCCATACCCTGCGCCATGCCTATGCCACCCACTTGCTGGAGGCCGGGGTGAATCTGCGGGTGATCCAGCAATACCTGGGACACGCCCAGATCGAGACCACCCTGGTCTATCTGCATCTGACCCATACCGGTCAGAAAGACGCTTATGCCCGCATCAATTCCTTGATGGAGGGCTTGTGACATGGGCGCCATTCAGGACCTCTTCAAAACCTTCGGCGACGTCTACCTGGAACGCTTCGGCACGGCGGTACCGATCGGCCACGCCCGCGTCATCGACGCCATCCGCCTGTGTCGCACCGAGGATCTGGGGGCGGTGTGCTACCGCTGCGAGGAGTGCGAACTCTCCCATGTCGTGCCCGCGGCCTGCGGTAACCGTCATTGTCCCCAGTGCCAGCACCGCAAGTCGATGCAGTGGCTGGAACGGCAACTGGATCGGCAACTATCGGGACCGCATTTCATGCTGACTTTCACGGTACCCGAGGCGCTGCGACGGTTTCTGCGCGATCATCAGCGGCCGGGTTACGGCGCACTGTTCGAGGCCTCTTCCGGAGCCATCAAGTCCTTGGTCGCCAACCCGCGCTGGATCGGCGGTGATCAGGCCGGCTTCTTCGGCGTGCTTCACACTTGGGGCCGGCAGCTGCAATACCATCCCCACATCCACTATGTGGTGCCCGGCGGTGCGCTGGGTTCCGAGGACGGCTGCTGGCATGCCGCCAGGCCCGGTTTCTTTCTGCCGGTACGGGCGCTGTCCAAGGTCTTCCGCGGGAAGTTCAAGGCCGCCATGGAAACGGCCGGGCTCTTGGATCAGATTCCCACCGAGGTCTGGCACCAGGATTGGAACGTCAACTGTCAGGCCGTGCCCAATGCCGAAGCCTCTATCTCCTACCTGGCACCCTATGTGTTCAAGGTCGCCATCGCCGATCACCGCATCGTCAAGGTGGAACAGGGCCAAGTGACGTTCTCCTACCGCAAGGTCGGCAGCCACCGGACTCGAACGATGACCCTCGATGCCCTGGAGTTCATCCGCCGCTTCCTCCAGCACGTTCTGCCCACCGGCTTCATGAAGGTGCGTTACTACGGTTTCCTGTCGCCGACCGCCAAGATGCCGCTGGACGAGGTCAAGGCTCGGGTGGAACTGGCCTACGGCTTCGCCGTCACCCCACCAGATCGTCCGCCGGCCCAGCCCGAATCCTTCGTTTGCGTCTGCGGCGGCGGCGCCTTGCGATTTCACCGCTCCCTGCAGCCCGGCTGGCGAAACTCGATCCGGGGGAACAGCACCGCCGAACCGGATGCCACAACCGTGACCGCCACCGGATAACCGATCTCGCCGCCAGGGAGGGCTGTGAGGACCACGTCTTCCATCCGGTTTTCCGGAGGGAACGGTTGACCTGTGCTTCCGGCTCCCGAAACAGCCCGGATACCCGTTTCCAATCGAGGTGAATCGCCCCCAACCGCTTCCAGAAACCCCCGGACCGACCCGTCCATCCCACCGCTGCCAGTGCGCCACCCGCCCAGGGCGCCGCCTGACCCAACCTCCAGAAAAGCAATCCCCTTATTCAAGCCTCGCGCCAGCAGGCCGGGCTTCTTGAACACAGGATTGAAACGACCCTTCGGGATCGTCTCAATCCTTATTGGTTAGGGCTAGCGAAGCTTCCAATATTTCTCGATTCTCCAGAACTCTTCATCTTTTTCAAGGCTGCCTCTCAGGATATTTAGCAACTCGTAATACTTATCTATGTCTAGTTTTTGCCATTTGTATTCTTTATCTAGTCTTGAGCCATTAGCTTTATCGACACCCTTCAGCAAATATGAGTCAATCGGTGGATGGGCGACCTTTGATAAGGGCTTGTTTTCGTTCCAGGCAAGGATGAAATAACCTTTGACAAATATTCCTATTAACTTAGCCGCTATTCCGTAAGTAATGTCTATATTGTATTTATTCTTTATATAGTCAATTGCATTTTTGCACCACTTATCATGGTTTTTCTTGTAGGCATCAGAGTCGATTTCAACACCATCGTAATTATCGAGATATGCGACGACACCGCATTTGCTCAATGCTTCACTGAGCTCTGGTCCTTTCGCTTTTGATGAACCTGCCTGAGCAGCCCGATATGCTGCCCAGATAGCGTACCCTAATCTATATTCGCGGACTGTGAATGTCATTTGTATACCCTAATATCTTACTAGGAGTCTGTCGGACTTACGCAATAGATGCGCCCGTACGTGAATATTCGGAGTTTCACCGGCATCGAATGACTCAGAATTCACGTAGCAACGGCAAAGTTGGCCTAATTTTGGTCCTTTCGGTCAGTTTTTAGGAAAGTCCGACAGACTCCTAGACAGAATCGATGTTAACTATAGATGGATTCTATCTAGAATAGACCAGTGGACCTCCCGGTACTGCAGACCCGTCATTCAAGAAGGACGATGAGCAGGCGGTATGAGTGGCTCCTTTGGCCGAACCAGAGCCAGCCGACTGGCAACAGTGCGCGGCAGGTATGCTCAGAGTCTCGACGGTCGTATCAGGTTCTGTTCAGTCAGGCGCCCTCGTTTACTTGGTGCTTCTCTCACACAGCTGACGTAAACTTGTGAGCCACTTCACTCGCTCAGAAGGACTCTGCGATGTGGTCTGCCTTGTTCCGCCGCCGTGATCCGATGCGGCCGGTTTCGGTTTCCGTGCAACCGCCTGAGGTTTTGCGGGCGGACTGTTTGCCCGTTCGCTCCGCGCAGGACCTCCTCCGCGCCCGGCGCGATCCCATCAATCGCATCGATGAATTGGCGGCCACCACCGCCACGCATTTCCAGCGCTACTATCTCAGCGCGCTGCAGCGCTTCGCCCGCTGGGTCCAGCAGCTGCCCGCTTCCGAGTCCCACCATCACGCCAATGCCGGGGGACTGTTGGATCACGCCCTGGAGGTGGCGGTCACCGCGCTGCAGATCCGGTTGGGCTATCTGCTCCCGCTAGGCGGCGTTCCGGAAGACATCGCCCGCGACCGGGACCGCTGGACCTATGCGGTGTTTTCCGCGGCCCTGGTCCATGATGCGGGAAAGCCGGCCGTCGATCAGCGCGTCACTTTGTTTGATCGCGGCGGTCGCGAACTCGGCCCCTGGAATCCCTGGTCCGGCGACATGGCTGAGGTGTCCGGCGCGGTGGCCTACCGAACCGAATTCGTGCGCCAGCGGCAGTACCGCTTGCACGAGAAGGCCGCCCTCCTGATCGCTCCGCGCATCCTGCCTACCGAAGGCCTCGCCTGGCTCGCGGAAGACCGCGCCTGCTTCGCGATGTGGCTGGCCTACGCCTCCGGCGATACCGCCCAGTCCGGAGTGTTGGGCGAAATCATGGGCCGGGCCGACGGCCATTCCGTGGCCCGCAACCTGGGCGCCGAGGCCGGGCCCCGTGCCGCCACGACCCAGGCCGTGCCGCTCTGGGAAAAGCTGGTGACGGCGCTTCGCCACTTGATCGAATCCCAGGAACTCCCGCTCAACCGCAATGGCGCCGCCGGCTGGCGGGGCGGCGACGATCTGTGGCTGGTCAGCAAGCGGACTGTGGACGCTCTCAGGCTGCATCTCAGCCAAACCGGGCATCAGGGCATCCCCACCCAGAACGATCGGCTGTTCGACATTCTCCAGGAGCACGGCATCCTGACTCCCTGCGGCGACCGCGCTATTTGGCGCGCTGAAGTCCGCGGCGAAGGCTACGCCCATACCCTGACCTTGCTGAGGTGCCCGGCCTCACGCCTGTGGGCGGATCGGGACCGCTGGCCGGAGGCCTTCGCCGGCGACGTCGCGGTACCGGAAACGGCGACCCCAACCCTCCCCCCCCCCGCGAAGGCGGCGGCGCCGACAGAGGCAC
>VEPA01000184.1 GCA_012026675.1 Betaproteobacteria bacterium | reverse complement strand
TCGGCCGCCACCACGTAGCCGGCGAGGATGGGCAGCACGGCGCCGTTCATGGTCATCGACACCGAGACCTTGTCCAGCGGAATGCCGTCGAACAGGATCTTCATGTCCTCGACGGAGTCGATGGCCACGCCGGCCTTGCCGACGTCGCCCGTAACGCGCGGATGGTCCGAGTCGTAGCCGCGATGGGTGGCGAGGTCGAAGGCCACCGAAACGCCCTGGCCGCCGGCGGCAAGCGCCTGGCGGTAGAAGGCGTTGGAGGCCTCGGCGGTGGAGAAGCCGGCGTACTGGCGGATGGTCCAGGGGCGCACCGCGTACATCGTGGCCTGCGGGCCGCGCAAGAAGGGGGCGAAGCCGGGAAGGGTGTCGGCGTAAGGCAGGCCCTCGACGTCGGCCCTGGTGTAGAGCGGCTTGACGGTGAGGCCCTCGGGCGTGACCCAGTTCAGTTTGGAGACGTCGCCTCCGGGCGCCGATTTGGCGGCGGCCTTGCTCCAGGCCTCGATCGAGGGAATGCTGACTTCGGGTGCCTTGCTCATGTCTGTTCCTCTTTTTTTAGGCGCTTGACTTCCTGCCGAGAACGCATGATACTGCATCCATAATTATGAATGCAAGACCTTCTTCACATATTCTTGTTCCACCCGCCCTCTATGAGCAGGTGGCCGAGCGCTTGCGCGCGCGGATCTACGCTCACGAGCTTCCGCCCGGCGGCTGGATCGATGAGCAAGCGCTCGCTCTGGAGTATGGCATCAGCCGCACTCCACTACGCGAAGCCCTGAAAGTCCTTGCCGCGGAAGGTCTGGTGGTACTGAAGCCGCGCCGTGGCTGTTATGTGACCCAACTGTCGGAACAGGACATCGACGAGGTCTTCCCGGTGATGGCCATGCTCGAAGGCCGCGTCGCCGAACTCGCCGCGCGCCGTGCCACCAGCGCCGACTTTGCGCGTCTCGCCGCGATTCACGACGACCTCGAAAAGCATGCCGCCGCCAATAATGCCGACCGCTTCTTCGAGGTCAACCAGCGCTTCCACACCGCCTTGCAGGAAATCGCCGGCAACCGCTATCTCGCGCAACTCATCGACGACGCGCGCAAGGTGATCAAACTCACGCGCCGCGATTCGCTGCGCCTCGAAGGTCGGCTAAAACAATCGCTGGAGGAGCACCGCGAGATCCTCGAAGCCCTGCGCGCAAAGGATCCCGCGCTGGCGCGGCAATGCATGCACGACCACCTGCTGTCCGGGCGGGCCGCGCTGGCGCGGCTGGCGACTTCAGACTGATCAGTCCGCGATCTCGCAGATAAAGTCCTCGAACTTGCCGCCGGGACCGCGCGGAATTTCCGGCGTGCAGTAGTCGAAATCCACGACGAAGCGATAGCCGAGGAATTCGACGAGCTTTTCAGCCAGAGCCGCCTCCTCGGCCACGCTTAGCGGCCGCTCCACTGCCAGGCGCAAGGTGACGCGCTCGAGGCTGCGCTGGATAATCTGATACTGACGCACCGGTGCCACGTCGCGATAGCCGAAGGCGCCCACCAGCGGCCAGAAACGCCGGCCGTCCGGCAGTCGCAGCAGATTGCGTTCACGCCCGAGGATGCGCCGGACCTTCGGCAGGCCACGGCCGCAAGCGCAGGGTCCGTCGGCCACGGCGAGATCGCCGAGGTCGTAGCGGATCAGCGGTGTCGCAAAGTTGTGCAAGTCGGTAACGACGACGCGGCCCATTTCACCCGCGGCACAGGGCTGGTCGTCGTCGCGCAGAAGTTCGAACACCAGCCCTTCGGACATCACGTGATAGCCATCACCCTGCGGACATTCGATGGCAATCACGCCGACTTCCTGGGTACTGTAAAGATCCGCGACGCCAACCCCGAGCACACACCGGCAGCGCTCGCGCAACGGATCCCGCAGCGTCTCGCCTATGGTTCGCACTTGTTTCAGGCGGCCCAGACCGGCAAGAGCGACAGAATCGGCCTCGGCCAGATCGAGCAACGCCGAAAGGTTGTTCGGGTAGGTGAGCAGATAGGCAGGCATGATCTGCCGCAGCCACTCCGCCTGGCGCGTGACATCGGTTTGCAGGCTCATGCCGTAGGACGGCCCCGAGGCGAACAGATGGTTGACCGGCGGCCCCCAGTCTGCGCAGGAGACACCGCGCCGCGCCACATCCTCTTCGGCCAGTTGCGCCCTGACGACGGCAAGCGACTGCGAAAAATCGCGCCGCTGCCAAAGGTGCTCGCGCAGGGTCATCGCCATCCAGATCAGACCGTTGAGTCCGCTGCGTCGAACCGCGACCGGTTCTCCGGTCGATCCCGTGCTCTGCGCCAGCGAGACTTCCCCGTGTTCCGGCGGCAACCACGCACAATCGATGTCTGCGCGACACGATTGCAGATCGGCGCGGCGCATCAAGGGAATGGCCGCCAGGCAATCCTGCAAGCCCCGCGCCTGGTCCGGACGAAATCCGGCCAGCCGTTCGGCGTGGAAGCGGGAATGGCGTTGCGCATGCTCAACCAGTTGGCGCAACTGCCGCAACTGCGCCTTTTCGATCGCGGCCGCCGGCCACCACTGCGATTGCTCGAGTTGCGTCAGCAGCGCGGCCAGTAGCAGCCCCTGCTGCCCCGGCACCGCGGGCCAAGCGACACCCGGCAGACGCGACTGCAGCGGAGGCCATGCCGGATTCGGCAAGGACCCGTTTTTCACGACGCTCCGACGGTCGAAATGCCCTGTCGCTTCCTCAGCAGCACGTGCGGGCAGCGTTCGGCGAGTTCGTAGCTGCCGCTGCGTGTCGCCAACTGATCGAAGCCTGCTTGCTGCAGATGCCGGATCGTCTGGTCAAAACGCATGAAGTTGTAGCGCGCCGGCGAGCCGCGATACAACTCCATCGTCCTGACTTGCTCCGGCGCCCAGCCGCGTGCCGCTGCCAGCGCCGGCGCATCGATGCGTGCGGCGTTCCAGACCCGCCAAACTTCATCGACCCCGACATCAGGCGCATCGGCGATGCCCTGCACCGCCATCGCCAGACGCCACTTGAAGGCGTTAAAGCTGCCGATCGCGCCGGACTGCAACGCGGCAATCACCGCGTCCGGCGTCTCGGCAACATCGGGGCGGCAGAACAATCGCAGCATCAGATAGCCGTCGCGGCGCAGACAGCGGCGCACCGAGGCAAGCAGGCGCGACAGTTCATCGGGAAAACCGACAGCCGTCAGGCAACCATCGCCGATCGCGAGATCGAAGCTCTGATCCGAAAACGGTACATCCAGCCAGTCCGCACATATCGCCTTGCGACTATCCGTGTCGCCGGGCCATAGCGAGTCGATCATGGCCTGAACTCGCTCGACGGCAATAAGCTCGACTTCCTGCGGCCAGTTTGCCTTGGCGATTTCCGGCGTCACCCCGAGCAGCCACGCGCGCTTATTCGCCGTCGCGCCGAATACGTCGGGTTCGGCTGCAAGCATCTCTTCCAAAATGCGGATGTCTTCGGCGCAGGGACGCAGAGGCGAACCGATCAAGCCAAACTGCGCGGCAACACTGCGCCAGTGCGCATCGACATCCGGGACCAGTCCTGGGGCGCTCACTGCGGGTGTCTGGGCAGTGTCCGCGTCCGCGCCCGTCACTCCGGCGTCAAACACCATTCTCCCGCAGCCAGGCCAGCAACCGCTTCCATCCGTCTTCCGCCGGCTCTTTGCGGTAGGTCGGCCGGTAATCGGCATGGAAGGCATGGGGGGCGCCCTCGTATACATGGATCCGGGACTTGCTCCCTGCCTTGGCCAAGGCGTCCTTCATCGACTGGACATCGTCCATCGAAATGCCCTGGTCAGCGCTGCCGTAAAGTCCGAGCACGGGCGCCTTCATCTCCGCCGCCAAATCGAGCGGATACTTCGGCGTGCGGTCATTCACCTCGCCATCGATGCGGCCGTACCAGGCCACGCCGGCCTTGAGCGCAGGGTTGTGCGCTGCATACAACCAGGTCTGGCGTCCGCCCCAGCAGAAGCCGGTGATGGCCAGCCGCATTGCGTCGCCGCCGTTCCCGCCGGCCCAGGCGACGCAGGCATCCAGATCCTTCATCACGTCGGTATCGGCAACCTTGGCCACCACTGCCGCATAAAGATCCGCAACGCTCGCATACTTGCGCGGATCGCCATACCGGGCGAACAACTCCGGCGCGATGGCCAGGTAGCCTTCCTTCGCCAGCCGGCGACAGACATCGGCGATGTATTCATGCACGCCAAAAATTTCGGAGACCACCAGCACCACCGGCACACCCGTTTTTCCTGCCGGCATGGCACGGTAGGCGACCATTTCGCCATCGGCAACCGGCACCTTGACTTCGCCTGCGGTGAGACCATCGCTGCCGGTCTTGATCGGGCTTTGCGCCACACTCGGCTGCACTGCCAGGGCGAAACCGGCACCAAGTGCGGTGACGATGAACCCGCGCCGGTTCACCTGAATTGCAGGCATCAGACTGTCGAACTCCGCCTGCTGGTCGGGCTTGGCAACTGCTTTCACTGGTGGAGTATTCATGCGGGTTCCCGTTCTGCGTTGAGGAGTCCGTAAAATACCGCGACACCGTTGCAATTTCAATGAGGACATCATGAGCACGCCACCGATCAGCCGCTATCCCGTTCCGCAACTGGCGGATCTGCCCGAGGACATCCGCACCCGCATCCTCGAAGTGCAGGAAAAGTCCGGCTTCGTCCCAAACGTCTTCCTCGCCCTGGCGCATCGCCCTGCCGAATGGCGTGCCTTCTTCGCCTACCACGATGCGCTGATGGAAAAGGACAGCGGCCTCTCCAAGGCCGAACGCGAAATGATCGTGGTTGCCACATCGAACGCCAACGGCTGCCAGTATTGCGTCATGGCACACGGAGCAATCCTGCGCATCCGGGCCAAGGACACGCGGGTCGCCGACCAGGTCGCAATCAACTATCGCAAGGCCGACATCACAGCGCGGCAGAAGGCCATGCTCGATTTCGCCATGAAGGTCGCGCTGGATTCGGGCACCATCAGTGACGCCGATTTCGTCACCCTGCACGGGCACGGCTTCAATGACGAAGACATCTGGGACATCGGCGCCGTGGCGGCATTTTTCGGCCTGTCGAACCGTATGGCCAACATGACCGCGATGCGGCCGAACGACGAGTTCTATCTGATGGGGCGGTTGCCCAGGCAGAAGTAGTCGCCGCCGATGATCATTTTCAGCAGAGCAACGAGCAATCCTCAACCCGAGCCGATATGCGCGAAATAGACAAAGGCGAGCGGGCACAGGCCCTCGGACAAAAACCCTGCGTGGTCTGGCTGCCGGGGCTCAGCGCGGCCGGCAAGTCTTCGATCGCCGCCACCCTGCAGTCCTCGCTGTTCGATCGCGGGCTGCACTGCTACCTGCTCGACGGCGATTTGGTGCGTACCGGGCTGAGCCGCGACCTTGGTTATTCGGACGCCGATCGTCAGGAACACATTCGTCGCGTCGGCGAAATTTCGCGGCTCTTCGTCGATGCCGGGCTGATCGTGCTGGTGGCGCTGATTTCACCTTTCCGCAACGAACGCAGAATCGTGAGGGAGCTGTTCGAGCCGGGCGAATTCATCGAGGTGTTCGTCGATACGCCGCTGGCTGGCTGCGAACGGCGGGACCCCAAGGGACTTTACCGCCGCGCCCGGGCCGGGCTGGTACCGCTGTTTACCGGCATCGACTCGCCTTACGAAGTGCCGGAACACGCTGAAGTGATTCTGCCGGCGGGCGAGATCGGGATCGACGACTGCGTGGCGCGGTTGATTGACTACCTGCAGCGCCGTGGCAACATTCCCCTCAGGGACGAACCATAAGCACGTTGCAGCGGCTGCTGGCGGTGTTGTACCAGAAGGAGAGCTTGGCATACTGCTCGAACAGATCGGGCGGCAAAATGGTTTCGCGCGGCTCCAGGCTAACTTTCTGCCGCACCTTGTGCAGTCCGGCCAGGCCCAGGCCTTCATCGTAGTCCGGCGTATCGAACTGCAGATTCTCGTAATCGTGGGGGAAGGGCTCTTCCCCGAGAAACTGATAGATCAGCGGAATCACATGGGCTGGTCGCTGCACCAGCAAATCGTAATCGACCACCAGCATGGCGCGGCCCTGCTCGCTGTAATACGCCTCCTTGAGCCCGGAATAGGCCAAGCCGACGAGGCGGTTGCGCTGGGCCAAGGTCTCGGTGCGGGTAAACACCGTGCTGCGCTCGGCATCATTGCCGAACAGGGCAGTGTTCTCGTAGGGGTTCTTGCGGTACAGGCGCTCGATGCTGTCCATCACCCAGGCCACGTTGCGTACGCAGGCGATCACCCGGGCCTGGGGAAACAGATCGAGCAAGGCCGGCAGGCGCGCCGTCCATGACCTGTTGGTATCGAACACGACCTGCTTTTCGGGCGGCAGGTCGGCGTAGTAGGACTGGAACAAGCCATGCAGCAAACGGCGACGCTGGCTGATGCTGACCTGCGCCGCCCACTCGCTGCCGACGCTGACCTGGGCCACCAGCGATGAAAAGAAGGCCGCGAGCGGACTGCTGACGCCGGCATGGAAACGCGGGTTCTGGCTCAGGATCGCCGAGAGCAGGGTCGACCCCGAGCGGGGCAGACCGGATATGAAATGGAATCTCTGCATCCTATGCGATGAAGCAGCAATAGTCGGCACTGGCGCGACGGCGACTGGAAACAAGGTCGCCTGGCGGCGCCGTAATTCTGCTTCGCGGCCGGGTCACATCTTGCACTCGGCGGCGTCATCGTTGCCGATGCCCCTGCCGTCGGCCTTGTCCTTTGAGATCGAACTCGGCATGGTGACCTGGATGCCATCCTCCGGCGGGACGATCGCCGGCGGGGTATCTTTGTCAGGCACGTAGCCGAACTTCCCGGTACCGATCTCTATTGTTCCGGCCGCATTGGTCAGGCTGATGATGCCACTCGTCACGTCGACGTGCAGCCCGTTGGGCGGCGGCACACCGCGGGTGGTAGGCACGTCGGCGCAGTCGTTCTTGCACAGCAGGGCGCCGAAGTGGGTGCCGCGAATGCCGATGGTCGCCGTCTCAGTGGCGAAGGTAATTTTTTCCCGGTTGCGTTTTCCGATCAGGCCTGTTACCGCGCGCAAGCCGCCCTTAAACATGTTGATGAGGATGTTGTCATTTTCAGGCTTGGCGGCGTTGTAGGCGTAATGCTCGATCTTCACCTGGGTGCCGGGACGCAACACGACTTCGCCGCCGTCGGCAAACTTGAGGCGGGCATATGTGCCGGCCTCGGTGCTCAGCGTATCGCCTTCGGCAACGTCGGACTTGACCGCGAGCAACTTGCTGCTGCCGTCCGCCCGCTTGGCCGACAGCGTGCCCGAAAGGTGCGTGATCTGGCCCGCCGTGTCAGCGTAGGCGGCCGGAATGCAGAAGCACGCGGCCACGACCAAGAGCATCACCCGCCTCATGCCGGCCTCCACGTCAAATGCTGCACGTGGGAATTCTTCCATGGCTCCACTTGTCATCTTTTATCCCATAGTCCTCTTGACTGCCGAAACTGCTTGTTTCTTCGTTCCCTTCGCCCGAACCCTGCAATTTGCACTCGACCGAGTCCGGATTACTGATACATGGGTCCATCGCGACTAACTCGGGGATCGGGTTGTCGATGGGGGACGGTGGGCTGCAAAGATCCGGGCTGATGGCGCATGGATCGACAACGATAGAGGTAGCGTATGTGACCTCCAGCCCGCCGCCGGGTGTCGTGGTCGCCGGAGTGCTGCTATTGACCACGAAGAACCCGCTGCCAGTCGAGGACGGCGAAGTTGTCGTCGCAATGCCATCGATCATCACGCCGCCGCTGCTGCGGCCAAGGAAATTAAGGTAGATTGTGGCCGGAATCTGAGTAATGTAGTCCGCCAGCATATAGGCCCCATTACTCAGCGAGACTGTTGACCCCGCGCCGGTAAGGGTCAGCAAGATATCATTGCCGGCCGCAAAAAACGCCCCTTGGTCCAACGTGATGTTGCCCGAGACGATGCCGGTGATGTTGCTGGTCAAGCCGTCGGCTGTCAGCCCCCCGCCGTAGGAAGCAGTCACGTTCGCAAGGTTGAAGTCCAGTTGGCCGCTGGCTGCCGCATCGCCATTAGCCAGATTCAGGTTTCCGGTGCCCGGTGTCGCGCCGTTGAAAGAAATGTTGGTGGCCGTTACAAAGCTGCCATTTATGTTGATATCCGATCCGGTCACGATTGCATTGTTGGCAGCGAAGATGTCGCTGCCAATAATGTTAATCGTCGACCCGTTCAAGGCGACGTCGGTGCCCCCTACATAACCGCCATCAATGTTGATCGCCGATCCGGTCATGCTGACAAGGTTACCGGCGTCGACCTGGCTACCCAAGATGCTGATCGTTGGCGCCGCCAGTGTCACATTGGAACCGCCTGCGAGGTAGGAGCCATTGTTCACCGAGAGCGCTGAAGCGGCGCCGGTCAGGGTCAGGGCGAGGTTATTGCCCGCATCGATCCCGGTTCCGCCATCCAGAGTAATGTTGCCCGAGACGACACCAGTAATGTTGGCAGCCTGGATCAAGCTGCTACTGCTGGCAAGGATACTGCCGGCAGTGATATCGACGTTCCCGTTCGGGGCAAAAAGTCCGCCGCTTTGCATCGTGAGCGCACCGGCATTGACCGTGATGGTGGTGTTGCTGGAAATCCCCGTGAAGTCGAAGTTGCCGATGGTCAATTGCTGCGTGGCCGCCAGGACGATATCACCGGTTGCCGATATGCCACTATACCCACCACCCCCATGCACATAGACTACCGGCGCGGCGATACCCAGCGAACCGCCGGTAAAAAAGCCGCCCGATGTATCGAAGTCCAAAACAGTTCCCGCACCGAGGATCAGGCTGCCGCCGTAGGTATCGATGCTTGCGCCGTAGTATGTCAAGCTGCCGCCGCTGGCGATCAACATGCTTCCCCCATTGGGAGTCGCAAACGAGCTAGCGCCGCTCAGAAAAAGATCACCGCTGTTGTTGAAGTTGATGCTCGACTGCAAACTCGCGGAGTCGTTCATGGAAATGAAACCGGGCTGCGCACCAAAGTTCCGGATCGAGATGCCGCCATTGGTAGCGGAAGAACTGACACTTGCCATCAAGCTGGCGGCGGCCGAGGTATCCATGTCGATTGCCAGCCCGCCCGCCGCGCCGCCGGACTGACTGCTCAGGCTAATGGTGTCGGCGGTGATGTTGAGCACATTGGTACCGTTGTTATCGTAAATCGCGCCGCCGGCATTGATACTGACATAACCCGTAGGCGTATTGACGTTGCCGACAACGGCGTCGCCCGTGGATTGAAAATAGAAATTGCCACCGCCCGGCGACGAGATATTGGAAATCCTGAGCGTCTTGCCCGGGGCGCCCGAGTAGCCGGCATATCCTTCCATGCCACTGACCGGATCAAACCCGCTCGCCACAACCGCCCCATCAAGCAGCAGGTTGCCGTCGGCCCGGAAGAAGTTCGAGTAACCGCTGTAGCTTCCGGTAATGGTGATACTACTACTGCCTGGATTCTGGACGATATTACCGGCGGCGCTGATACCGCTGTAAGCCCTGAGACCAACTGAATATCCGGTGATCACACTTTGCGCGCCGAGTTGTATATCTCCGCCAAAGCTGTTATTGAAAATCAAAGGGCTATAGCCGGCGGTAATCCACACACCGTCACCGCAATCCCCGCAGCCGCCCTCCGATATCACAGAGCCGTTTATGCTTACGCTCTTCTGGGCATAGATGGTGACGTCCGCGCCTGACGAAGTAATGCTTGCACCACTGGCGATATAAACCCCGCCCGCCGCACCTGCCGCGATCGCGGGGCCTATCGAACCGATGCCGACGCCGCCTTCGCCGCCGTCTATCGTGACGCTGCCGCCCGCGACGATCGTGACAGCGGTGGCCGCATTACTCAGGCTGCCGATAAGAACACCGCCCGGCGAAGAGTAGCCGCCGGTGAGGGTGATGTTGCCAGCCACGGACAGGTTGATCGTGCCGCCGCCATTTTCGTTGCCGATGTAGGCCGGGGTGCCGATGGAATCGGGGCCACTGCCACCGCCACCGATCATGGTCAGGTTCCCCGAGAGATTGAACGACTGGTTGCGTCCGGTCTCGGTGCCAAAACCCGCCCCGCCATACGTGGCATAGCCGCCGTCGATGGTAATGTCGCGGGCGGAAACGGTCTGCGAGCCGCCTGTATTATTGATGCCCAAGCTGATGTCAGCGCTGTTTTCCTGATTCAACGCGCCGCCGCTGTTGCCGCCGGTGAGGATGATGTTGCCGAAGCCGGCGAAGTTGGCGTCTATGGTCTGGACCGTGTTGGGGCCGAAGGCTTCGATGCTGGCGTAGTTGTTAATGCTTCCATAGCCGCCGCCGCCCGTCAGTTCCAGCAGGGTGGTGACGTTGATGTCCTGTGTCGCCCCGCCACCCCATATGGCCGCTGCGTTGTCATTGCCCCCCGTTCCTGCAATGAGCATGATGGTGTCGGCAGAAACCGACTGATTGCCCCCGGCCTCGATGACCACCGAGCCGCCGTACAAGGGACTGCCTGCATACGTTGTGTTGAGGACGCTGCCCGCCTGGAGCAGGATCTGGT
>VEPA01000244.1 GCA_012026675.1 Betaproteobacteria bacterium | reverse complement strand
TGGGGCAGAAACTCGGGCGCATTCTTGGCCACCCGCAGGGTGTTGGTGGCCACCGCCCGCACCGCGTCGGCATCGAAGCCGCGCAAGCGCTCGCCGAAACGGGCCAGGGCTTCCAGGGCGCGCAGCTGCGAAGGTCCGTCCAGGGTCTTCTCGCCGGTCAGACCGGCCGCCAGGCGCACCGATTCCTTGAGGGAATCCAGGGGATAGATCTGATTGCCGACCACCCGGCCGACCTGGAGCCGGAAGCTGTTGGAGCCCAGATCGATGGCGGCAATCAACTCATGACCCACGGCTATGCACCCCTCTGGAAGACCGGCCGATTCTAGCAAGCCCGGTCCCTGTCATGATTCCGCAACGGAACTGTCATAGTATTCACCGACGGCCCCAACAACCTCAGCCTCGCCATGACCATCGCCACGGTTACCCGCCGCTATCCCCCTGAGCACTTCATCAATCGCGAACTCTCCCTGCTGGCCTTCATCCGCCTGGGCCAGGACCCGGCGGCCGACGAGCGGGTGCCGCTGCTGGAGCGGCTGCGCTTCCTGTGCATCGGCTCGTCGAACCTGGACGAGTTCTTCGAGATCCGCGTCGCCGGCCTCAAGGAGCAGATCAAGCTGGGCAGCCATGCCGCCGGCGCCGACGGCATGCCGCCGCAGGACGTGTTCCGCCGCGTCACGGATCAGGCCCACCAGTTGATCGCCGAACAGTACGCGCTGCTCAATGACCAGATCCTTCCGGCACTGCAAAAGCAGGGCATCGCCTTCTTCCGCCGCAGCCTGTGGAGCGACGAACAGCGCGCCTGGATCCTGGATTTCTTCCGCAAGGAAGTCATGCCGGTGCTGACCCCGATCGGGCTAGACCCTTCACATCCCTTCCCGCGGGTACTCAACAAGAGCCTCAACTTCGCCGTCGAACTGGAAGGCGCCGACGCCTTCGGCCGCAGTTCGGGAGCGGCCATCGTCCAGGCGCCCCGCGCTCTGCCGCGCGTGATCCGGCTGCCGAAGAAACTCTGCGACGTCGACTATGGTTTTGTTTTCCTTTCCTCGATCCTCCACGAATACGTCAGCGAATTGTTCACCGGCTTGAACGTGCTCGGCTGTTACCAGTTCCGCGTCACGCGCAATTCCGACCTCTTCGTCGATGACGAAGAGGTCAAGAACCTGCGCATTGCATTGCAGGGCGAACTGCCGCAGCGGCACTTCGGCGATGCCGTGCGCCTCGAGGTCGCCGACAATTGCTCGGAAATCATGACCGAGTTCCTGCTGCAACAGTTCGGCCTCGCGCGCACCGACCTGTATCGCGTGCCGGGCATCGTCAATCTGGTGCGCCTCATGTCGGTACCCGACCAGGTGGATCGCCCCGACCTGACCTATGCCCCATTCCAGCCCGGCCTGCCGAAAGTGCTGACCAAGCGCTACGATATCTTCGCCAGCATTCGCAAGCACGACATCCTGATCCACCACCCCTTTCAGTCCTTTTCGCCGGTAATCCAGTTGCTGCAACAGGCGGCGGACGATCCGCAGGTGGTCGCGATCAAGATGACCGTGTATCGCACCGGCACCGACTCGGTGCTGATGGAGCATCTGCTGCGCGCCGCCGAGAAGGGCAAGGAAGTCACCGTGGTGGTGGAACTGATGGCGCGTTTCGACGAAGAGGCCAACCTGTCCATCGCGGCGCGCCTCGAAGAAGTCGGTGCACATGTGGTCTACGGCGTAGTCGGCTACAAGACCCATGCCAAGATGCTGATGGTCCTGCGTCGCGAGGATCAGGGCTACCGCCGCTACATCCATCTCGGTACCGGCAACTACCACCCACGCACCACGCGTTTCTACACCGACTTCGGCCTGCTGACCTCGAATCCTGAAATCGGTGACGACGTCAATGAAGTCTTCAAGCAGCTGACCGGCCAGGGCAAGGCAAGTGCGCTGAAACACCTCTGGCAGGCACCTTTTTCGCTCCATTCGAACATGTTGGCTGCGATTCGCGGCGAAACAGCGGCGGCGCTGGCCGGCAAGCCGGCGCGCATCATTGCCAAGATGAACTCGCTGCTCGAACCGGAAATCATTGCCGCCCTGTACGAGGCCAGCGCAGCCGGGGTCACCATCGACCTGATCGTGCGCGGAGTCTGCTCACTGCGCCCGGGCGTGAAGGGCCTCTCCGAGAACATCCGGGTGCGCTCGGTGATCGGCCGCTTTCTCGAACATCACCGAATTTTCTATTTCCACGCCGACGGCAAGCAGAACATCTACCTCTCCAGCGCAGACTGGATGGAGCGCAATTTCTTCCGTCGCATTGAAATCAGTTTCCCGGTGCTGGAGTCCAAGCTCAAGCAGCGGGTACTCAAGGAAGGACTGAAGCCCTACCTGGCGGACAACAGTCAGGCCTGGGAAATGGACGGCAGCGGCGACTACCGTATCAAGGCAAGCAAACGCAGCCGCATCAGCGCCCAGGAACTCCTCCTGGCCGCCCTCGGCGTCACCATTGTCAGCGTAACGTAACCCTCGTCAGGACATTCGCCATGCCTTCGGCCATGTCGGCGCCGAACTGCTTGGCGAACTTCTCGGCGAAGTTCTGCTTGACGCTGAAGTCGCGCACGTCGCTGGCCTTGATGACGTCGCGGGCGACGCTATCGACCGTGCCATAGCCGTCCACGAGACCCAGTTCAATGCTCTTGGCTCCGCTCCACATCAGGCCGGAGAACATTTCCGGCGATTCCTTGAGGCGCTTGCCGCGACCTTTTCTCACCACGTCGATGAATTGCTGGTGAATCTCGCCCAGCATCTGCTTGGCATGCGCCTTGTCGTTCTCGTTCTCCGGCGAGAACGGATCGAGAAATCCCTTGCTTACCCCTGCCGTGAGGAGGCGACGCTCGACGCCGAGTTTTTCCATGGTGCCCGTGAAGCCGAATCCGTCCATTAGCACGCCTATCGACCCGACAATGCTGGCCTTGTCCACGAAGATCTTGTCCGCTGCCACTGCCACATAGTAGCCCCCTGACGCACAGACGTCCTCGACGACCACGTGCAGGGGAATATCCGGATATTTGGCGCGCAAGCGCCGCATTTCATCATTGATTATTCCCGACTGCACGGGGCTGCCGCCAGGGCTGTTGATGCGCAGGATCACTCCCGCCGTATGCTTGTCCTCAAAGGCTGCCTGCAGGGCGCCGACGACATTCTCGGCATTGGCATCGCCCTTGGATTTGATGACGCCATTAAGGTTCACCAGAGCGGTAAATTTCTCGCCGTCGCCCAGCTTGTCGCCCTGCCCCAGGTCCAGCGCCAGAACCAGTATTACGGCAAGATAGGCAAAGCCCAGCAACTTGAAGAAGCTGCCCCAGCGACGCCCGCGGCGCTGCTCGGCAAGTGCTTCGAGTGCGAGTTTTTCCAGAACCTTGCGTTCCCAGTTCGTATCATTGTTGCTATCCGACACCTTGCCCACCTTCCTCAATAAGAATAACCCACCCGTCATTTTCTGTTACGGAAACCTTGACCAGTCCCTTGCCATTGCAGCGCCCGCCGAGACAACGCCCCGATTCCGGCGCATACAGGGCGCCATGCGTGGCGCAGATCAAGTATAAGCCTGAACTATCAAAGAACTCGCCCTGCTGCCAGTCGAGTTCGACCGGAACATGGCCGCAACGGTTCAAGTAGGCATGTACCTCTCCGCGGAAGCGCACTGCAAAGGCCGCTTCATCGATACCGCGGCGCGTGATCGTGAAGCGCTGACCGGGTCCACCCTCGGTCAGTTCCCCGCTGGCGAAAATCCGCCGCTGCTTCAGGCCTGCTGCCGCAACCACGCTGCCAGTTCCGCCACATTAGCCGCGCAATAAAGCGGGGCTTCGGCTTCCAGAGCCCGGCGCGGATGGGCGCCATACGCCACGCCCAGCGCGGCCACGCCCGCATTGCGGGCCATCAGCAGGTCATGGGTGGTATCACCGATCATCAGCGTCGCCTCCGGACCGACACCGAATTCGGCCATCAATTCTTCGAGCATCTGCGGATGCGGCTTGGAATGACACTCGTCGGCGCAGCGCGATCCGTGGAAACGCGAACCCAGCCCGCTGACTTCGAAAGCCCGATCCAGCCCCTTGCGCGTCTTGCCCGTGGCCACGGCGAGCATGTGTCCGGCCGCGGCCAGTTCGGCTATCAGTTCCTCCGCACCGCTGAACAGCAGCAGATCCTGGTCGCGTGCCAGGTAATGCTGCCGGTAGCGCAGCGCAACGTCCTGGTAACGTTCGGCCGGAAGATCGGGCAAGGCATGGCGCAGGGCATCGATCAGGCCGAGGCCGATGATGTGGCTGGCGCGCTCGGCGGAGGGCGGTTCGATACCAAGGTCCGTCGCCGCCGCCTGAATGCTGGCGACGATCGCAGCCGTCGAATCCATCAAGGTTCCGTCCCAGTCGAAGACGATCAGTTCAAAACGTTTGGCCATAAGATCTGGTTTCGTTCCTGTCCAGTTTTTCCGTGAAGCCGCGCAGTTCATCGGGCAGCGGAGAGCCAAGTTCCAGCGGCGCGTTCGTCATGGGGTGCGGCAACTCCAGTCTGGCTGCATGAAGGAACATGCGGCCCAACCCGGTCTTCTGCAAGGCCTTGTTCAGGGAAAAATCGCCGTATTTGTCGTCGCCGGCGATGGGAAAGCCCAGATGGGCCAGATGGACGCGAATCTGGTGGGTGCGTCCGGTCTTTAATTCCACCTCGACCAGGCTGAAGTTCTCCCAGCGCGCCACCAGCCGCACGATGGAATGGGCGGCCTTGCCCTCGGCATTTACGCTGACGCGCCGCTCGCCATCGGCCGTCAGGTATTTGTGCAGCGGCAGGCGCACATGCTGCAACTCGTTGCGCCAGCACCCCTTGACCAGCGCCAGGTAACGCTTGTTGATGCCGCCGTGGCGAAACATGTCGTGCAATTTGGTCAGCGCCACGCGTTTTTTGGCCACAACCAGCAGGCCGGAGGTCTCGCGGTCAAGCCGGTGGGCCAGTTCGAGGAACTTCGCCTGAGGCCGCGCCCGACGCAACTGCTCGATCACGCCGAAGGACACGCCGCTTCCCCCATGCACCGCCACACCGGCGGGCTTGTCCACCACGATGAATGCCTCGTCCTCATAAGCAATCTCAAAATCCCTTGCCGGAACAGTGGCTTGCGAAGGACGCTCGGCTGTGCGGATGGGTGGTACGCGCAACCGGTCGCCGACCTTCAGGCGATATTCGGCCGGCACGCGGCCCTTGTTCACCCGTACCTCGCCACTTCGTAGGATGCGATAGATATGGCTCTTGGGCACCCCCTTCGCAACCCGCAGCAGGAAATTGTCGATACGCTGACCTTCGGCTTCCTCACCGACTTCGAGCCATGTCACCGAATCTTTGCTCAAGTCCTTCATTTCCAATATACTGCGCTCTTGGTTAGCCGTCTCGTGACGGTGTGCCCGGCGGCCCGAAGTGGCGGCGGTGGCACGGTTCGCGGGATGTTGTCGCCGCCCTTGCTTTCGCCTTTCGGCGTTAGCTTGCATCGAGGCGACGAGGTTACGAAAGCAACTGAAACAGCCGCCGGACTTTACAGACCGACCGGCGCGTGACCCGCAAACCACAGGGTGTTTCGCTCGCCCGAAAGAGCGATACTACTTTATTGCGCGCTACACACGCACGGATTTGGGCACAGATTGCCGGACGCTGATCATGAGTCAGCGACCGCTTGAACTACGACAAGTCATCAACCCCGTTTGCAACCATTAACCAAAGGCACCATGAAACTGCCGCAGCAACCGCAAACCCGAGGCACACCGCCCGCGTCCTGACGCCCGCAGTGTGCGACTTGCCGTGCCCTCCTGCAGTGAATGCGCGCGGGAGCACACATGAAACGCATGCTTTTCAATGCGACGCAGGCTGAGGAACTCCGCGTCGCGATCGTCGATGGTCAGAAACTGATTGACCTCGACATCGAATCAGCCAACAAGGAACAACGCAAGAGCAACATCTACAAGGCCGTTATCACCCGCATCGAGCCCAGCCTCGAAGCTGCCTTCGTGGATTATGGCGCCGAGCGCCATGGCTTCTTGCCGTTCAAGGAAATTTCCCGCAATTACTTCAAGCCGGGTGTCGACCCCGGCAAGGCACGCATCCAGGACGTCCTCAGCAATGGCCAGGAACTTATCGTCCAGGTCGAAAAGGACGAACGAGGCAACAAGGGTGCGGCACTGACCACCTACGTCTCGCTGGCCGGCCGCTACCTCGTGCTTATGCCCAACAACCCCCGCGGCGGCGGTGTTTCGCGCCGCGTCGAGGGCGATGACCGGCAGGAACTGCGCGAAGTAATGGACCAGTTGGAAGTTCCGCCCGGCACCAGCCTGATTGCCCGCACCGCGGGCATCGGCCGCGGACTCGAAGAATTGCAGTGGGACCTGAACTACCTGCAGCAGTTGTGGACTGCCATCGACGGCGCGGCCAAGGCGCAGAGCGGCGCATTCCTGATCTACCAGGAATCCAGCCTCGTCATTCGCGCCATCCGCGACTACTTCCACGCCGAGATCGGCGAGATCCTGATCGCCACCGACGACATCTTCGAACAGGCGCAGCAGTTCATGGCACACGTGATGCCGGGCACGGTCAACCGCGTCAAGCGCTACCACGACGACGTGCCGCTGTTCTCGCGCTTCCAGATCGAACACCAGATCGAATCGGCCTATTCGCGCCAGGTCACCCTGCCTTCGGGCGGCGCCATCGTGATCGACCATACCGAGGCCCTGGTCTCGGTCGACGTCAACTCGGGGCGCGCCACCAAGGGCAGCGACATCGAGGAAACCGCGCTGCGCACCAACTGCGAGGCCGCCGACGAAATCGCCCGTCAGCTGCGACTGCGCGACCTCGGCGGCCTGATCGTGATCGATTTCATCGACATGGAATCGACCAAGAACCAGCGCGAAGTGGAACACCGCCTGCGCGACGCGCTGCACTTCGACCGCGCTCGCGTCCAGCCCAGCAAGATCAGCCGCTTCGGCCTGCTGGAATTGTCGCGCCTTCGCCTGCGGCCGGCACTCGCCGAGACCAGCTACATCACTTGCCCGCGCTGCACCGGCTCTGGCCTCATCCGCAGCACCGAGTCCGCCG
>VEPA01000086.1 GCA_012026675.1 Betaproteobacteria bacterium | reverse complement strand
TCGCTCAAGGAAACAACGGAACATCTGGCTGTGCTCGAAGAACGCAGTCGCCTGATCCTCGGCTCGGTCAACGATGGCATCGTCGGCCTCGACAACAGCGGCGTGATGACCTTCGCCAATCCGGCGGCGCCCGCCATGCTGGGGTACGCCGAGGAGGAGTTCGTCGGCAAGGCCATGCATGCGCTGGTGCATGACCGTTATGCGGACGGCAGCCCGTTCCCGCGCGATAAATGCTCGATGTACCTCTCCGCCATCGATGGCCAGGTACGCAACGTCGACAACGAGGTGCTCTGGCGCAAGGATGGCACTTCGATTCCCGTCGAGTACTCGACGACGCCCATCTACAAGAACGAGAAGCTGGTCGGCACCGTGGTGGTGTTCCGCGACATCACCGCGCGCAAGGCAGCCGAGAAGGTCATGGCTGACCAGCGTGCCGCCATGCAAAACATTCTCGACCACAGCCCGGTAGGCACCGCCTTCACGACCAAGGGCGTGTTCCGCTACACCAATCCCGAGTTCGAAAGGATGTTCGACAGTCGCCCCGGCGACTCGGCGGTGAAGATCTACGCAACCAGCGAAGATCGCGCGCAGATTATCGAAGACATCAAGCGGGATGGCCTGGTGCGCGATCGGGAGACGCGCCTGATCGGCAGGGGCGGGGTGCTGCGCGACTTCCTCGTGACCTTCATGCCGTTCGTGCATGAGGGCGAGGAGGGCGTCATGGGCTGGCTGCTCGACATCACCGAGCGCAAGGCCGCCGAAACCGCGGTCCGCCTTGCCAAGGAGGCCGCCGAGGAAGCCACCAAGGCCAAGAGCGACTTTCTCGCCAACATGAGCCACGAGATCCGCACGCCGATGAACGCCATCATCGGCATGTCGCACCTCGCGTTGCAAACCGAGCTCGACAAGAAACAGCGCAACTACATCGAGAAGGTGCACCGCGCCGGCGAGAACCTGCTCGGCATCATCAACGACATCCTCGATTTCTCCAAGATCGAAGCCGGCAAGATGTCGATGGAGAAGATCGACTTCCGCCTCGAGGACGTAATGGACCACCTCGCCAGCCTGGTGGGCATGAAAACCGAGGACAAGGGCCTGGAACTGCTGTTCAACGCGGCGCCCGACGTGCCGACTGCGCTGGTCGGCGACCCGCTGCGCCTCGGCCAGGTGCTGATCAACCTGGGCAACAACTCGGTGAAGTTCACCGAAAAAGGCGAGATCGTCGTCGGCGTCGAGAAAGTGGCGCAGGACGCCGGGAGCGTCGAGTTGCACTTCTGGGTGCGCGACACCGGCATCGGCATGACGCCCGAGCAATGTGGCAAGATGTTCCAGTCCTTCAGCCAGGCCGATGCGTCGACCACCCGCAAGTATGGCGGCACGGGCCTCGGGCTGGCGATTTCGAAGAACCTGGTCGAGATGATGAACGGCCGGATCTGGGTGGAAAGCGAGGCCGGCAAGGGTTCGACCTTCCATTTCCACGCGAAATTCGGCCTGCAGAAGGAACCCATGCCGCGCCGCATGTTCCGCGCTGACGAACTGCTTGGCGTACGCGTGCTGGTGGTGGACGACAATGCGTCCGCGCGCGAAATCCTGTCGACCATGGTCAGGGCCTTCGGGCTGGAAGTCGATGCGGCCTCGGACGGTCAGCAGGCGCTCGAAGTGATCGCCGCCGCCGAAAGCAGGGAACTGCCCTACGACCTGGTGCTGATGGACTGGAAGATGCCGGTGCTGGATGGCATCGAGACCGCCCAGCGCCTGCAGGAAGGACATGTAAGGCAGACTCCGGCCGTCATCCTGGTCACCGCCTTTGGTCGCGAGGAGGCCCTGGGTTCTGCTGCGCAGCACGGGGTGACGCTGAAGTCGGTACTGAACAAGCCGGTCACGCCGTCGACCTTGCTGGAGGCGATCGGCGAGGCACTGGGCAAGGGCGTCGTCACGGAAACCCGTGCCCAGGAGAAGGCCGGCAGCTACGCGGAATCGATGGTCAAGCTCAAGGGAGCGCGCGTGCTGCTGGCCGAGGACAACGAAATGAACCAGGAACTGGCGACAGAGTTGCTGGGGCAGGCCGGCATCGAGGTCGTGGTCGCCAGGAACGGCCAGGAAGCCGTCGACATCCTCGCCGGGGATGCGCGCTTCGACGGAGTGTTGATGGACTGCCAGATGCCGGTAATGGATGGCTACATGGCCACCCGCGAGATTCGCAAGAATCCGGCCTTCAAGGAGCTGCCGATCATTGCGATGACGGCGAACGCCATGGCGGGCGACCGCGAAAAAGTCATCGAGGCCGGCATGTGGGACCACATCGCCAAGCCGCTCAACGTCGGCGAGATGTTCGACACCATCGCCAAATGGATCAAGCCGGGCACAACGCGGGCAAAGGCTGGCGCTGCTGCGCCGAAGCCGGCCGGAGGCAAGCCGCGCACCGGTGGCAAGGCGGCCGGTGGCGCCTCGAAATCGACCGGCGGCCTGCCGCCCCTGCCCGGCATTGACGTCAAGGCGGGCATGGCGACCACCATGGACAACGCAAAGCTCTACACCCGAATGCTGGTCAAGTTCCGCGACAGTCAAGGGCATTTCGCCGAATTGTTCGCCGCCGCACGAAGCGATGCCGACGCCTCGGCGGCCGAGCGCGCGGCGCACACCCTGAAGGGCACCGCCGGCAACATCGGCGCCAAGGGCGTCCAGGCAGCCGCTGCCGCACTCGAGCAAGCCTGCAGGGAAGGCAAGGCCGCCGGCGAGATCGATGCGCTGCTGGCCAGGGTGCTCGCCGCACTCGACCCGGTTATCGCCGCCTTGCAGGAAGTCGGCGCTGACGGGACGGCGAGCACGCCAACCGGCGCGGCGACAACGCCCGCTACCGAACTCGGGACGGAACTCGACAAGCTCAAGGCCATGCTTGAAGACAGCGATTCCGAGGCTGGCGATCTGCTTGGCGACCTGCTCGACAAGGCAGCCGGCACACCCCTGGCGACCTCGCTCAAGCCGGTGGCCGAAGCCATTGGCGACTTCGATTTCGACGCGGCGCTGGAACGGCTGGCGCGAGCGCGTGGCTGACGATGAATGGGCCGGACCGTTCTGCGGCGGCCGCGTCCCAGCCGCTCCATGTTGCAGGCATCGGTGCATCGGCGGGGGGGCTGGAGGCGATGCTGCCATTGTTCGCCCAAATGCCCCGCACCGGGCGGGTGGCGTATGTGGTCGCGCAGCACATGGCGAAGGATGGCCATGATGAACTGGTGGTGCGCCTGATCAACCGCGAGTCGGCGCTACCCGTGGTGCTGGCGCGGCAGAGTGAAAGTCTGAGCGCCGACACCGTCTATGTGATTCCCGCGGGCAAGGACGGCACGGTGAGCGGAACCACCCTGACCCTGAGGGATCCTGCGCCGAATACCTTCTCGACGCCCTCGGTGAACGTGCTGTTCACCTCGATCGCCGAATCCCTTCGCGGCAACGCCATCGGCATCGTGCTGTCCGGCGCCGGCTATGACGGCGTCGTCGGCTGCCGCGCGCTCAAGGCCCGTGGCGGACTGACCATAGCCCAGGACCCGGCCGAAGCCAAGTTCAATGGCATGCCATCGGCCGCGATCGACGCCAATCTGGTGGACCAGGTCTTGTCGGCAGAAACCATCGGCGCGGCCCTGGCCGAGAAATTTCCCGGCGTGCCGGTGCCGCCGCGCCCGGAAGCCGCGGCGGCACCGGCAGCCCTTGCTGAATGGCCTGAAGCGGAATACCGCGAACTGGCGGCCCTGTTGCCGCTTGTCCATCAGGCCACCGGCATCGATTTCTCGTCCTACAAGGAGGACACCCTGCTGCGCCGGCTGGAAAAGCGCAAGGCCACGCTCGGCCTTGCGGGCAACGGCGCATACCTGGCGTTCGCGCAGGATCGGCCCGAAGAGCTGAAGACGCTGCAGCGCCTTTTTCTGGTGTCGGTTTCCTCGTTCTTCCGCGACAGGAGTTCCTTCCGCGAGCTGGAGCGCGCGCTGGCAGGACTGCTGGCCGACAAAGCCGAGGGCGAGCCGGTCCGCGTCTGGGTTCCCGGCTGCGCCTCGGGCGAGGAAGCCTACACGCTGGCCATCATCCTCGAAGACCTGCTCGGCGATCACCGCATGCGCCACTTGGTACGCATCGTCGGCACCGACCTCAACCCGGAAGCCATTGCACTGGCGCGGGCCGGCGTCTATCGGCAAACCGCTTTCAGCGAAATGGATGAGGCGCTGCGGCTACGCCATTTCACGCCGAAGGGACAGCATTTCGCGATCAGCGAAGCCTTGCGCGGAATGGTCCGCTTCGAGCAACGCGACGTGTTGACCGGCGCGCCCGACCTGGCCGGCGGCCGCCTCGACCTGATCAGCTGCCGCAATCTGCTGATCTACATGAAGAGCCACCTGCAGGACCGCCTGGTCACGAGCTTTCACGCCGCGCTCGCGCCGCAGGGCCTGCTCTTCATCGGGCAATCCGAATCCCTCGGCCTTGCGTGCAATGCGCTGTTCGCCGCCGTCGACCACTATCATCGGCTGTTCCGCCGCCGGCGCTGAGCCTTGCAGCCGGAAACGCCAAGTCAGATAAACTCGATCCTGAAAACAGCAAATGGCCGTCAGGCCGGGAGAGGAAAGCCATGGAACTCGAACTGAACTTCGCCGAAAAGGCCACCGTGCTGGTGGTCGATGACACCCCGGACAATCTGTCGCTGATGAGCGGACTGCTCAAGGACACCTACAAGGTGAAAGTGGCCAACAGCGGCGAAAAGGCGCTCAGGATCGCCCAATCCGACAGCCCGCCCGACCTGATCCTGCTCGACATCATGATGCCGGGCATGGACGGCTACCAGGTCCTGCAGTATCTCAAGCGCGATCCCGCGACCCGCGACATCCCGGTCATCTTCCTCACCGCCAAGGCCGAGGTCGAGGACGAAAAGATGGGCCTCGAAATGGGCGCAGTGGATTACATCACCAAGCCGATCAGCCCGCCGAGCGTCATGGCCCGCGTCGCGACGCATTTGACGATCAAGGCATCGGCCGACTTTCTGCGCGACAAGGCCGACTATCTCGAAATGGAGGTCGCCAAGCGCACGCGCGAGGTGAATGCGATCCAGGACGTCACCATCCACGCCATGGCGTCGCTGGCGGAGACGCGGGATTCCGACACGGGTAACCACATTCGCCGCACCCAGTTTTATGTCAAGGCGCTCGCCGAAAAGCTCAAGACGCATCCGCGCTTTTCCGCGTTTCTTACCGACTACAACATCGCCATGCTGTTCAAGTCGGCGCCGCTCCATGACATCGGCAAGGTGGGGATTCCGGATCGCATCCTGCTGAAGCCGGGCAAGTTCGAACCGGATGAGTTCGAAATCATGAAGACGCATGCTGCCCTGGGCCGCGACGTCATTCAGATCGCCGAGAATCAATTGGGCATGAAGGTCGAGTTCCTCACCATGGCCAAGGAGATCGCCTACGGCCATCAGGAAAAATGGGACGGCGGCGGCTATCCGAGAGGCATCGCCGGTGACGCGATTCCGATTTCGGCACGACTGATGGCCGTGGCAGACGTCTATGACGCACTGATCAGCCGCCGGGTATACAAGGAAAGCATGCCGCACGAGAAGGCCGTACAGCTCATGGCAGCCTGCAAGGGCTCCCACTTCGATCCCGACATCGTCGATGCCTTCCTGGCGCTCAAGGACGAGTTCAACGCCATCGCCCAGCGTTTCGCCGATTCGGATACCGACATGCAAAAAAAGAAGAAGCAGCTCGACCTGCAGTCGGGTGCGGAGGATTAGTCAGGAATTCCGCTGCCAGTTGAAACCATGGGGTCAAATCAGGCAGTGGATCAATCGACCCAACTTCTTTCGCTTGTAGATCGACTGGTAGCCGAAGTGCGTCCCGGCGGGCGCTCGGCTGCAACACTTGACAGCAAGCTTGACCGGGATCTTGGGCTCGACAGCCTGGCGCGAGTGGAGCTTTTGACGCGCATCGAGCAAGCCTTTGCCGTTCGCCTCGACGACGCTGTGCTCGGTGCAGTGGAAACTCCGCGTGACCTGCTCATGGCCATCGCCGCCGCTGCGCCTGCCGCGGCCGAGACCCACCTCGACAGGCCTGCGTGGCAGGCACCCGAAGCCGTGGAAGAGCTCAGCCCGGACAGTGCCGCGACACTGGTCGAGATATTGCAGTGGCATGCGCGGCGACATCCCGAGCGGCCGCATGTGCTGTTCCAGCGCAGCGCGACGCAGACCGATACCCTGAATTACGGGACTTTGCTGGCGACGGCGCGGCAGGTCGCCGCCGGCCTGCGCGGCCTAGGCGTTGTCCCGGGACGCTGTGTCGCACTGATGTTGCCGACGGGACTTGAGTTCTTCCACAGCTTCTACGGCATCCTGCTCGCCGGTGCGATTCCGGTGCCGATCTATCCACCGACACGGCCGGGACAGGTCGAGGACCATCTGCGCCGACAGGCCGGCATTCTGCAGAATTGCGAAGCAGTGGCGCTGATCTCTTTCGATGCGGCCAGGATGGTGGCGCGGATTCTGTCCGGCCTGGTCCCGACCCTGCGCGAGGTGACGACGCCGCAGGAACTGTGCAACAAGGGCAGCGCTGCCGCGCCGCTGGCCGATCATCGCGGGCAGGGAACCGAGATTGCGTTCATCCAATACACCTCCGGTTCCACCGGCAATCCGAAGGGGGTCACGCTCGATCATGGCAATCTTCTGGCCAATATCCGCGCCTGGGGACAGGCTGTTGCGCTGACGCCGGCCGACGTGGTGGTCAGCTGGCTGCCGCTGTTCCACGACATGGGCCTGATCGGGGCCTGGCTCGGCAGCCTTTACCATGCCTGCCCGCTGGTACTGATGTCGCCGCTGGATTTCCTGGCGCGGCCCGAGCGCTGGCTGTGGGCCATACACCAGTACCGCGGAACGGTGACGGCCGCGCCCAACTTCGCCTTCGAACTCTGCCTGCGGCATCTCGATCCGGATCGTCTGCAGGGTCTCGACCTGAGTTCCTGGCGCTATGCGGCCAACGGCGCCGAGCCCGTGGGAGCCGAGCCCCTGGCCCGCTTTGCGGCCGCCTTTCGCCCCTACGGCTTTCGCCCCGCAGCGCTGGCGCCGGTCTATGGCCTCGCCGAGTGTTCGGTCGGCCTTGCCGTGTCGCCGCCCGGGCGCGGGCCGCTGATCGATCGCGTGCGGCGCGAGGCGCTGGCTGCGGGCGAGGCGCTGCTGGCAGCCGACGATGACGCCCACGCGCTGCAACTGGTGGCCTGCGGCAGGCCATTGCCGGGCCATGAAGTTCGCATCGTCGATGAGTCCGGCAGCGAGTTGCCGCCGCGTCGCGTCGGCCGCCTGGAGTTTCGCGGCCTGTCGGCGACGCGCGGCTACTACCGCAATGCCGAAGCCACTGCGCGCCTGATCCGTGACGGCTGGCTCGATTCGGGCGACCTCGCCTACCTCGCCGACGGTGACATCGTCATCACCGGTCGCATCAAGGACATGATCATTCGCGGCGGGCGCAACCTTTACCCCTACGAACTGGAGGATGCGGTGGGCGGCCTTCCGGGCGTGCGTCGCGGCTGCGTCGCGGTGTTCGGCGTTGGAGCGGCCGGGCAGGGCACCGAGAAACTGGTGGTGGTGGCCGAAAGTCGCGAGACGGACGACGCCGCGCGGCAGGAACTGATCCGCCGCATCGATGGCCTGACCGTCGATCTGCTCGGAACGCCGCCCGACGACGTTGTCCTGGCGCCGCCTCACGCCGTGCTTAAGACTTCCAGCGGCAAGATCCGTCGTTCGGCAACGCGAGAAATCTATTGCGGCGACGGATTCGGCGCCGGCGGACGGGCTCTCTGGCTGCAAGTGCTGCGTCTTGGCGCGGCCGGGTTCTGGCAGGGCTTGCGCGCCGTGCTTAGGCGCGGCGCTGAGTGGCTCTATGGGTGCTATGCCTGGTGCGTCTATGGCCTGCTGGCACTACCGGCCGTTCTGGGCATCCTGCTGCTGCCGGACCTTGGCTGGCGCTGGCGTTTCGTGGCTGCGCTGGCGCGAACCTGCGCGCGGCTGTGCGGTATCCGCCTGCGAATCGCCGGGCAGGATCGCCTGACTGACGGGGCTGCTGTTTTCGTCGCCAATCACGCCAGCTATGTCGATGCCATCGTGCTGGCCGCCGTGCTGCCGACGCACGTCGGTTTTGTCGCCAAGCAGGAACTTGCTGCCCATCCCTTGGCCGGTTCGCTGCTGCGCCGTCTGGGCGCCGTGTTCGTGGAACGCTTCGATGCGCGACAGGGAGTCGATGACGTGCGTCGCCTGGCGGAGATTGCCGGCAATCGGCCCCTGTTTTTCTTCGCCGAGGGATCCTTCACCCGTCATCCGGGCTTGCGGCCCTTCCGCCTGGGGGCTTTCCAGGTG
>VEPA01000210.1 GCA_012026675.1 Betaproteobacteria bacterium | reverse complement strand
GGCGCTATCGACGTTTCTGCTTGTAGGCATCTCGCTCTACGTTCTTGAGCGCGGAGAAGTTGCCTTTTTCGACAAGGTCCAGCAAGGACAGGCGGCTTTTTACAAGAAATCACAGGCAGAACTTTCCCGCAAGACGGAGCAAAGCGCCAGGAAAAGCCTGATTGCCGCGCAGGAGGCTGCCAATCAAAACATGACCGACCTCCTCGCCAATGTCCTGTGGGAGTCGGATTTCGGACCCCTGATCGCCCGGGTCCAGGGCCTTTCGGTTGATCGCTGCCGGGCCATCGAGGAATACAGGCACATCCCGGCGACGATGGCACCCGAAGCACGCAAGGAATGTTTCGCCGAACTGGGGCGGCGCATCAGGGCGCTGCCGGGCTTTGCCGCACTGGACAAGCGGACCTTCGCCGCCATGCAAGGCAGCACGGTGTTCAAGATCAAGGTCTATGACCTGCGAGGACTCACGGTCTATTCCTCGGAACATCGTCAGATCGGCGAAGACAAGGCGACCAACGCCGGCTGGCGTTCGGCGGCAGAAGGAAAGGCGGCGAGCGAACTTACCCACCGCGACCAGTTCAGCGCCTTCGAAGGCATGGTCGAAAATCGCGACCTGCTCTCCAGCTACATCCCGGTGCGCCGCAAGGGCAGCAGCGAGGTACTTGGCGTTTTCGAGATCTATGCGGATGTCACGCCCTTCCTGAGTCAGCTCAAGAGCAGCTCCGCGGAGCTGTCGGCGATCGTGGCCAGCAACCAGGAGAAAATCGAGCAGGCCGCTCAACATGACGCCGAGACCGTCGCCTTGAATTCCGCCAAGTTGCTGCGGGTGGTCGGCGCCTTGCTGGCTGGACTTTTTGTCGCCCTGCTGCTGATCGTCAAGCGCGGGCAAACCCTGATCGATGCTCAAGTCGTCGCCCAGGAAAAAACCCTTGCCCGCGAACGCTTGTGGCACCGGGAGAAAATGTCGGCCATGGCGGCCATGGCGGCCAATGTTTCCCATGAAACCGGCAATGCCCTGACCATCATCACCGGGCTGGCACGCGAATTGTCCGATCCCCAGCCGGGCGGGATTGATCCGCAGGAAGCCACCCGCATGATCGGCGAACAGACCAGCCGCGTCGTGCGCATGAGTCGCCAGATCAGCACTTTTGCCATGGCGAGCGGCGACCATCCCGAGATCACTGACATCAATCGACTGGTCGAAGCCGTTTGCTACTTTTTTAATTTCGACCTGCGCTTCCGCAGCAAGCCGATCGAGTTCCGCGCCGGCGAAGGCGTGCCGACCTGCAATCTGGTTTCCGACCACCTGAAGGAAGTCCTGATGAATCTTCTGCCGAGCCGACGGGGACGCGTCAGCGTCGAAACCGCAGCTTGCGAGCAAGGAGTGGCGATCCGGATTGCCACCGAATCAGCGCCCGAAGTCGGTGTCGCGGGACAAGCCGTAGCCCTCTCGGACGCGCAGTTCGAGCTGGCCAGGCGACGCATCGCGGACATGGGCGGCACCTTGAGCCTGCGCGGGGAACAGGCCGAACTGATCGAGATCGTCCTCCCCACGCAGTTGCAGGCGGACACGGCGCAATAGCTCCACGAAACGACTGGCTCTCTCACCGCTGCAGGAGCCGACGCAGCGAGCACCCGGGACAGCATCATAATGACCCTAATGCCTGAAGCCCTGCCGCCACTGATCCGTTCCCTGCTCGATGCGAACCGCTATCCGCATGCCACCGATCGCGTCGATCTGATCGAGCCCCATGCTTCCTGGCTGCTGCTAGCCGGCGATTTCGCCTACAAGATCAAGAAACCCGTCATCCTGCCTTTTCTCGATTACGGCACGCTGGCGCGGCGCGAGGCGTTTTGTCGTGCCGAACTGGCGCTGAATCACCGCCTTGCAGCCGACCTGTATCTAGACGTCGTGTCGATCGGCGGCAACCCGGAGCAGCCGCGAATAGGCGAGCTGCCGGCAATGGAGTGGGCCGTGCGCATGCGGCGCTTCGACGAAAGCGGGCGCCTCGACCACATGGCGGCACGCGGCGAGTTGCAGGCCGTACATCTGTCCCAGCTGGCCGCCACTCTCTGCGCCTTTCAGCAGGCGGCCGCCATCGCCGCACCCGGTACGCGCTTTGGCGCACCGGCGCAGGTGCTCGCCGCGGCCCGGGAAAATTTCGTCGAACTGCGCCAGCTGCTGCCCTCAGCCGGACACGCCTCGGTCGAAGCGCTGGCGAGCTGGACCGAAGCCGAATACGCCCGCCGCGCCGGGGATCTAGCCGCGCGCAAGGCCGCCGGCTTGATCCGCGAGGGCCACGGCGACCTGCACCTGGGCAACCTGGTGCTGATCGGCGACCGCGTGACGCCCTTCGACTGCATCGAGTTCAACGAGGACTTTCGCTGGAACGATCCAGCCAGCGAGATTGCCTTCGTCTGGATCGACCTGCTCGATCATGGCCAGCCCGGCCTGGCCGCCTGGTTCCTGAACGCCTGGCTGGAAACCGGCGGCGACTTCGAGGCACTGTCGGTACTGCGCTTTTACGCCGTGTATCGCGCCGTGGTGCGGGCCAAGATCGCCGCCCTGCGCGCAAGGCAGGAAGATCGCGAATCGGCGCGGACCGAACTCGACGCGGCACATGCCTATCTGGACCTGGCGGCGCGGATTGCCGTACCGCCAGCGCCGACTCTTGCAATTACTTGCGGCTTGTCCGGTTCGGGCAAGACCACCGCGAGTTCGGCGCGACTGCTCGACTCGACCACGCAAACAGCCGGCAGCATCGTGCGGCTGCGCTCCGACGTGGAACGCAAACGTCTGTTCGGACTGGCGCCGCATGACAACAGCAACTCGGCCCCGGACTGCGGCATCTATACAACCGAGGCGACGACACGCACCTATGCGCGGCTGCTGGCGCTGAGCCGCGAGCTACTGATCGCCGGCTGGCCGGTCATTGTCGATGCTGCCTTCCTCAAGCGCGCCGAGCGCGACAGCTTTTCCGCACTGGCCGACGAACTCCGGGTCGGCTTCAACATCCTCGCCACCGATGCGCCTGCGGAAGAATTACGCCGCCGCCTGCTTGCGCGCAGCGGCGATGCCTCTGAAGCAACCGTGGCGATACTCGAAAGACAATTGGAGTGGTTCGAGCCGCTCGCCGAGGATGAGCGCCGCCGCCTCATCCGCCCTTCAACGGCGCCATCCATCCCGGCGCCGGTCGGTTACTGATCCTCAGGACAGGCCGCTGCGTATCCGTACCTGCCCTCTTTGCCTGTAGGCCGCAGCGCGCGGGCGGAATGCGATGCCGTCGTCCAGCCGCAAACGCCAGGTATCGAGCGCTTTCCAGAACAGGCGAGCCTCACCGTCGGCCAGATGACCGTCGCTGCGGATCACGTCAAAGATCAGGCGCACCAGTTTCTGCCGCTCCCCGGCGTTGCAAACCTCGGCCAACAGGGCATCCAGAAGCGCCGGCGACATCAGGTAATTGCCCCGGCCCTCTGGCAGTCCGATGGCGTCTGCACAGAATTCATAGAGCACTTCAAAGAAGTCCTCGCGCGAGATGCCGAGATCCGCGAACACTCCGCGTCGCGTCAGGGTCTCCAGTTCGGCGGCATCCACCCTGCCGTCGGCGAACAGCGCAAGGACAATGAGGCGCGCCTTGGCACGCGGGCTGTCGATCGGGTAAGCGCGCAGCGGGTGCCCCGGGTGCCTGATCGGGGAAAAGCTATCCTTGGCTTGCATGGTCATCATGATGTGTCGTTCCTTAGGCGGTCAGCCGCTGCGGTGTGCTATTCGCCGCGGCCAAAGTGATCGGTTGCGAGGCATGCAAGGGCCGGGCCTTGACCAGCCGGCTGTGGGCGCAGGCGATCGCCAGTATTTCGGACAGATGATCGCGCCGCGCCACGCGCGCCACGGTCGCCGGATCGGCATCGCAGAATGCCTTGCAGTCGTTGAGGGTGATCATGTGTCGTCTCCTTGGTTTCTTGTCTGCCGCAGCGGGTCTGCTGCGGATGGATGGACTTTACCGATGGAATAACTTCTGATAAATGGAAGATTTTCGATACAATCATCCCATTTATTGGAGTATTCGATGAGTCCGGACGACCTCAATTTCCGCCACCTGCTTTACTTCTGGGCGGTGGCCAAGGAAGGCAGCATCACCCGCGCGGCGGAGCGGCTGGACCTCTCGGTGCAAACCATCAGCACCCAGCTCGGCGTCCTCGAGCAGCAGTTGGGGCAGGCGCTGTTCGCACCCCAGGGCCGCTCGCTGGTGCTAACCGAGGCGGGACGTGCCGCGCTCGACTATGCCGATCAGATATTCCTGCTCGGCGAGCGGCTGCGCCACGCCGTGGCCGCCCACGCGTCGGGACGCCGTCGCTTTGCCGTGGGACTCAGCGAGGCGGTACCCAAGCTGGTCGCCTTCCGCCTGCTCCAGCCGGTGCTGCAGGCACCCTTGTCGATGCGCCTGGAATGCATCGAAGGCAATTTCGAACACCTGCTTGCGGAACTGGCGCTGAACCGGCTCGACCTGGTCCTGACCGATCGCTCGGCGCCGACCGATGCGCATCTCAAGCTCCAGTCCAGGCTGCTCGGCACGGTCGGCATCGATCTTTACGCCGTCGATAGCCTGCACGAACACTATGCCGCCGACTTTCCGCGGCAACTGCACGGCGCCCCGCTGCTCCTGCCGGTACGCAGCAACCCGCTGCGCGGCGCCATCGATGCCTGGTTCGCGCGGCACAACCTGAAGCCTGAAATCGTCGGCGAGTTTTCCGACAGCGCCCTGCTCAAGACCTTCGGCCGCGCCGGGCTCGGCCTGTTTCCGGCGCCCTCGGGGATGCATGCCGACATCCTGGCGCAGTTCGGCGCCCGCTCGCTCGGCGCGCTGGCCGAGGTCCGCGAAAACTGGTATGCAATCGTCACCCAGCGGCGGATCCAGCATCCCGCCGTCGAGGCGATACAGGCAAGCGGGATCGCCTCGCTGCTGGAGTGAAGCCGGACGTCACGGCAGCGCAAGCTGGAGCAGCCGGCTCAATTCGACGCCGAGCACGATGAACCAGGTGAAGATCGAGATGCCGACGCCGGCGGCGGCGATGTCTTTGATGACCTTGATCTTCTCGTTGTGGCGCGTCTCGACGAAATCGCAGAGGGCTTCGATCGCGCTGTTGAAGATTTCGGCGACCAGCACAAAGGCGGTCACCACAAGGATCAGCAGGAAGTCCACCCAGGCGCGCGCGCCGAAGGCGACCGCCAGCACCACCACCGACGCGATCAGCTTGTAGGTGACCGACCAGTCGTATAGCACGGCATAGCGCAGCCCGGAAATCACGGTCCGGATCTTGCGCAGCGGATGGTAGCCGGCGTCGCCGGTGCCGAGGAATTTGTGTCTCATTGTCTTTTCTCCTGCCATGCCGGCAGACGGCGCAGCGCCATGACCCAGAGGGTCGCAAGCATTGCGCCGGCGATGACATCGCTTGGAAAGTGAACTTGCAGATAGAGCCGCGAGGCGAAGACCACAACCGCCGCGGCAGCCAAGAAGGCAATCTCGAGCCTGCCCGGCGACCGCCCCGGCCTCAGCAGCCAGGCCAGGGCAAAAGCGGTGATTTGCGCGGCGTGGGCGCTGGGGAAGCTCCAGTCTTCCGGCATGGTGATCAGCGGCGGAAACAGCTCGGGCCGCGGCCGCGCTGCGATCAGCTTGAGCAGGTGCACGAGCGCGGCGGTGCCGATCAAAGCCAGCGGGACAAAGGCCGCGCTCCTCTCGCCGCGCCGCCGCCACCACAGTAGCAGCGCCAGAGGCAGCAGTACCGCCAGCGAACCGAGCCAGGTGGCGGAGAAGAACAGGCCGTCGAGCCACGGTGCCCGCGCCGCGTGGGCGAGCGCGAGGCCGGCATGATCCCAATCCAGCAGTTGCGTAGCGTCCATGATTCAACGCCTCCGTGCCGTGTAGGTCGAGGACTGG
>VEPA01000143.1 GCA_012026675.1 Betaproteobacteria bacterium | reverse complement strand
CGTAGCGGCCGGCATAGGCAGCGGAACGGTCGACCTTGGACGGGTCCTTGCCGGAGAAGGCGCCACCACCGTGGGGCGCCGCGCCGCCGTAAGTATCGACAATGATCTTGCGTCCGGTCAGGCCGCAGTCGCCCTGCGGTCCGCCAACGACGAATCGGCCGGTTGGATTCACCAGGTACTTGATCTCGCCCTTGACCAGTTCCTTGGGCAGCATCGGCTTGATGATTTCCTCGATCACGGCTTCGCGAATCTGCGGCAGTTCGATGTCCGGCGCATGCTGGGTCGACACCACCACGGTGTCGATCGAATGCGGCTTGCCGTCCTGGTAGCGGATCGTTACCTGCGACTTGGCATCCGGACGCAGCCAGGGCAGGCGGCCGTCGCGGCGCAACATCGACTGGCGCTCGACCAGGCGGTGCGCGAGGTAGATCGGCAGCGGCATCAGCACCGGCGTTTCGTCGCAGGCGTAGCCGAACATCAGGCCCTGGTCGCCGGCGCCCTGGATCAGGTTGTCGTCATAGGCCTTGTTCACGCCCTGGGCAATGTCGGGGCTCTGCTAGTCGTAGGCCACCAGCACGGCACAGCCCTTGTAGTCGATGCCGTTCTCGGTGTAGTCGTAGCCGATGCGCTTCAGCACGTTGCGCGCGATGCCGATGTAATCGACGTTGGCGCTGGTGGTGATCTCGCCGGCCAGCACGACGAGGCCGGTGTTGCAGAGGGTCTCCGCGGCAACGCGGGAATGCGCGTCCTGCGCCAGGATGGCGTCGAGGATGGCATCGGAAATCTGGTCGGAGACCTTGTCGGGGTGGCCTTCCGAAACCGATTCGGAAGTGAAGAAGTAGTCGTTTGCCATTTGTCCTGCTCCAGAAACTGAAACGCCCCACAATTGGCGAAGCCAGCTATGGGGCGGGAGCGGGCGACGCTTTAGCGATATTTATTTTCCGACCGCCCCAGTTTCCCGGGAGTCTTCTCCGCCTCGCAAGTTGTCATTTAACTCGGCGGATCAGCGCGCATTGTAGGCCCGATCGGGCGCAACCGTCAATCAGAGCGAAAGCGGATAACCGTAGGCCGCCACTGGCTATTCCGCAGGGAATAGGCTCTAAACTCCGCCAATGCTCTGGCTGCTCCAGTTCTGCGCGGCGCGCGCCGCCTTCGCCACGATGTTCACCGCCTGGTCGGCGGTGCTGCCGCTGCTGCGCACGGACTGGCAGCTGAGCGCCTGGCAGGCCGGCATGGTGCAATCGGCCTACCACGTCGGATTTCTGTTGTCGCTGTTCTCGGTGGGCTTTCTCTCCGACCGCTTCGGCGCGCGCCGCATCTACCTGGTCACGGGCGTCGCCGCCGTCGCCAGCGGCCTGCTCTTCGCCGTGTTCGCCGACGGTTTCGTTTCGGCGCTGCTGCTCTACGGCCTCACCGGCCTGTGTTCCGGCGGCTCGTACACGCCGGGCCTTGCCATCGTCGCCCAGCGCATGCGCGAACGGCAGGGACTGGCGCTGGGTTTCTACCTCGCCGCCGCCTCGCTCGGTTATGCCATCGGCCTGCTGATCGCCAGCGCCATGATTCCGCTGGCCGGCTGGCGCGGCGGCTTCGTCGTCACCGCGCTTTGTCCGCTGCTCGGACTGGTGCTGGGCTGGTGGGCGCTGCGCGCGGTACCCAACGTGGTCCACGCGCTGCCCGATGGCCATGGCGGCGGCCGCCGCAGCGGCGAGGTACTGCGCAACAAGCCGGCGATGCTGTCGATCTGGGGCTATACCTTCCACGCCTGGGAACTGCTCGGCATGTGGGCCTGGCTGCCCGCCTTCCTCGCGGCCGCGGCCGTCGCCGGCGGCACCGCAGGGACGCAGGCCGCCAGCCTGGGTGCAACGCTGACGGCGCTGACCTACCTGGCGGCGGTGGTCGGCAGCGTGCTCGGCGGTTCGCTGTCGGATCGCTGGGGACGCACCACCGTGACCTTGCTGATGTCAGTTGCGAGCCTGGTCTGTTCCTTCAGCTTCGGCTGGATGATCGGCCTGCCGATGCTCCTGCTGCTGGCCGTCGCGATGTTCTACAACGTCACCGGCGTGGGCGACTCGTCGATCCATTCGACGACATTGACCGAGCTTACCGATCCGCGCTACCTCGGCGTCGCCTACTCGCTGCGCTCGGTGCTGGGCTTCGGCGCCGGCGCGATTTCACCTTGGGTCTTCGGCCTGGTCCTCGACTGGGGGCGCGCCGGCGCCGCCCTGCCCGACCATGTGGTGTGGGGCCTGGCGTGGTCGACGCTGGGGCTGGGCGGCCTGCTCGGACCGGTGGCGATCTGGCGCCTGCGCCGGATGCCGGAGGCGATCAAGCTGGCAGGCGGCAAGCGCTAATGCGCGGGATGCGCGAACGTCACCGGCTCCGAAGATGTAATGCCAGATGGCGCTGCACGCATGACAACAGCACATCCGGTTCGACTGGTTTGGTGAGGTAATCCACAGCGCCCAGGAGAAGTCCCTTCTCCTTGCTGCTGGCTTCCGTGACTGCCGTGACAAAAATCACCGGAATGGCCTTGCATTTGGGATCGGCCTTCAATCGCCGGCAAACTTCATAGCCATCCATTTCCGGCATCATGATGTCGAGCAAAATCAGATCGATCATGCTGGTGGCTGCAATAGTCAGCGCCCGTGCGCCGCTTGGTGCCAGTTTTACCGTGTAATCAACGGCCAGGATTTCACTGATCAATGACAAGTTCTGCGGAGTGTCATCCACTACCAGCAGTGTGGGGCGGGGGCTTCTCGGTTCAGTATCAGACACAGGCTCCTCCTTTCCCAGAATGACTTTGCAGCTCGGCTCTTAAGTCAGTTCCTATTGCGAGGGCCGGTCGGCATACAGAGATCCGCCACCATTTCGCATCAATTCAATTGGCTGGATATGACAAGTATTGAGTTAATTGATACATATATACATGATACAAATTAACTAACCAATGTCAATTCTGGACTCCTGCGTTTCCCTCCCTCAATCAGGGGCTTCCCTGGTGCTTTCCGTCCAATTGCCAAAGGCGTGCCCCGGGTGCATAGTCGGCGCGACGTATTTCTCATTTGACCGCCGGGAAAGGGGATCGAATGGCTGCATGGAGCATCACGGTCATCGCTGGTCTGCCTGGTGCCTTGATCATTGCGGCGAACCTTCAGGGCATGTTTGGCGCCTGGCGCCAGCCAGGCAACGGAGGCACCAAGAGCTTCTCACCCATACCGCTGATGGGCGGCGTACTGGGCGCAATCGCTGTCTGGAACTGTCCGCTGGAGGCGGTGCGTGGCTGGTACCTGCTGCCGCTGTTGCTCGACCCGGGCACCGGCCTTTATCTGTTGTTCATGATCATCGCGGCGGGCGGCGGCGCCCTTGAAAACTGGTTCGCCAGGCGTCGCAAGGTGGCCGAAACACTCGATGCCGGCATAAGCGGCCCGCTCGGACGCGCGCTGACCGGGGCGATGCTGGGTACGGCCGTCGGCGACGCTCTCGGCCTGGCCTGCGAAGGCTTGAGTCCGCAACGCCAGCTCAAGATGTTTCCCTCGCTGGACCGCTATGGACTGCTGTTCGGCAGCGGCATGATCTCGGATGACACCGAACACACCGTGATGGTGGCGCAGTCGCTGATCGAATCCGGCGGCGACGAGGCGGATTTCGCCCGCGATTTCGCCTGGCGCCTCAAAGGCTGGCTGCTCGCGCTGCCGGCCGGCGTGGGCATGGCGCCCGGGCGCGCAATCATCAAGTTGTGGCTGTTCATTCCGCCCACGTACAGCGGCGTCAAATCGGCCGGCAACGGCCCGGCCATGCGGGCGGCGGTGCTTGGCGTGGCTTTCGGCGACGATCCCGACAAGCTGGAGCGCCTGAGCCGGATATCGGCGCGCATCACGCACCGGGACGAGCGGGCGGAACACGGTGCGCTCACGGTTGCCGTTGCCGCCCACCTTTCAGCCACTTCCGGGGCCTTGCTGTCAGCACAGGAATTCGTCCAGGCAATGGCTGCCAGATTGCCGCCGCAGAGCGCAATCCTGGCATCGATCCGCGCCGTAGCCGCGAGCCTTGCCGCAGGGGAACCCGCCGCCGCCTTCGTTGCCGGACTGGGGTCAAAGAATGGCGTGTCGGGCTACATGCTGCATACCCTGCCGGCGGTGCTGCACGTGTGGCTGCGCCATCAGGATGACTACATCGGCGGCGTTACCGAAATCATCCGGCTCGGCGGCGACTCCGATTCCACCGCCGCGATCCTCGGCGGAATCATCGGGGCACGCGTTGGCCGCGCCGGGATACCGCCACACCTGCTGCGCAGCCTTCACGACTGGCCACGCTCGACCAACTTCATCGAGCGCGTCGCCCGGCGACTTGCGCACGCACGGCTGGCAAACGCTCGAATGCGCGAAGTGCGCTCTTTCATATTTGCCACACCGGTGCGCAACCTGTTCTTTCTTGGCGTGGTGCTGGCACACGGGTTCAGGCGCCTCCTGCCCCCCTATTGAGGGTTCCGCACAGGCTTCAGGACAACGGTCGACTGCGCCCGCTAGCGCGCTGGATGCGCGAAGCCGCGTTCCTTGGGCCGGGTGGAGAGTTCGATGAATGCGCGCAGCTCGCCCACGGCCGGGCTCTGCATCCGCTCCATTGCCTCCAGCGTTTCCGCCAGCGGTACGCGCTGGTAAAGCAGGCGATAGGCGGCCTTCAATGCGGCGATTTCCTCGGCACCGAAACCGCTGCGCCGCAAACCGACCAGGTTGAGGCCGCGGGCATGGCTCGGGTTGCCTTCGGTCACGCAGAACGGCAGGGCATTCTGGTTGATCTTGCTCGACTGGCTGACCATCGCGTTGCGCCCGATGTGGCAGAACTGGTGCACGGAAACCAGGCCCGAAATGTTGGCGCGATCGCCCACCACCACTTCACCGGCCAGGTTCGTGCCGTTGGCGATGACAATCTGGTCGCCCAGCTGGCAGTCATGCGCGACATGGCAATAGGCCATCAGAAAGCAGCCATTGCCGATCCGCGTGGCGCTGCCCTGGCGCGAACCGCGATGGATGGTGACGCCTTCGCGCAACCAGTTGTCGTCGCCAATTTCCGTGTAGGACAGGCAGTCCGCCTTGAACTTGAAGTCCTGCGGATCGCCGCCGATCACCGCGTGCTCGGCGATGCGATTGCGCGCACCGAGGCGGGTGTAGCGCTTGATCACGGCATGCGCGGCAATCTCGCAGTCGTCACCGATGACGACGTCTTCCTCGATTACGGCGTAGGGTCCGATGCGGACGTTGGCGCCCAGCTTCACATCGCTGGCGACAACGGCGCTGGCGTGAATAGTCATGTCAAGGCCTGGCGCACCGCCCCGGCGATGCGCTTGATCTGCTCGTCCGTCAGCATCGGCGAGATCGGCAGCGACAGGCAGCGTTGCGCAACTTTCTCGGTGACCGGCAGCGTGACATCGCCGTGGGTCGCGGCGAACATTTCCTGCCGGTGCAGCGGCACCGGGTAGTACACGGCGCAGGCGATGCCGGAGTCGGTCAGCGTCTTCTGGATCGCATCGCGGCGGTCGGACAGTATCGTGTACTGGTGATACACGTGGCGCCCGTGGCCATCGGCGAAGGGAGTCTCGACGAGGCCGGCGAGCTCCGTGTTGTAGGAGTCGGCGATGGCGATACGGCGCGCGTTGAAGCTGTCGAGGCGTTTCAGCTTCACGCGCAGGATCACGGCCTGGATTTCGTCCAGTCGCGAGTTGTAGCCCAGCACATGATGGTGGTAGCGCACGCGCGAGCCGTGGCTGGCCAGCACGCGCATTTCGGCCGCCAGCTGGTCGTCGTCGGTGATCATGAGGCCGCCGTCGCCGAAGGCCGAGAGGTTCTTCGACGGGTAGAACGAGGTGCAGCCGATGTCGCCATAGGCGCCCGACTTGCGCCCCGCGTAGTCGGCGCCGAAGGACTGCGCGGCATCCTCGATGAGTTTCAATCCGTGCTTTTCGCACAGCGCCTTCAGCGGCGCAAGCTGCACCGGCTGGCCGAACAGATGCACCGGCAGGATGGCTTTTGTCTTTGACGTGATCGCGGCCGCCACCTGGTCCAGGGCGAGGTTGAACGTGCGTGGATCGATATCGACGAACACGGGCTTGGCACCGCACATCAGTACGGTCGAGGCCGTGGCGACGAAGGTGAAGGCCGTGGTGATGACTTCGTCGCCTGGTTTGATGCCGATGGCGCGCAGGGCGATCAGCAGCGCATCGGTGCCCGAAGCGCAGGCGATCGCATGTTTGACGCCGGCATACGCCGCGGCTTCCGCCTCGAAGGCCTTGACGTTGGGGCCGTTGATGTACTGGCAGGCGGCCAGCGCTGCGCAGACGGCCGGTTCGATTTCGTCCTTCAGCAAGGCGTATTCAGCCTTGAGGTCGAGCATGGGAATGTTCATGGCATTGATTCAGGAAAGTGAGGAGTGGCGCGCGGCGATCATGCGGTCGATGTCGAGTGCCACCGCCAGCGCATTGCGGCCCTCGCGGCCGCTGACCACGGCCGGTGTGCCGTTCTTCACGGCGCCGACGAAGGCCTCGATCTCCGTCAGCAGCGCATCGCCGGGTGGCTGCTGGAAAGTCTCGCTGTCGATCGGCAGCTGATCCGGGGCAAGCTCGTCTATCGGCCCTTCGCGCTTTTTGCTGACGACGACGCGGCGATCGCCGAAATCGACGGAAATGTATTCGTGGTGCTGAAACACCCGCAGGCGGCGCAGGCTGGCCGTCGAGGTGCGGCTGGCAGTCAGGTTGGCGACGCAGCCGTTGGCGAATTCGATGCGCGCGTTGGCGATGTCGACGCCGTCGGTCAAGACCGAGACGCCCGAGGCGCGCAGGTCGGTGACCGGACTGTCGACCAGAGGCAGGATCAGGTCGAGATCGTGGATCATCAGGTCGAGCACGACGGATACGTCGATGCCGCGCGCCTTGAACGGCGCCATGCGATGCCCTTCGATGAACACCGGCCGCTGCATCCTGTCCTTCACCGCCAGCCAGGCCGGATTGAAGCGCTCGAGGTGGCCGACCTGCAATACCAGATGCCTGGCGTCGGCCAGTGCAATCAGTTCGTCGGCCTGCGCCACGGTCACGGTGATCGGCTTTTCCGCCAGGACATGGACGCCGGCGGCGAGGCAGTCGCGCGCCACGGCATGATGGGTTTCGGTCGTGCTGGCCACCGAAACCAGATCGACCCGAGTTTCCGCGCCGAGCAACTGACGGTAGTCGGTGAATGCCTCGACACCAAGCTCCTGCGCCACGCGCTGCGCGGTCTGCGGATCGGCGTCGACCACGCCGACCAGTTCCACATCACTGAGCGCGGCATACTTCTGGGCATGAAAGCGGCCCAGATAGCCAACGCCGATCACGGCGGCACGGAGCTTTTTCGACATGGCGGGGAAATCGGAGGAATGGTCGGGGGAGCGAACAGTAGGCGATAATTCTACTTGCTTTGCTTCCGGCACAAATCCTGCGGACGCGGGCGCGCCCGCGCTGTAACGGTATCCCGATCCCGTCCACTCTTCGATGTCGTCTTCCTTCCTCATTATCTTCAAGGCGCTGGCCTGTTTGCCCCTGCCGCTGCTGCACAACCTCGGCGCACTCGCCGGCTGGCTGGCATGGCTGCTGTCGCCCACCTACCGGCGCAATTTTGCCTTGCACATAAGGCAGGCCGGCATGACGCCGGCAAAGTCGGCGGCAATTGCCGAGGCCGGCAAGACCCTGCTGGAACTGCCGAAGATCTGGCTGCGGCCCCGGGACGAAGTGATCGGCCGCGTGGTCAGGGTTTCCGGCTGGGAACTGGTCGAGGACGCCTGGGCGGCCGGGCGCGGCATCCTGTTCCTGACCCCGCATCTGGGTTGCTTCGAGATCACCGCCCAGTATTACGCGGCTCGCAAACCGATGACCGTACTCTACCGGCGGCCCAAGAAGGACTGGCTGGTCCCCCTGGTCGAAGCCGGGCGCGGCGCGAATCTGCGGCTGGCGCCGGCCGACCTGTCAGGCGTGCGGCTGCTGTTGAAGGCGCTGAAGAGCGGCGAGGCCGTGGGCATGCTGCCCGACCAGGTGCCCGGCAAGGGCGAAGGCGCCTGGGTTCCGTTTTTCGGTCGCCCGGCCTACACCATGACGCTGGCAGCGCGGCTCGCCCAATCCGTGCCTGGTGGCGTCACGGTGCTGCTGGCCTATGCCGAGCGCCTGCATTACGGCGCCGGCTACCACCTCAGGCTGTTCCCCCTGTCGGCGCCGCTCACCGGCGATCTCATGCAGCGCGCGGCGCAACTCAACCGCGAAATCGAAGGCCTGATTCAACGCTGCCCCCAGCAATACCTGTGGGGCTACAACCGCTACAAGGAGCCGCGCGGCGCGGGAGCGCCGCCGGCCCCGGCATCGCCGTAACAGGACTGACATGATCCGAATCACTCTTGCACTGATGTGGTTGCTGCACTGGTTGCCGCTGCCGGTATTGGCCGTCTTCGGCCGCGCCCTGGGGCTGGTGTTCTATGTGTTGGTGCGCGAGCGCCGGCATTCGACCCTGACCAACCTCCGCCTGTGTTTTCCGCAGCTGTCGCCCGCCGAAAGGTCGGCGCTGGCGAGACGCCACTTGATGACCATCGGTCGAACCCTGCTCGAACTGGGCGTGTGGTGGTGGGCTTCGCCGCAACGCATCCGGCGCCTGGTGACCATCGAGCACCCGGAACGTTTGGCGGTCCGCGATGGCCGGCCGCTGATCCTGTTTGCGCCCCACTTCGCCGGGCTGGAAGCCGGCGGCATCCGCCTCAGCATGGAGTTCACCGTGGTGACCGTGTACGCCAAGGCGAAGAATCCCGTCTTCGATCGCGCCGTGCGCCGCGGTCGCGAACGTTTCAACAAATGCGTGCTGATCTCGCGGCGCGAAGGCCTGAAAAAAGTGCTGCGCCCCTTGCGCGCGGGAATGCCCTTCTACTATCTGCCGGACATGGATTTCGGGCGCAAGGAATCGGTCTTCGTGCCGTTTTTCGGCGTTCCGGCGGCCACCACCACCGGCATGTCGCGCCTGGCGAAAGCCACCGGCGCCACCGTGTTGCCGGTCATCACGCGCATGGTCGGCAAGGGCTACGTCGTCAGCATCGGCGAGCCGTGGCAGGACTATCCGACGGACGACGCAGAGGCCGATGCGCGGCGCATGAACGCCTTCCTCGAAACCGAGGTCATGAAATCGCCCGAGCAGTACTATTGGCTGCACAAACGCTTCAAGACCCGGCCGCTGGGCGAAAAAGGGGTTTATTGACCCCTCAATTGCCGAAAGTCGGCGCTGGCGATACGGCGTATCCTCGACCGATGAACAGTGCTTTTTCCCCCAGCCCCCTTTTCCAGGAAAAGGGGGTGATTACGGTTCGCAGGCAAAGCCTGCTCCGGGTCCGTGAAAGGCCGCGCCCTTGGGGCGGCCCGGCGGGCGCGGCATGAAAATCCGCTTCACAAAAATGCATGGCCTCGGCAACGATTTCGTCGTGCTCGACGCCATCAATCAGGACTTCGTGCCGACGCCGGCACAGGCGCGCTTTCTTGCCGACCGCCACTTCGGTATCGGCTGCGACCAGATCCTGGTGGTCGAGCGCGCGACAACACCCGAGGTCGACTTCCGCTACCGCATTTTCAACGCCGATGGCGGCGAGGTCGAGCAATGCGGCAACGGCGCGCGCTGCTTCGTGCGCTTCGTGCATGAGCAGGGACTGACGGACAAGAGCGAGATCCGCGTCGAAACGCAATCGGGCCTGATCGCGCCACGCCTCGAAGCCGACGGCCAGATTACGGTGGACATGGGGATGCCGCATTTTCTGCCGGCCGAAATTCCTTTCGCTGCCGAGAGCGATGCCATGGTGCACGCACTGGACCTGGGCGGGGAACAGATCGACGTCAGTGTGGTCTCGATGGGCAACCCGCACGCGGTACAGGTGGTGGCCGACGTCGATGCGGCGCCAGTGGCCCGGCAGGGACCCCTGATCGAAACGCATCCGCGCTTCCCGCGCCGGGGCAATGCCGGTTTCATGCAGATCGTCGACCGCCACGCCATCCGCCTGCGCGGCTTCGAGCGCGGTGCCGGCGAGACTCTGGCCTGCGGCACCGGCGCCTGCGCTGCCGCGGTGGCCGGCATACGCCGCGGCCTGCTGGATTCGCCGGTGCGCGTGACCACGTGCGGCGGCGATCTGCTGATCGCCTGGAACGGCGCCCGCGCCAGCAACGCAAATTCGCCGGTGCTGATGACCGGCCCCGCCACCACCGTGTTCAGTGCCGAAATCGAAATCCCCAACAACCTGTGAAAGACCCGACATGAAATCCGAAGACATCGCCCACTACCTCCAGGACCACCCGGAATTCTTCGAACAGTATGCCGATCTGCTGAGCCTGGTGACCCTGGCCGATCCGCACAGCGGCCGCGCCATCTCGATCACCGAGAAGCAGCTGGTCAGCCTGCGCGACAAGGTGCGCGCGCTCGAAGCCAAGCTGGTCGAGCTGATCGGCTTCGGCGAAGAGAACGATGCCATATCCGACAAGGTACACGGCCTCGCCGTGGCCCTGATCTCCGCCACCGACCGGGCGGGCGTGGTACGCGCCCTGTATTCGCATCTGGGCGGGGCCTTCGCCGTGCCGCATGTGACGCTGCGCCTGTGGAGCGGCGGACAGGGCGACGGCCAAGAGTTCGAAGCGGTGGCGGATGCCGTCAAGGCCTTCGCCTCCGACCTGCACAAGCCCTACTGCGGAGGCGTGACCGGACAGGAATCGCTGGCCTGGTTCGGCGAACCGGCAACGCATTTGCGCTCGATGACGCAGATCGCCCTGCGCGATTCCGGCGGAGCATGCTTCGGACTGCTGGTGATGGCCAGCGAAGAACCGCACCGCTTCTACCCGGAACTCGGCACGCTCTACCTCGAGCGCATCGGCGAGATGGCCTCGGCAGCACTGCAGCGAGTCACTGCCTGAAATGGCTGACAGTTCGGTCGAGCACTTCCTCACCGAGCTTGCCATTCAGCGCGGCGCGAGCCCGCATACGCTGGCCGCCTACCGCCGCGACCTGGCGCGCCTGACGGCGCTGGCGGCCGGCGTCGAACTGGCGTCGCTGAAGCCCCTGCAACTGCGGCGCGGCCTGATGGCCTTGCACGCGCGGTCGCTGGCGCCGCGCTCGATTGCGCGCACCCTGTCGGCCTGGCGCAGCTATTACGCCTGGCTGGCGCGGCGCGGTGCCATCGCGCTGAATCCGGCCGACGGCCTGCGCCCGCCAAAGCGCGCACGCGCCCTGCCCAAGGCGTTGGGCATCGACCAGACAGCGGCCCTGCTCGACAGACCCTCCGTCGAACCGGCGGCGGGTCTGCAAAGCGAACCGCTGCAAGTACGCGACGCCGCGTTGTTCGAACTGCTGTATTCCTCCGGCCTGCGCCTGTCCGAACTGGTCAGCCTCGACTGGCCCGGCGGCCTGGACCTCGCGACCGGCGAAGTCACCGTCACCGGCAAGCGGCGCAAGACCCGCACGGTGCCGGTCGGCGACAAGGCGCGTGCAGCGCTGGAAGCATGGCTGGCGGTGCGCCCGCAATTCCTGCGCGGCGAAGAAGCGGCGCTTTTCCTCGGGCGCAACGGCACCCGACTCACGCCGCGCCAGGTCGAGAGCCGCCTCGCGCAGTGGGCGCAGCGGCAGGGTGTCGGCGTCCATGTCCATCCCCACATGCTGCGCCACTCCTTCGCCTCGCATGTGCTGCAGTCCTCAGGCGACCTGCGCGCGGTGCAGGAAATGCTCGGCCACGCCAGCATCGCCGCGACGCAGATTTATACGCATCTCGACTTCCAGCACCTGGCGAAGATCTACGACGCGGCGCATCCGCGCGCCAGGAGCAAATAGGCAGGCCTTTCTCGCCGGCTCCCGCCTTTTCGGCGTAGCGCTGGCGCCGACTCCTGGTCCCGACGCATTTCGAAATGCCCTGCGTCGCTTCGCCGCAGCTTGCACTCAGGCCTGCGGCAGGTGGCCCTCGGCCAGTGCCGCGCGATAGACCCGAAGGGCCGCCTGGGCGTCGTCCGCGGCGTAGAGCATCTGGCGCTCGGTCAAGCGCGGATGGGCCCAGTTGGAGGTGGTGGTGCGTTTGGATTTCTGCAGGCGCCGGCCCAGATAGCGTGCCACCGCCGTTTTCGCCCCCATGGTCTGCTTCGGCTTTTCGCCGGGCAGCGCGCGCGAAAGATCGAGGATGTGTCGCGCCTCGATGCCCAGGCGCGAGCGAAGCTGGGCAAGGTCACTGCCCAGACCGAAGCCCACTTTCAGGATCCGGCGCGATTCGAGGATCTGCCGCAGGCCTTCGCAATCCATCTGTGCGCGGACCGGAAACAGGTACACCCGCTCTTCGGTTGCCAGCTGCACGAGATGCGGCCCGGTGGACACCTCTCCCTTGGCGAAGGTCGGTTTCGCTTCGGTGTCGAAACCGAGGACGACTTCTGCCGAGAGCATTCGACACGCGTCGGCGGCGGCTGGCGCCGACTCGACCAGGACCACGTCGGCGATGGCGATGCCCAGATACAGGGGCAACTCGATCTTGACTGCAATTTCCAGGGGCACATTCTCGTCCATGCCGACATTATGTCCCCGCCGGAGGCGGGCACGGTATCCCCTTGCGGCGTTTGTCCCGGCCGGAGGCGCGACCGGTATCCCCAATGGGATTTGTCCCCCTGCGGAATATCGCAATCGGTTTACAATGCGCATATTTAACCGCCCGAGTTCCCACGCATGGCCGAAACCGCATTCTGCTACCACTGTCGCCAGCATCATCCGAAGACGGAGATGCGCCAGATCGAAACCAAGGCCGGCAAGCGCTGGCGCTGCATCCGCAGCATCGAAGCCACCCGTCAGGGTCAGGCCGCCCGCGAAGCCTATGGCCGCCAGGTATCCGAGATGAACAAGTCCGAGGCGCAAAGCCGGGCGCGACTGACCAAGCCGAGCGTCGTCTGACGGCTGTCCCGCGTGCATCGGCCAATTGTGCTTCGCGGGCGTGCCCTCCTCCTGCTGTGCCTGCTCTCCGCCTGTGCGCCGCTGCCATCGGGCCCAGCCCGCGATATTGCGTGGCTGCCTTCGCCGAATTTCGACCAGCGCCGGCCCAATTTCGTCATCCTGCACCAGACCAGTAACGACAATGTCGACCAGGCGCTGGCGACGCTGACTGACCCGGCGCGCCGCGTCAGCGCCCATTACCTGATCGGGCGCGACGGTGCAGTAATCCAGCTGGTCGATGAGGGCGCCCGCGCCTGGCATGCGGGCGAGTCATGGTGGGGCGGCAGCACCGACCTCAATTCGGCTTCCATCGGCATCGAGCTCGACAACACCGGCGACGAGCCCTTTGCCGAAAACCAGATCGAAGCCCTGCTCGGATTGCTGGCGCAACTCCGCCTGCGCCATCGCATTCCGCAGGCCAATTATCTGGGCCACGGCGATATCGCGCCCGCGCGCAAGGTCGATCCGAGCCCCCTGTTCCCCTGGCACAGGCTGGCCAGCCAGGGCTTCGGCCTTTGGTGCGAGAAGCCCGAAGCGGCGGCTCCCGCCGGCTTCGACGCCATGCTCGGGCTGCAGGCACTGGGCTACGACATCACCCTGCCGGCCGCGGCGCGCGCAGCCTTCCGCCGCCATTTCACGGGCAGCGACGGCGATGCAGAACTGGCGCCCGAGGAGCAAACCTTGCTGCATTGCCTGCTGCAGAAAAAGTTGCTGCGTGAATCAGCCGTGGGATGAACGAATCATGAAAGCGAAGTTTCAGTGGAGGCTAACGCCGGATCCATCGGCGTTAAGCACGGCGGCTGTAACTAAATCGTGCTACGCCGATATCCCCGCTTACGTCACCCTGGACGGTTCCGAAATTCGCGAACTCATGCATCCTGCGATCCACGGCAACCGCCGCCAGAGCCTGGCCGAGGCCACCGTTGCGCCGGGAATGAAGACCCAATTGCATCGTCATGCGCTGACCGAAGAGCTCTATCACGTCACTGCCGGCAGCGGCCTCATGACGCTGGGCGAAGACTGTTTCAAAGTCGGCGCCGGCGACACGGTGCTGATCGCGCCCGGCACGCCGCACCGGATCGAAGCCACCGGCCTGGAGCCCCTGCGCTTCCTGTGCTGTTGCAGCCCGCCCTATTCGCACGAGGACACCGAACTTCTATGATGGCCGGCAATATTTTTGCCGGCCTGCTGCCCATGGCGCCTGAGGCGGCCGAGCGCCTGGAAACGCTGCTGGCCCGGCCCGGACTGCGCATCGAGCGCATCGTCTCCAGCGGCCACGCCAGCCCGGCGGGATTCTGGTACGAGCAGGCCGATGCCGAATGGGTTGTGCTGCTCGCCGGCGAAGCCCTGTTGCGCTTCGAGGACGAAACCGAAGCGCGCCGCCTGGGCACCGGTGACTGGATCTACATCGAGCCCGGGCGGCGCCACCGCGTGGATTGGACGGCTCCCGCCATGCCGACCGTCTGGCTGGCGATCCATCACGCGCCCGGCTGATTCACGATCTGGCTGGCCTCAGGCTTCGCCGCAGCCAGGCCTTGCGCAACTCCTCGAAAACCAACATCAGCGCGGCGCCGGCCAGCGCCAGCAGCCAGACCTCGGCGCCAATGGCCGCCGTGCCGAACAGCCAGTTGCCGGCCGGCGCATAGATGATGAACAAAATCACTCCCAGTTCCGCCGCCAGTCCCAGCAGGATGTAGCGGTTGCCCAGGAGCCCGAGAGAAAATGCCGATCTGAACGGGTGGCGGCACAGGATCACGTTCATCATCTGCATCACCACGATGGTGGCAAGACAGGCCGAGGTCGCCTGCAGGTACAGCGGATCGAGGCGGTCGAGCTTGAGGCCATAATGCCAGCCGGCGGCGTCGAGCACGAAGAAAAACACCGCCATCGCCGCCGCGGCTTCGAGCACGCCGAGGAACAGGTAGGCGCGCGCCAGCAGGCCCCATGACAGCAGCCGCTCGTGCCGCGCCCGCGGCGGCCGGTGCATGACGGCCGGATCGGGCTTCTCCGCGCCGAGGGCCAGGGCCGGCAGCATGTCGGTGCCGAGGTCGACGGCAAGGATCTGGATGATGGTCAGCGGCAGCGGGATGCGGAACAGGACGAAGGCGAGGTAGGGCACCAGCTCCGGAATGTTTGAACTCAGGATGTAGGTAAGGAACTTGCGGATGTTGTCGAACACGGCGCGCCCTTCCTCGATCGCGGCGACGATGCTGGCGAAGTTGTCGTCGAGCAGGATCAGGTCGGCCGCCTCCTTGGCGACGTCGGTGCCGGCAATGCCCATGGCGATGCCGATGTCGGCGGTCTTCAGGGCCGGCGCGTCGTTCACCCCGTCGCCGGTGACGGCGACGATCTCGCCCTTCTTCTGCAGGGCCTGGACGATCAGCATCTTCTGCTCGGCGGCGACGCGGGCGAAGATGATCTCCTTCGCATCGAGTGCCAGTTGCAGTTGTGCCGGAGAAATCGAGCGCAACTGGGCGCCGGTGACGATCACGGGCTGTTCGCCTTTCACCAGGCCGATCTGGCGCGCGATGGCCAGCGCCGTCTGCGGATGGTCGCCGGTGACCATGATGATGCGGATGCCGGCCGTCGCACAGCGAGCCACCGCATCCGGCACTTCCGGCCGCGGCGGGTCCTCCAGTCCAACCAGACCTGAGAGGATCATGCCGCGCTCTTCGATCGGCTGGCCATCCTGAATGTCGCCACCAAGCGCGCAATGGGCGAAGGCCAGCACGCGCAGTCCGGCTTCAGCCATCTGCCGCTGAGCCGCCAGCAGGCGCGTTCTTGCCACGGGATCGAGCGGAATGATGCCAGCGTCCAACTGGACGAAGTCGCAGGCGGCCAGCACAGTCTCCGGCGCGCCCTTGCAGTAAAGCATGCGGCCCCGCGGCGTTTCGCAAAGCACGGACATGCGCTTGCGGTCGGTGTCGAAGGCAATCTCGTCGATCCGCCGGTAGCCGGCCAGTTCGCCGCTCGCTTGCCGGCCCATGACCGCCAGCGCGACTTCCATCGGGTCACCCAACAGTTTGTCATCGACGATCTTCAGGTTGTGGCAAAGCGCGGCGTTGACGAACAGTTCCCGGTTGTCCCGGGCCAGCTGCGGTTGCGTCAGCAGATCGCCGGCGTCGAGGAAGCCGCCGCCCAGCCACAGGCGCCGCACCGACATGCGGTTCTGCGTCAGGGTGCCGGTTTTGTCG
>VEPA01000076.1 GCA_012026675.1 Betaproteobacteria bacterium | reverse complement strand
TTCGCAGTCGCAGAACGACAAGTTCGCCGGCATCGAGACAACAGTCGGCGCCGGCGGTACGCCGATTCTGCCCGGCTGCAGCGCCTGGTTCGAGTGCCGCAACGAGATGCGTTATCCCGGCGGTGACCACATTATCCTGGTCGGCCATGTCGAGCACTTCGGCCGTCAGGAGAAGCCGCCGCTGATTTTCCACCACGGCCGCTATCGCAGCCTCGCTTGACACAGCATCAAGCGTCCTCCCGTGCCGGATGGATTGCGGTCGCGGCAACGATCTGCATCTGGACCGGCTTCATCCTGGTGTCGCGTGCCGGCGGCAAGGGCGTGCTGACCGGGTGGGACGTGGCAGCCTTGCGCTTCGGCGTCGGCGGCATGGTCGCGGTGTTTTTCCTGTCGCGCGTAAAGCTGCCGCCAATCAAGGTGGTCGCGCTGTTCAGCGTGTTCGGCGGCATCGGCTATGCGGTCACTGTGTATACGGCCTTCCGCCTGGCGCCTGCCGCCCACGCTGCGGTGCTGTTGCCGGGCGCCTTGCCCTTTGCCACGGCGGTCATCGCCTGGCTATGGCTCAAGCAGACACCGTCGCGGGTGCAGCGCCTGGCACTCGGCCTGGTGTTTGCCGGCATCGTGTTGACCGCTGCCGATACTTTGTCGCACGGCGTCCGGATTACCGGCCTGCAACTGGTCGGCGATGCGCTGTTCCTTTGCGGTTCGTCGGCCTGGGCGGTGTTTACGCTGCTGCTGCGCCGTCATCCGCTGCCGCCGCTGGCAGCGACGGTCGCGACGACCCTTGGCAGCGCCGTGGTGTATCTGCCGCTGTGGTGGCTGTTCCTGCCGAGCAACCTGGGCCAGGCGCCGGCGGCCGAGATCGCCATGCAGGCGGTGTATCAGGGCGTGCTGGTGGTGTTCGTGGCGATGCTGCTGTACACCTTTGCCGTGCGCCAGCTCGGGCCGCAGACCGTGGCCTTGCTGATGGCCGTGGTGCCCGGTTTGTCCGCCCTGGCAGCGGTGCCGGTTTTGGGCGAACCTTTGTCGCTGCTGGCGTTGGCGGGATTGGCAGCCGTTACCGTCGGAGCGGTACTTGGGGTGCGTCAAGGGCCGAAGGCCGCGAACTGATTCGGCACCGCAAGAACGCCCGGCGTTGCGGGGTCCGTCAGGAACGGCGCCCTTGCGGGTTCCAGCTGAAGAGGGCGCGTGCGGCCAAACTCAGGCGGGTCAACAGGCCCGGGCCATTGGCCGGGCGGGCATCTGCCTGCGGATTCCAGGAAAACAGCGGGCGCACACTCTCGGCCAGCACGGCAAGAGCGTTAAGGCCGCCGGCAGAAAACTGACGGAAATGCAAACCGAGCCGGGCCAGCATCAAGTCTTCGATGCGATTCATTTCTTCGGCGCGCAATTTGCGGGCTGCTTGGTCAATCTTTGAAACTTGGATGGACGACATGATCAATTCCTTTTGTATATTGCGGTGCAACACCGCATGCCTGCAATGTAATTACTATTTAACTTGATAACAATCTATATTGTTGGCACAACATTAATGAAAAATATTCCATAATAGGGCCATGAATCGGGCTACCCAGATGGCTGCCTTTGTCCGTGCCGTGGAAACCGGGGGTTTCTCTGCTGCGGCGCGGGATATGGGCCTGACGCCTTCCGCGCTGTCCAAGCTGGTGACACGGCTGGAAGACCGGCTCGGTGCGCGCTTGCTGCACCGGACCACCCGCCGCCTGCAACTGACGGCCGAAGGCGAAGCCTTCTACGCCAGGGTCCGCCCGATCCTTGTCGCCATGGACGAGGCCGAGGCCGAAGTCACCCAGGCCGGCGCCAGTCCGCGTGGCCTGTTGCGCCTGCATTGCGGTTCGGCCTTCGGCATGCACCAGTTGGCTCCGGCGATTCCGCGTTTCCAGGAACGCTATCCCGAGATCGAGATGGACATCACGGTCAGCGACCAGCCCCTGGCTTCGATGGAGGAGGGCGTGGACATTGCGATCCGCATCGGCCCGCTCGACGAATCATCGATGGTGGCGCGCCGCATCTGCAACCTGCAGCGCGTGATCTGCGCCTCGCCGGCTTATCTTGCGCGTCGCGGCACGCCGCGCACTCCCGACGACCTGCAGCAGCACAACTGCCTCTGGATCACCAGCCTGCCGGCACTGCGTCGCTGGCCCTTCGATACCGATGACGGCATCCGCGTGGTCAACGTCGGCGGCAATGTCGCCGCCAATAATGCCGAGACGGTGCTGCAACTCGCAGTGGCCGGCGTTGGCATCACGCGCCTGACCGACGTCATTGTCGGCGAAGCCTTGCGCCGCGGCGAACTGGTGCCGATACTCACCGACTGGCATCACGTCGAGCCGGTGCCGCTGTTCGCCACTTATCCGAGCGGCCGCAACCTGTCGCCGAAGGTCAGGGCGATGGTCGATTTCCTGGTCGAGGAATTCGGCAGCGCTCCCTGGCGGCAGGGACGTAGCTGAAATGTTGGTGCTTGCTTCAGTCCCACGCGCCAGGCGCGGGTGTGACGCTTAAGCAGACCGATGAAATAGACTGCGCGCCATGGCTACCCTGACCCTGCATCCCGGCAAGGAAAAATCTGTCCTGCGCCGACGCCCCTGGCTGTTTTCCGGCGCGGTCGCGCAACTCGACGGCCGCGCCCGGCCGGGCGACACGGTCGATGTTGTCTCCCATGAGGGCCGTATGCTGGCGCGCGCCGCCTGGAGTCCGGACTCGCAAATCCGCGCCCGGGTCTGGAGCTTCGATGCGGCGGAGACCATCGACCACGCCTTTTTCAAGCGCCGCGTGACGGCGTCCGTTGCGCGCCGTGCTGCGCTGCCGGAACTTTCCGGGCAGCATGGCCTGCGCCTCATCCACGCCGAATCCGACGGCCTGCCCGGCGTCATCGCGGATCGCTACGGCGATACCGTGGTGGTGCAGCTGACCACGGCCGGCGCCGACAAATGGCGTGGCGCCATCGCCGACTCCCTGCTCAAGGCGACCGGCTGCGCGCGCATCTATGAGCGCTCGGACGTCGAGGTGCGCAAGCTCGAGGGTCTCGAAGCTGTGACCGGCTGGATTCATGGCACGGCCTCCGACGATGAACTGGCGATAACGGAAAACTGCGTGCACATGGCGGTCGATATCGTCGGTGGCCACAAAACCGGCTTCTACCTCGACCAGCGCGACAACCGCCGCCGCCTGGCCGAACTTGCGCGCGACCGGCGGGTGCTCAACTGCTTCTGCTACACGGCCGGCTTCTCGCTGCAGGCGCTGGCCGGCGGCGCGCGCGAAGTGGTGTCGATCGACAGTTCCGGCCCGGCGCTGGCGACGGCGCAACGCAATCTCGCGCTCAATCCGCAACTCGATGCCTCACGTGCGCTCTGGCGCGAGGCCGACGTCTTCGCCGAATTGCGCAATATGCGCGGAGCCGGCGAGAGCTTCGACCTGATCATCCTCGATCCGCCCAAGTTCGCCAACACCGCCGCCCACGCCGAGCGCGCCGCGCGCGCCTACAAGGACATCAACCTGCACGCGATGCAACTGCTGGCGCCGGGCGGGCTGCTGATGACATATTCATGCTCGGGCGGCGTTTCGGCCGAGCTGTTCCAGAAGATCGTCGCCGGCGCCGCACTCGACGCCGGACGCACGGCGCGCATCGTGCAACGCCTGCAGGGCGCCGCCGATCACCCGGTCGATCTGGCGTTTCCGGAAGGCGAGTACCTCAAGGGCCTGCTGCTACAGGGCGATTGATCCGCGCCTTGTGTTGTAATACGTCCCTCATGCACCGCTTCCTGCATCCCTTGTTTGTCCTGTTTCTCTCGCTGCTGCTGATCGGCAGCCAGCAGGCGGCGCTCGCCCACATGCTGGGACACGCGCTGGTTCCCGCTGCAATCCAGGTCGTCGACGCCGGCGACGCCGACCATGGCGCCGCCCAGTCCTTATCGCACACATGCACGACCTGCATCGCCTTTGCCGGCGCCGACCTGGCGCCCCCGGTGCCCCTTGCGCCTCCGGCGATAACCGCCAATGCGACTGCAGCACTTGCCGTCGCCGTGCCGCCGGCGCCGACTCTTGCCTTCCTCGCTGCGTTCCGCAGCCGCGGCCCGCCCCAGCTCTGAAGCCCTGACGTTTCCGTTGCGCCGCCGGCCCCTGCCGGCTGGCGCTCCTTGTCATTCGCTTTGGAGCAAAAATGAATCGCCTGCCCATTTTCGTTCTGGCCGCAAGTGGCTTGCTGGCCGGTCATTCCGCAGCGGCTTCCGATGCCGACCTGCAAGCCCTGCGCGAAGAAATCGCGCAGATGAAAAAGTCTTACGAACAGCGCATCGACGCCCTGGAAAAGCGCCTCGCCGATACCGAGAAACAGGCGGTCGCGACACGCGCTAAGGCCGAGACTGCGGCCAGCCAAGCACAGGCGGCTGCCCCTGCCAGCAGTGTGGCCAGCCGCCAGCCGGCGGCAGCCAATGCCTTCAATCCGGAAATCTCGCTGATCCTTTCCGGCATGTACAACAACACTTCGCAGGATCCGCGTCAGGACCCGACGGGTGCCGCCGGCCGCGAGCGCCGCATTCAGGGCCTGCTGCCTTCGGGCGGCGAATTCAATCCCGAGGCACGCGCCTGGAACCTCGGCGAATCGGAACTGGCGATTGCGGCCAACGTCGATCCGCATTTTCGCGGCACGTTCCTCGCCGCGATTTCGCCGGCCAACGAAGTCAGCGTCGAGGAAGCCCACATCCAGACTCTGGGCCTCGGCAACGGCCTCGGCATCAAGGTCGGCCGCTTCTTGTCCGGTATCGGCTATGCCAACGAGCAGCATCCTCATGCCTGGGATTTTTCCGACGCGGCCTTGCCCTACCAGGCCTTCTTCGGCCCGCAGCTCGGCTAAGACGGAATTCAGGTCAAGTGGGTCGCGCCGACCGAGATGTTCCTCGAACTCGGAGCCGAGTTTGGCCGCGCCCGCAGCTTTCCGGCCAACGACGCGGAGCGCAACAAGAACGGCCTGATGTCCGGCAGCCTGTTCGCCCATGTCGGCGACGACGTCGGTATCGCCAACAGCTGGCGCGCCGGTGCGTCCTGGTTCGCCAGCGAGCCGCGCGACCGGACTTACGACGATGTGGACAGCAGCAACACGCTGGTGACCAACAGCTTCTCGGGCAGGAGCAACACCACGGTGCTGGATTTCGTCTGGAAATGGGCGCCCGAGGGCAACGCGACGGAACGCAACTTCAAGTTCCAGGGCGAATGGTTCCGTCGCCACGAGTCGGGCCGCCTGACCTACGACATCGACGGCGTCGGTGCGCCGGGCGGACCCTTGAGCGACAGCTTCAGCTCCACGCAGACCGGTTTTTATGCACAGGGCGTCTGGCAGTTCATGCCGGCCTGGCGCGTCGGCTACCGCTACGATCAACTGGAAAACGCGAACACCGCCATCGGTCTGGTCGACCGTGGCACGCTGGCCGCCTCCGACCTGCCCATCCTGCGCGGCTACACGCCGCAGCGCAACACGGCAATGCTGGACTGGTCGCCCTCGGAATTCTCCCGCATCCGCCTCCAGTTGGCGCGCGACCAGACCCGTCCCGGCGTCACCGACGATCAGGTCTGGGTTCATTACATCATGAGTCTTGGCGCCCACGGCGCCCACAAATTCTAGGAGATCCATCATCATGAAAAGAGCCTTGCTCATACTGCTTGCCCTTGCCGCCATGCCCGCGGCGGCGGCGCTCAAGGTATTCGCCACGGTGCCCGAATGGGGCGCCCTGGCGCAGGAAATCGGCGGCGATCAGGTGCAGGTGTTCACCGCCACCACGGCGCTGCAGGATGCGCATCGCATCGATGCCAAGCCTTCACTGATCGCCCGCGCCCGCAGCGCCGACCTGCTGTTGGCCACCGGCGCCGAGCTGGAAACCGGCTGGCTGCCCGTGGTTCAGCGCGAAGCCGGCAACAGCCGCATCCAGTCCGGGCAGGCCGGCTATTTCGAGGCAGCGCGCTATGTTGCGATGCTCGACATTCCGGCGCGGCTGGATCGCGCCGACGGCGATGTGCATGCCGGCGGCAATCCGCACATCCAGCCCGATCCGCGCAATTTCCTGAAGGTCGGCGAGGCGCTGGTGCAACGCATGAAGGAACTCGACCCGGTCAATGCCGCCGGCTACGACAGCCGCTGGCGCGCCTTTGCCGAGCGCTGGCGCGCCAATCTTCTGCGCTGGGAAAAGGCTGCCGCACCGCTCAAGGGCGTGGCGGTCATCACTCAGCACAAGGCCTGGACCTATTTGTTCGATTGGCTGGGCATGCGCGAGGTGGGCACGCTGGAACCCAAGCCGGGTGTCGAGCCGACCGTGGCGCATCTCGCGCAGGTGCGCCAGCAGGCCGCCAGCAGCCATCCGCGCATGGTGATCCGCGCCGCCTACAATTCCGCGCGTCCCGCCGAATGGCTGTCGGCCGAAGCCAAACTGCCGATCGTCGTGCTTCCCTTCACCGTCGGCGGTACGCCGGAGGCGAAAGACCTGACGTCCTTGTTCGACGACACCGTGGCGCGGTTGCTGGTGCCCCTGAAATGACGGCCGAACTGCAGGGATTCGACTGGAGCCTGTTGGCGGCGCCCTTCGTCGCGGGCCTGCTGGTGCTCGCCACCCACGTGCCGCTCGGCGCGGAGGTGCTGCGCCGGGGCATCATCTTCATCGACCTGGCGATCGCCCAGGTTGCGGCGCTTGGCGTCATCGCGGCGGGCCTGGCCGGCCTCGACGAGCACGGTGGCGCATTGACTACCCAGCTTGCGGCGGGCATGGCGGCAGTTGCCGGGGCCGTGTTGCTGACCTGGACCGAACGCCGCTGGCCGGACATCCAGGAAGCGCTGATCGGCCTGGTCTTCGTCTTCGCCGCCGCCGCCGGCATTTTGCTGCTGGCGCACCATCCGCAGGGTGGCGAGCATCTGCGCGACCTGCTCGCGGGCCAGTTGCTGTGGGTCAGCTGGCAGCAATTGCTGCCGGTCGCGGTGCTCTATATCGGCGTTGTGGCCTTGTGGTTCGGCCCGGCGCAACGCTGGCCGCGGCTGGGCTTCTACTTGCTGTTCGCGGTCACGGTGACCGCATCGGTGCAACTGGTCGGCGTGCTGCTGGTGTTTACCAGCCTGATCGCTCCCGCGGTGGCGACCCGCGCATTCACGGGCATGCGGCGCATTTTCTTTGGCTGCCTGGTGGGCGCCGCGGGCTATGCCGCCGGACTGGGCCTGTCCCTGTATGTCGATCTTCCTGCCGGCGCGACAGTGGTCTGCTGCCTGTGCCTGCTGACCCTGGCAGGACTCTGCTTCCTCAGGCCGGCAGGTTATACTCGTCAGCCCTAAACCACGGCAATGGTGCTCCAGATCAGTAGTGGAAGACGACGACGATCTGATGTCCCTCGATTTCACGCTGCCCGGCGCGTTCGATACGCATCCGGAAGAGCCTGCTGCGCCCGAAGTTTCCGTTGCACCCGAGATTCCCGAGCCACCTCCGGCGCCGGTGCGCCCGCCCTTGCCGCCGGCGTTGGCGGAGGCCGCCGCGATGTATGCCGCCGGGCAGGAACTTGAAGCCATGCGTCGTCTGGAGGCGGCCATCAAGAGCGGCGAGGATCTTGGCGATGCCACGCTGCGTGCCTGGGGATGCCTGTTCGAGTTGCTGCAGGTGCTTGGCCGTCGTCCGGCGTTCGACGCTTTGGCCCTGACCTTTGCACGCCGTTTCGAGAAGTCGCCACCGACCTGGAGTGCCGTCGTCGAAGACGGCAATACCGCCACGGAGACCAGCGGTGGCCGGGCTCACGTGTCCCTGAGCGGCGTACTGAGTGCCGCCGTCGGCGAAGTCCTTAAGCAGACCATGAAGCTGGCGGCTACCAGTACCATGGTGCGCATGGACGTGGCCAAGCTGACCGATGCCGACAATAACGGCGCTACCTTGTTGATGCGCGCTGTGGCAGCCCTGAAGAGGGCCAAAAAGGAACTGGTGTTCGGCAGCCCCGAGCATCTGGCCGGGATTCTGGCGGCGAAAGTCGTGCCGGGAGAACGCAGCAACGAACCGATGTGGCTGTTGTTGCTGGAGCTTTACCAGCAGGCCTACCGCCAGGACGCATTCGAAGAAGCCGCGGTGAACTACGCTGTCACCTTCGAGGTTTCGCCGCCCTCCTGGGAAGCCCTTCCCGAACGGCACGACGAGCCGTCGCCGTCCTCCTCGCCGCTGCCCAAGGCGGACGGTTTCACGTTGCACGACCAGTTGCTGGGCGCCAGCGGCGCCGATTTTGCCCCGCTCGAAGCCGCGCTGGCCGGGCGCGACGAATTCGATATCGATGCGCGCAAGCTGGTGCGTATCGATCACACCAGCGCCGGCCATCTGCTCGAGGTGCTGACGCGTCTTCATGCGAACAGCAAGAAGCTGCGCATCGTCGGCCTGAGCACGATCGTCGCGGCGTATCTGGAATCCCTGGGCTTTTCCGACGTCGCCGAATTGCGCGCACGCGCCATCTGATCCCGATTTTTCCCGCGAGGCAATTCATGGAGCAATATCACGGCACCACCATCCTCTCCGTGCGTCGCGGCAGCAGCGTCGCGCTCGGTGGCGACGGCCAGGTGACCCTCGGCAACATCGTGGTCAAGGCGACCGCGCGCAAGGTGCGACGGCTCTATAACGAGCAAATCCTGGCCGGCTTCGCCGGCGGCACGGCGGACGCCTTCACCCTGTTCGAGCGCTTCGAGGCCAAGCTGGAGCAGTATCAGGGCAACCTCTTGCGCGCCGCCGTGGAACTGGCCAAGGACTGGCGCACCGATCGCATGCTGCGCCGGCTGGAGGCCATGCTCTCGGTCGCCGACAGCGAGCATTCGCTGATCATCACCGGCAACGGCGACGTGCTCGAACCGGAATACGGCATCGTCGCCATCGGCAGCGGCGGCGCCTACGCCCAGTCGGCGGCGCGCGCGCTGCTGGAGAACACCGCGCTCGCTCCGGCCGAAATCGTCAAGAAGTCGCTGGAAATCGCCGGCGATATATGCATCTACACCAACCAGAACCACCTGATCGAAACTCTGGATTGATCCTGTCGCGCGCCGCGGCATGGCCTTGCGCCGGCCCGTCGGCGCCGCGTCGAAAGGCCTTGCAATGTCCTCCATGACCCCCGCAGAAATCGTTTCCGAGCTTGACAAGAACATCGTCGGCCAGTCGCGCGCCAAGCGCGCCGTGGCCATCGCCCTGCGCAACCGCTGGCGGCGCATGCAGGTGGCCGAGCCGCTACGCACCGAGATCACACCGAAGAACATCCTGATGATCGGGCCCACCGGGGTCGGCAAGACCGAGATCGCGCGGCGCCTGGCGCGGCTCGCCAATGCGCCCTTCATCAAGATCGAGGCGACCAAGTTCACCGAGGTGGGTTACGTCGGCCGAGACGTGGACACCATCATTCGCGACCTGATCGAGACGGCGATCAAGGACGGGCGCGAAAAGGCCATGCGCGTAGTGCGCGATCGCGCCATGGACGCCGCCGAGGATCGCGTGCTGGACGTGCTGCTGCCGTCCGCAAGAGTCGGCGCCGGCGAGACGGCGGAAGAAAGCTCCACGCGCCAAAAATTCCGCAAGAAGCTGCGCGAAGGTGATCTTGACGACAAGGAAATCGAGATCGAGGTCGCCGCACCGCAGGCCAGCATGGAAATCTTCGCCCCGCCCGGCATGGAAGACCTGACCCAGCAGATCCAGGGCATGTTCCAGAACCTCGGCGGCGGCAAGAAGCGCCAGCGCAAGATGAAGATTTGCGACGCGCTGAAATCCCTGGCCGACGAAGAGGCCGCGCGCCTGATCAATGACGAGGAAGTCAAGGCCGACGCGCTGAAGAACGTCGAGCAGAACGGCATTGTCTTCCTCGACGAGATAGACAAGATCGCCTCGCGCTCCGAGGCCCACGGCGCCGAGGTTTCGCGCCAGGGCGTGCAGCGAGACTTGCTGCCGCTGGTCGAGGGCGCCACGGTGTCTCCCAAGTACGGCATGATCAAGCCCGACCACATCCTGTTCATCGCCAGCGGTGCTTTCCATCTGGCCAAGCCTTCCGATCTGATCCCCGAACTGCAGGGCCGCTTCCCGATTCGCGTCGAACTCGATTCGCTGTCCGTGGATGACTTCGAACGCATCCTGACCCAGACCGACGCCTGCCTCACAAGGCAGTACCAGGCCCTGCTGGCGACCGAAGAGGTAACCCTAGAATTCGCCACCGACGGCATCCGTCGCCTGGCCGAGATCGCCTTCCAGGTGAACGAAAAGACCGAAAACATCGGCGCGCGCCGGCTCTACACCGTCATGGATAGGCTGCTCGAGGAAATCTCCTTCGATGCCGGCAAGCGCGGCGGCGAAAAGCTGGCCATCGACGGCGGCTACGTCGACGCCAAGCTCGGCGAACTGGCGAAGAACGAAGATCTTTCGCGCTACGTGTTGTAGCCGTGCGCCGAGCCGCCGCAAACATGGCGCAGCCACGGAATCGGAGCCGCGCAGCGGCGATCCGGCGTGCTTCACGGACGGCTTTGCACAGCCGTCCGGCTTCGCAGGCGCGGAGCAGTGCTCCGCTAAACCCCTGCTACGCCCAGCGCCGACTTTCGCCGGGACTACTGTTGCATCTGCTCCTGTTCGGTGGCTATCGACGGCGCGCCTTCCATCCAAGCTTCCGGCGCACGCCGCAGGTCCAGCGTCAGCGGGTAATCCGGATTGCGGCCTTCGCGCC
>VEPA01000213.1 GCA_012026675.1 Betaproteobacteria bacterium | reverse complement strand
GGAGACTATGGTTCGCCGGCGCTGCCGGCTCCGGGCGGTGGCTGCCCCGCCTAGGGGCGGCCCGGCGGCGGGGCCGCGCCGTGACCTTCAGCCTGCACGGTCAGGCCGTCTCCGGCGGCATCGCGATCGGACGCGCGCACCTGGTGTCGCACGCGATGCTGGAAGTCGCCCAGTATCAGTTGCGCGAGCGCGATGCGGCGGGTGAACTGATCCGCTTCGACACGGCGGTGGCCACCGCCGGCGCCGAACTCCATGCCTTGCGCAGCGAGGCCAGCGTTCCCGGCGCACCGCCCGAACTGACGGCCTTTGTCGATCTGCACGCCATGATCCTCGCCGACCCGACGCTGACCGACGGCGTGCGCGAACTGATACGCGAGCGTCGCTGCAATGCAGAATGGGCCGTCGTGCAGCAGATGCAGCTGGTGGTCGATCAGTTCGACGAGTTCGAGGATGCCTACCTGCGCGAGCGCAAGCAGGACATCGTGCAGGTCGTCGAGCGCGTGCTGAGGGTCCTCCAGGGCAAACCGCGCAAGCTGGCGAAGCGCAAGTCGGGTTCCGGCGACGACGACCTGATCGTCGTCGCCAAGGATCTCTCGCCGGCCGACACCATCCAGTTCAAGAACCTGAAGATCGGCGGCTTCGTCACCGACATGGGCGGTTCCACCTCGCACACCGCCATCGTCGCGCGCAGCCTGGCGATACCGGCGGTGGTGGGCATGCAGCATGCCCGCCCGCTGATCCAGGATGATGACCTGCTGATCGTCGACGGCACGCGCGGCGTGCTGATCGTCGATCCGGATGTGGGCGTGCTGGCCGAGTACCGGCTGCGCAAGGCGGAACTCGAACTTGATCGCTCCAAGCTGAAGCGTCTGGTGGCGGGCCGGCCGCGCACGCTCGATGGCGAGGATGTCCAGCTGCACGCCAACATCGAGCTGCCGCAGGACGCCGAGCGGGCAAAGGAAGTCGGCGCCGACGGCGTCGGCCTGTTCCGCACCGAATTCCTCTTCATGAATCGCGACGAACTGCCCAATGAAGACGAGCAGTTCGAGGCCTACCGCAGCGTGGTCAAGGCGATGGCCGGCCGGCCGGTCACCGTCCGCACCCTGGATATCGGCGCCGACAAGGAGGCCCGCGCATTGCGCAATCGCGCCGGCAATCGCGCTGCACCCAACCCCGCCCTGGGCCTGCGCGCGATCCGCTTCTGCCTGGCCGAACCGCAGCTCTTTCTGGTGCAGTTGCGGGCGATCCTGCGCGCCTCCCACCACGGCAGGATTCGCCTGCTGATTCCGATGCTGGCGCATGCCCAGGAAATCGAGCAGACCCTGAGCCTCATAGAACTCGCCAAGCTTCAGCTGCGCGAGTCGCGACAAAAGTTCGACGCGGTCGAGATCGGCGGCATGATCGAAATTCCCGCCGCGGCGCTGGCGCTCGGACCCTTCCTGCGCCGTCTGGATTTCCTGTCGATCGGCACCAACGACCTGATCCAGTACACGCTGGCGATCGATCGTACCGACGATACCGTGGCCCACCTCTACGATCCCGTGCATCCGGCCGTGCTCAGGCTGATTTCACAGACCATCCAGAGCGCGCAGCGGGTGGGCATGCCAGTGGCGGTCTGCGGCGAAATGGCCGGCGACCCGAAGCTGACCCGGCTCCTGCTCGGCATGGGCCTGCGCGAATTTTCGATGCATCCGGCGCAACTGCTGGAAGTCAAGCAGCAGGTCATGATGTCCGACGCGGCGCAACTCGCCGTGCGCGTTTCCAAGCTGCTCAAGTCCGACGAGGCTGACAAGATCAGCGAACAACTTGATAAGCTGTAAGTCATGAACGGTGTCGGCCTCGTCAGCGCGCAACTTGCGCACTTCAATCAGCCCCTGCAACTCAAGGGCGGCGGCGTGCTGCCGGCCTTCGACCTGGTGTATGAAACCTACGGCACGCTCAACGCCACGAAGTCCAATGCCATCCTGGTCTGCCATGCGCTGTCCGGCCACCACCATGTCGCCGGGCACACGGCGGACAACCTTGCCAACATCGGCTGGTGGGACAACATCGTCGGCCCCGGCCGGCCGCTCGATACCGAGCGCTTTTTCATCGTCGGCGTCAACAACCTGGGCGGCTGCCACGGTTCCACCGGCCCGGCCAGCCCCACCCCCGCCACGGGCAAACCCTGGGGCGCGGATTTCCCCGTGGTCACGGTCGAAGACTGGGTCGCTTCCCAGGCGCGGCTTGCCAACCACCTCGGCATCGACGCCTGGGCCGCGGTGATGGGTGGCTCCCTGGGCGGCATGCAGGCCCTGCAATGGACGCTGAGTTTTCCCGAGCGCATCCGCCATGCCCTCGTCATCGCCGCCGCGCCGAAGCTTTCGGCGGAGAACATCGCCTTCAACGACGTCGCCCGCCAGGCCATCCTGACCGACCCGGATTTCCACGGTGGCCACTTCTACGAGCACGGCGTGCGCCCGCTGCGCGGGCTGCGCCTGGCGCGCATGCTGGGCCACATCACTTATCTTTCGGACGATCAGATGGCCGAGAAATTCGGCCGGCGCCTGCGCGTCGGCGCCGGCAGCTACGGCTTCGACGTCGAATTCGAGATCGAGTCCTACCTGCGCTACCAGGGTGACAAGTTCGCCGGCGTGTTCGACTCCAACACCTACCTGCGCATTACCAAGG
>VEPA01000101.1 GCA_012026675.1 Betaproteobacteria bacterium | reverse complement strand
TTATGAAATCGTGCAGAAGGCGGCCGCCGTCGGCATTGCCGTTGTCGCGGCGGTTTCAGCGCCGCCCGGCATGGCCGTCCGGGTGGCGACCGACTCCGGTGTCACGCTGATCGGCTTTGCGCGGGGCGAGCGGCACTGTGTCTATTCGCACCCCGAACGCGTCCATTGACAGAAGGAACAGGGAAAGAACATGAGCATGGAAGGCGTCCAGGTCAAGTCCGCAAAGTCCGTCAAGCACGTTCCGAGCTATTGCTACAACTGCGTATCCGGTCCCGATTTCATGACCGTGAAGGTGGTCGATGGCGTGGCGACCGAAATCGAACCGAATTTCGCGGCGGCGACCGTGCATCCGGCCAAGGGCAAAGTCTGCGTCAAGGCTTACGGCCTGGTGCAGAAGACCTACAACCCGCATCGCATCCTGTCGCCGATGAAGCGGACCAATCCGAAGAAGGGGCGCGACGAGGATCCCGGCTTTGTGCCCATCTCCTGGGATGAGGCGCTTGATTTGCTGGCCGAAAAACTGAAAGCCACGCGCGCCAAGGGCGTGCTGGACGAGTCCGGAGTTCCGCGCCTGGCAGCTTCCTTCGGCCACGGCGGCACGCCGGCCATGTACATGGGTACCTTCCCGGCCTTTCTCGCGGCCTGGGGGCCGATCGACTACAGCTTCGGTTCGGGGCAGGGCGTCAAGTGCGTGCATTCCGAGCATCTCTATGGCGAGTTCTGGCACCGCGCCTTCACGGTTGCGGCGGATACGCCGTCAGCCAATTATGTGATTTCGCTGGGCGCGAATGCCGAGTCCTCGGGCGGGCCCTGTGCCGTGACGCGGCATGCCGACGCACGCGTGCGCGGCTACAAGCGGGTGCAGGTCGAACCGCACCTGTCCGTGACCGGTGCCTGTTCGGCGGAGTGGGTGCCGATCCGGCCGAAGACCGATCCGGCCTTCATGTTCGCCCTGATCCATGTGCTGCTGATCGAGCACAAGCTGGATGAACTGGATGTGCCTTTCCTGCGCGACCGGACCTCCTCGCCCTATCTGGTCGGACCGGACGGCCTCTATCTGCGCGACGCGGCAAGCCGCAAGCCGCTGCTCTGGGACACGGTGTCGGGCAAGGCCGTGCCCTTCGATACCGCCGGCGCGGTGCCAGCTCTATCGGGAAAATTCACGGTAAACGGGGCAGTCAGCGTCGATGCTGATGAAGATGTGCGGGAACTGGACAGCGTCGAGGGCGTGACCGCTTTCAGCAAGCTGGTCGAGCATATCGAAAAGTATTCGCCGGAATGGGCCTCGACCGTGTGCGACGTGCCCGCGGCGAACATCCGTCGCATCGCCAATGAATATCTGGAAAACGCCAGCGTAGGCGCCACCACGGTGATCGACGGCGTCACGCTGCCCCTGAGGCCGGTTGCCGTGATTCTCGGCAAGTCGGTTAACAACGGCTGGGGCGCCTTCGAATGCTGCTGGGCGCGCACCGTGCTGGCCGTGCTGGTCGGCGCGCTGGAGAATCCCGGCGGCACGCTGGGCACCACGGTGCGCCTGAATCGGCCGCACGACAACCGCCACAAGAGCGTGCTGCCGGGCGAAGACGGCTTCATGGCGCAGAAATTCAACGCCACCGACAAGGCCAACTGGGCGGTCAAACCGACCGGGCGCAACATGCACAAGACACTGGTACCCATCGTCGGCAATACCGCGTGGAGCCAGGCCCTGGGCCCGACGCAACTGGCGTGGATGTTCCAGCGCGAACAGCCGGCCGGATCGGACATGCCGCAGCCGACACTGCCGGATGTCTGGATCATCTACCGCACCAACCCGGCGATCTCGTTCTGGGAAACCCAGACCCTGGTCAAGACCATTGCCACCTTCCCCTTTACGGTCGCCTTCGCCTACACGGTCGACGAAACCAACTACATGGCCGACCTGCTCTTGCCGGAAGCGACAGATCTCGAATCGGCGCTAATGATTCGCGTGGGCGGCACCAAGTTCATGGAGCAGTTCTGGAACCACAAGGGCGTCGCGCTGCGGCAGAAGGCCGTCGAGGCGCAAGGCGACACCCGCGACTTCACCTGGATCACCACTGAACTGGCGAAGCGCATGGGCCTGCTCGAACAATACAACGATGCGATCAATCGCGGCGCGGCCGGCGTCTCTCCGCTCAAGGGCGCCGATTACGATTTCAGCCTGGACCCGAAGGTGGAGCACACTCCGGAGGTGATCTGGGATTCGGTATGCCGCGCAGCCACGACCTCGCTGTCCGAAGGCAGGGAAACACACGATCTGGAGTGGTTCAAGGAGCACGGCTTCTATACGGTGCCGATGTCGCGGCTGGAGTGGTACCTGTCGCCGACCATGGAAAAGCAGGGCTTGCGTTACGAACTGCCATATCAGGAGCGTTTGCTGCGTGTCGGTCGCGAACTCAGGAATCGGTTGCACGAGAACAAGATGACCTGGTGGGACCACCAACTTTCGGAGTATGTCGCCCTGCCGGAATGGCATGACGTTCCCGGACGCTGGGATGCGGCGTTGGTCAATGCCGGCGCGAAGGTCGAGGACTATCCGCTGTGGCTGCTCGCCAGCAAGAGCATGCAATATCACGCTGGCGGCAACGTCGGCATCGAACTGATGCGCGAGGTGTCGCAGAACATTCGCGGCCATGGCGGCGTGATCATGAACGCGAAAACCGCGGCGCGCTATGGCATCGCCGAAGGCGACCGCATCGAAGTACGTTCCCATATCGGTGCCACCTACGGCGCTGCAATCCTGGCGCAGGGGGTGCGGCCGGATACCCTGGTGATCCTTGGGCAGTTCGACCACTGGGCCCAGCCGTTTGCAAAGGATCTTGACAATCCCAGTCTCAACACGATTGCCCCCATGTCGCTGGAACTGACCGATGCCACGGGTTCCGGCGCGGACATCGTCAAGGTCCAGGTGCGCAAATTGGAGGCCGTCCAACCATGACCCGCTATGTAACCACCATCGACCTGCGCCGCTGCGTAGGCTGCCAGACCTGCACGGCCGCCTGCAAGGGCGCCAATGCGACACCGCCGGGTATTCAGTGGCGGCGTGTGCTCGACATCGAAACCGGCGAATTTCCCGATGTGCGCCGCACTTTCCTGCCCATGGCCTGCATGCATTGCGGCAATCCGCCCTGCGAGGAGGTCTGTCCGACCAAGGCCACCACCAAGCGTGCCGATGGCCTGGTGGCGATCGACTACGATCTGTGCATCGGCTGCGCCAACTGCGTCATGGCTTGTCCTTACGATGCGCGTTCGATTGTCCACGCTTCGCATTTTTCCTACGGCGACCAGCCGCTGGCTTCCGAAGCCATGGGATTCGACCCGTCACGGATCGCGGTTTCGATGAAGTGCAGCTTATGCAAGGACCGTATCGACGAGGCGGCCGTTACCGGGCGCGTTCCCGGCGTGCATCCCGAAGTCACTCCCGCGTGCGTCAATTCATGCATTGCCGGCGCCATGGAGTTCGGCGACATAGAGGATCCGGAAAGCAATGTCAGCCAGCTGCTGGCTCGCACGCAGCACTACCGCATGCACGAAGAACTCGGTACCGAGCCCGGCGTGTACTACATATGGAATCAGTCATGAAGAAACCGGACAAGAGAATCTCCGACCGGGTGGCGCCGCGGCAGCAGCGCAACTGGGACTGGCGCGCGGCCGCGAACTTCATTGCCGGCGGCGCCGGGGGCGGCTTGTTGCTGGCCGTATCGCTGGCCGGGGCTGGAGCCGATGCGACCCGGATCGGCTTCGTGCTGGCGCTGGCCTTGATCGGCGGCGGCCTGACCTGCGTCTGGTTCGAGATCGGGCGGCCGTGGCGCGCGCTGAACGTCTATCGCCATGTCGCTACCTCATGGATGACGCGCGAGGCGGTCGTCGCACTGGTGCTGTTTGCCGTCGGCGGCCTGGCCTTGCTCACGCTGCAACAATCGCTGATCACCCTGGCCGGACTTCTGGGCCTGGCTTTCCTCTACAGCCAGGCGCGAATCCTGGCCGCCAACAAGGGGATCCCGACCTGGCGTCAGCCGCGCAGCATTCCCTTGATGGTTGCCACGGGTTTGGCCGAGGGCGAGGGTTTCCTGGCGTGCGTCATGGCGTTTTCATCCGGGACCGGCAGCGTTTCGGCCTTGACTGTCCTGGCCGGATTGATCGTCCTGCGGGCTATCGCCTGGAAAATGTATCTGGCGGGGCTGGCCGCGGATGGCGCACCGGAGGGCGCATTGAAGGTGCTGGGGGATTTTGACTCGCGCTTCATCGTGGTCGGCCACGTGTTGCCCGCGCTTGCCATCGGGGCGGCGCTGGGAGGCATGCCGGGGCGGGCTGGACTGGTTTTTGCCGCCGGACTCATGGTGGTTGCCGCCGGCTGGATGCTGAAATACACCCTGGTCAGGCGTGCCGCATTTACCCAGGGACTGGCACTGCTGCATCTGCCGGTGCGCGGCGGCGGGCCGGCCGGCCCCGCCGCCACGCCCGGCTGGAAGGCAATTGCCGGCGCATAAGTCGCATAATAGGTTTCAGGGAAACAAAC
>VEPA01000153.1 GCA_012026675.1 Betaproteobacteria bacterium | reverse complement strand
GCATCATCCGCCTGGTCGAGGAAGCGCAGGGCTCCAAGGCGCCGGTGCAGCGCCTGGCGGACAAGGTTTCGGCGATCTTCGTGCCGGTCGTGGTGGCGATTGCGCTGCTGACTTTCGTCGGCTGGTGGGTGCTGGCCAGCGACTTCACGCAGGCGCTGGTGAATGCCGTGGCGGTACTGGTCATCGCCTGTCCCTGCGCGCTGGGCCTGGCGACGCCGACCGCGATCATGGTTGGCACCGGTCAGGGCGCCAAAGCCGGCGTGCTGATCCGCAATGCCCAGGCGCTGGAACTGGCTGAGAAGCTCAAGGTGCTGGTAGTGGACAAGACCGGTACGTTGACCGAGGGACGGCCGGTGGTCACGGATGTCGTAAGAGTCGGCGCAGGCGATACGGCGGCCTTGCTGCAACTTGCCGCCAGCCTTGAGCAGGGCTCGACGCATCCGCTCGCCGCCGCGATCGTGACGCGGGCGAAGGAGGATGGACTGGTGTTGGCGTCGCCGCTGAACGTCGTGACTACCGCGGGTCGCGGCCTTGCCGGCGAAGTCGATGGTCGCCGCGTGCGACTCGGCTCCGTGACATGGATGAAGGAGCAGGGCTGGTCCGCATCCGAGGCCGAGGCGCTGGCGCAGGCCGGTCGCAGCGTGGTCGCCGTGGTGGCCGACGATGTGCCTCTCGGCTTCATCGGCATCGCCGATCCGCTGCGTGCCACCTCGCGCGCGGCGGTAGCGCGCTTGAACCGCCTCGGCATCGAGGTGGTGATGCTGACTGGCGACAACGCCGGCACCGCCAAGGCCGTGGCGCAGGAAGCCGGCATCGAACATATCGAGGCGGAGGTGCTGCCCGGCGACAAGGCGGCGGCAGTGAACAAACTCAAGGGCGCCGGCCGCCTGGTCGGCATGGCCGGCGACGGCATCAACGATGCGCCGGCGCTGGCCGCGGCGGATGTCAGCTTCGCCATGGCGGCGGGTTCCGACGTCGCGATGCAGGCGGCGGACATCACCCTGATGCGCGATGACCTCGGCAGCGTGGCCGACGCGATTTCGCTGTCGCGCGCGACGCTGGCGAAGATCCGGCAGAATCTGTTCTTCGCCTTCATCTATAACGTGCTCGGCATTCCGCTGGCGGCGCTGGGCATGTTGAACCCGGTGATCGCCGGTGCGGCGATGGCGATGAGTTCGGTGTCGGTGGTAAGCAATTCCCTGCTGTTGCGCAGGTGGCAAGCAAACAAGGACTGATATGGAAACGACGACAATCAAGGTGGACGGCATGTCCTGCGGCGGCTGCGTGAAAAGCGTGACCGGCGTATTGACAGCGCTCGATGGCGTGGCCAAGGCGGAAGTTTCGCTGGAGCAGAAGCAGGCGGTGGTCGAGTTCGACGCCGGCATAGTCAGCCGCGACCAGCTCAAGGCCGCAATCGAAGAAGCGGGCTTCGACGCCAGCTAGAACGGACACCCGCGTCCGAACGGATGTGGTTCCGAAAAGTCGGCGTTGGCGAGACGGCGCTTTCGCGCCGCCAACCTCATTCCCTACTCCTCAAGCAGGCTGCGCAGCATCCAGGCCGTCTTCTCGTGCACTTCGATGCGTTGCGTCAGCAGGTCCGCACTGGGCTGGTCGTTGGCCTTGTCCACCAGCGGGAACAGTTTGCGCGCGGTGCGCGCCGTGGCTTCCTGCGCGGCGACGAGGTGACGCACCATGTCCAGCGCCTTCGGCTGGCCGTCGACTTCCTTGATGGTCGCCAGCTTGACGAATTCCTTGTAGGTGCCGGGCGCCGGATGGCCCAGCGCGCGGATGCGTTCGGCGATCAGGTCTAGCGCGGTCCACTGCTCGGTGTATTGCCCCATGAACATCAGGTGCAGGGTGTTGAACATCGGCCCGGTGACGTTCCAGTGGAAGTTGTGGGTCATCAGGTACAGCGTGTAGCTGTCGGCCAGCAGGCCGGAAAGCCCTTGCG
>VEPA01000198.1 GCA_012026675.1 Betaproteobacteria bacterium | reverse complement strand
TGATGTTGGCCACCAGCTTGGCTAACTGCGTTTGCTGCTGGTCCTCGCAGTACAGGCACTCGATGCCGCGCGCCGCGCGGCTCGCTGGGCCACTGGATCAGGATCAAGGACGGCAAGATCGAGAATTACCAGTGCGTGGTGCCGACCACCTGGACCGGCAGTCCGCGCGATGCCAAGGGCCAGCTCGGCGCCAACGAGGCCAGCCTGATGAACACGCCGCTGGCCAAGGCCGACGAGCCGCTGGAGCTCCTGCGCGCCATCCATTCCTTCGATCCCTGCCTGGCCTGCTCGACGCACGTGATGTCGCCGGACGGGCAGGAAATGAGCTCGGTGAAAGTTCGCTGATATCGATCGGACATAAAGGAGGCAATCATGCTTTCGCAACAAGACATGCTGGAAGCCGAACGCCACGGGCGCCAGGTACGTTCGATCTACGTCTATGAAGCGCCGGTGCGGCTGTGGCACTGGATCAATGCGCTGGCGCTGACGGTGCTGGCCGTCACCGGCTACTTCATCGGCCAGCCGCCGCCGACGATGCCGGGCGAGGCTTCGGACAATTTCCTGTTCGGCTACATCCGCTTCGCCCATTTCGCCGCCGCCTACATCTTTGCCGTTGGCATCCTCGGCCGCATCTACTGGGCCTTTGTCGGCAACCACCACGCGAAGCAGATTTACCTGCTGCCGATCACCAATGCGCAGTGGTGGAGCGAGGTGTTCTACGAGCTGCGCTGGTATTTGTTCATCGAGAAGACGCCGAAGAAATACGTCGGCCACAACCCGATGGCGCAGCTGATGATGTTCTTCTTCTTCACGCTGCTCGCTACCGGCATGTTATTCACCGGCTTCGCGCTGTATGGCGAGGGGGCAGGGCTGGGTTCGTGGCAGGACCGGCTGTTCGGCTGGGTGATTCCCGCGCTGGGCGGCTCGATGCAGACCCACAGCCTGCACCGGCTGGGCATGTGGATCATGATGACTTTCGTGATGATGCACGTCTATGCCGCGATCCGCGAAGACATCATGAGTCGGCAGTCGCTGATTTCCACAATGATCTCCGGCTGGCGCATGTTCAAGGATTGATCGCGATGAGCATGGACGAGTTCGATTGCGAAGTCCTGGTGCTCGGCATCGGCAACCTGCTTTGGGCCGACGAGGGCTTCGGCGTGCGCTGCGTCGAAAAGCTTGCTGCTGACTGGTCCATGCCGCCCGGTGTGCGCGTGATGGACGGGGGCACCCAGGGCCTCTACCTGCTGCCCTATGTGCAGGGCGCACGCCGGCTGATCGTGTTCGATGCCGTCGACTATGGCCTCGAACCCGGCACGTTGAAGCGCGTCGAAGGCGATCAGGTGCCGCGCTTCATGGGCGCCAAGAAGATGAGCCTGCACCAGACCGGCTTCCAGGAAGTCATCGCCGCGGCCGACCTGACCGGGCAGTTGCCGCAGCAGATGTTGTTGATTGGCGTGCAGCCGGAACAACTCGACGACTATGGCGGCAGCCTGCGGCCGGTGGTCAAGGCGCGACTCGACGATTCCGTGGCGCTGGCGGTCGGGCAGCTGAGTGACTGGGGTTATGCGGTTGAAGCGCGTGAATCGAAAGTCGGCGCTGGTGACACGGCGTTGGGAATGTCAGCCTACGAGGCGGGGCGTCCGTCGGCCGAGTCTGCCAGCCGTATTGGCGATTCACGGGTTTTGGGGTGCGTGGGATGAAAAGCGTCGCGGTTTTGGCGGTGGTGCGAGATCGGGACGGCGGGGCATTCTGCGCTGCTCATGTCACCCGTCGGCGCCCTGCGGGCGTCTCCTCCTTCTTTACTTCGCTGCGCAGAACGCCCCACCGTCCCGATCAGGTGACGGTGTTGCCTTTTTGCGGTTGTAAGTCGCGGACCAATCCCGCTAAGGATGGCGGGTATCCGGGTCCGGGAAGTAAAGGGGGAGGAGCGGGCGCAGCCCGCGAGGGAGGACATGGACGGAACCGGATGCCCGCCGTCCTTGGCGTGGCGATGAGTTACGTAGAACAATGGAGCACCCCCTGATATGTGCCTGGCGCTACCAATGCAAGTCATCCGGATGGAAGGCAGCACCGCGCTCTGCGAAGGGCGCAACGGTGTCGAGCGCGTCGATACGCTGATCACCGGGCCGCTGCAGTCGGGGCAGTGGATCCTTAGTTTTCTTGGTGCCGCGCGCGAAGTGGTCGACGCCGGGCGCGCCGCTCAAGTCGAGGAGGCGCTGACGGCGCTCGAATCCATCCTGAACGGCACAGGCAGCGTCGACGCGATGATCCACGCCGGTTTCGCCGACCTGATTGACCGCGAACCGCAACTGCCGGAATTTCTTCGGCCCGACCCTCTGAGGAGTCTGCAATGAAATCACCGGGCATCGAACGCCTGCAAGAGCGCTTCGCCATCCTTCAGGCCCGCCATGGCTACAGCCTGCTCGACGCGGAATCCTTCGCCGAATTCGCCGAGGCGCCGGGCACGACGCTGATCCTGTTCGCCGACGATCCGGCCAAGGTGCCGGAAACCTGGGACCTGACCGTGATCCTGCCCGAGGCCCTGCTGCGCATGGAGGCCAAGGTCCGTGTCGGCCTGCTGCCGCCCGTCACCGCGCGCAGCCTGGCGGCGCGCTACGGCATACGCATCTGGCCGGCGCTGCTCGGCCTGCGCGACGGCGCATACCTCGGCACGGTCGAAGGCCTCAAGGACTGGAGCGCCTATGTCCGCCTGCTGCCGGAATTGTTTTCGGCACCGCCTTCGCGCCCGCCGGGGATAGGCATCCCGGTCATGAGCGCCGACGCCGCTTCCCATTGTGATTCCCATTGCCACTGACGCCCGAGGAGCAGAGCCATGATGACTTTTCCGATTCCCGTCGTCGCCTGGCAGCCGAGCATAGGCCCCGGTTCGCAGCCGCTGGACGAGGTGCTGATCACGCTCGACCTGCCCAACGACGTGCATGCCTTCCGCCCGCCGCAAAGCGAACTCGATGCGCCGCCCGAGGTCGCCGGGCCGGCGCTGGCCTTCCTGCGCGAATTGCTGGCGGGCCTGCGCGCCAGTTCGTCGCTGGTGACGCAGCCGCTGCGCTTTTCGCTGCTTGGCTACGCGCCGGCGATACGGGACGAGATCAACGAACTGCTCGGCGAGGGCGAGGTCAGCGTGCTCACCGCCGGCGATCTGCGCGCCCAGGAAACCGCCTTCACCGGCATCTGGCGCATCCGCGGCGAGGGCATCGACGATGTCGAGGCCAGCGCCTTTCCGCTGGACCTGCGTGCGGTCGCGCTGGAGCGCGAACTCCCTGCTGCAGCCATTGCCGTGCCACCGCCCGGGCTGATGAACGCGCCGGCCCTGCTGCACGAGATCCGCAGCCTGTCGGCGCTGTGGCGCGTGGGGCGTGCCGCCCATGTCATCAACCTCTCGCTGCTGCCGGCGACGCCTGACGATCTGGCCTGGCTCGACGAACAGCTCGGCCGCATCTCCTTTTCCATCCTCTCGCGTGGCTTCGGCAACTGCCGCATCACGGCGACGGCTCTGCCGTATGTCTGGTGGGTGCAGTACTTCAACAACATGGAAAAGCTGATCCTGAACTCGATCGAAATCGTCGATCTGCCGGCGGTGGCGCTGGCCGCGGCCGAGGACCACGCGGAAACCATCGTGCGCCTCGACGAGTGGATCGTCTCCATTGAAAGCGCCATCGGTCCGACGTCATGAAGTTCCCCGAAGGTTCCTTCGAACGCACCGGGGGCGAGGGCGTCGCCAACCCGCTGGCCCTGTTCGAGTGCGGCGTCTGCTGGCAGGTATATGACCCCAGCGAGGGCGATCCGATTGGGCAGATTCCGCCCGGCACTGCTTTTGCGGCCCTGCCCGCGAACTGGGTTTGTCCCGGGTGCGAGGCAGCGCGCGAGCGCGTTCTGCTGCTCGACGATGGCGCCGACTGAGGCCGTTCGCTCGCTCGAGGCGGCTTTCGCCCGCATCGCCCGCACGCGCATGGCCGACCTGCCGCTCAACAATATCGCGCTGCGGGTGCAGGCGGTCGGATTCCGGCCGTACGAAAACGGCTGCCTGGCCGGGATACTGAT
>VEPA01000226.1 GCA_012026675.1 Betaproteobacteria bacterium | reverse complement strand
TCGAACACCCAGGTGCCCTTCCTGCACAAGCGCGAGTTCGCCGAGTACCTCAACATCGACCCGGCGCGCATCCGCATCATCCAGCCGCCGATCGGCGGCGGCTTCGGCTCCAAGCTCGACATCTACCCCTTCGAGGTGATCTGCCTCTACCTGGCGCGCGCCGCCAGGCGGCCGGTGAAGATGCTGTTCACCCGCGAGGAGGAGTTCCTCGCCTCGCCGACGCGCCAGCCGGTTCTGCTGACCTTGCGTTCGGGCTGCAAGAAGGACGGCACGCTGACCTTCCGCCAGGTGCATACGCTGCACGACAACGGCGCCTACACCTCCTGGGGCGCGACCACGCCCTTCGTCATGATGCAGACCTTCTCCTCGCTCTACCGAGTGCCGCATTGCGATTACCACACGGCCGCGGTGTACACCAACAACCCCTATGCCGGGTCCTTCCGCGGTTACGGCAACCTGCAGGCCACCTTCGCCATCGAGCAGCACATGGACATGCTGGCCGAGGCGATCGGCATGGATCCGCTCGAATTCCGCATGAAGAACGCACAGGATTCGGGCGAGGTCTCCGGCCAGGGCATGAGCTTCAAGCGCTGCGGCTTCAAGGAATGCATCACGACCGCCGCATCCCGCAGCGATTTCTCGCGGAAATTCGCCCTGAACAAAGCCGATCAGGCCAAACCTGGCAACATCAAACGCGGCATCGGCATGGCCTCGATGCTGCACGTCGGCGGCGGCGCCAAGATCTACCCGTCGGATGGCTGCGGCACCATCCTCAAGATGGACGACTTCGCCAACGTGACACTGATCACCGGCGCCTCGGAAATCGGCCAGGGCTCGGAAACCGTGCTCTCGCAGCTGGTCTGCGAAGAACTCGGCCTGCCGATTTCAGCCATCACCGTGGTCAACAACGACACCGCCATCACGCCCTGGGACGTCGGCGTGCATGCCAGCCGCACCACCTTCATTGCCGGCAACTCGGCGATCGGCGCGGCGAAGAAAGCCAAGAGCAAGATTCTCGCGGTGGCCGCGAAAAAATTCGAGTGTGCCGAAAGCGATCTCGATCTGCGCGGCGGCTTCGTCATACGCAGCGGCAGCGGCGAAGCCGTGATCGAACTCTCGAAGCTGTTGCGCAACCTGCATTTCCAGGACAAGGCCGAACTGGTGATGACGACCTTCTACTACGAGCCGCCCAGCGTGCATCAGGACAAGGGCTTCAAGGGCGATGTCTCGGCAGCCTATGCGTGGGGCACCCAGGTGGTGGAAATCGAGGTCGACACCGACACCGGCTTCATCAAGTTGCTCAAGGTCACCGGCGCCCATGACGTCGGCCGCGTGCTGAACCGGCTCGGCATCGAGGGCCAGATCGAGGGCGGCGTGGTCATGGGCCAGGGCTATGCCTTCACCGAAGACCTGATGATCGAACACGGGGTCATGAAGAACCCCAATTTCCGCGACTACAAGCTGGTCACCGCGCCGGAGATCCCCGAGATGGACATCGCCTTCATCGAATCGATGGACGGCGAGGGACCGCAGGGCGCCAAGGGCGTCGGCGAGGCGCCGGCGATCTGCATGGCTGCGGCGGCCGCGAATGCCATCGCCAATGCCACCGGCGTGCGCATGTTTGAGCTGCCCTTCACCCCCGAAAAAGTCTACCGCGCGCTCCACGGCCAGACGCCGAAGCTGTACTGGAAGCCCTGGAAAGCTGAGTGATGAGAACCTATCCCCCAACCCCTTCCCCGCGGGAAGGGAAGACTACGGTTCAGCCGCGCAAGGCGCGGCTTCCGGTTCTTGACTCGCTGCCCCCTCGGGGCGGCCCAGCGGGGGCAGCATGAAGCGCCGTACCGTCCAGTCAATGGAGCAGGCGCTCAGCCTGCCCTATGCGACGCTGCGTTTCGCCCAGCTCGGCTGGCGTGTGATCCGCATCGAGTCGACACCCAGCGGCGACGGCCTGCCGGGCGACCCGAACCGCTACATCGGCGGCAAGGTGGTCGATGACGACCGGCGCAGCTATTTCATCGCGCCCAACGTCGGCAAGGAAGCGATCGCAATCAACCTCAAGGATCCCAAGGGCCAGGAGCTGTTGCGCAAGCTGATCGTGGACCTCGATGTCGACATCTTCTGCTGCAACACCGTGCCCAAGCGCTACAAGCAACTCGGCATCGACTATGAAAGCCTATCCGCGGTGAAGCCCGACCTGATCTGGGCCGGCATCTCGGCCATGGGCCCGGAATACCCCGATGCACCCGGCTACGATCCGGTGATCCAGGCCATGGCCGGCTACATGGAACTGACGGGCCACGCCGACGGCCCGCCGACGCTGTCCGGCGTGCCGCAGATCGACCTCACGGCCGGCGACGAGGTCTACGCCGGCGTCATGATGGCACTGCTGGAACGCGCCGAAACGGGGAAAGGCAGCCGCCTCGACGTCTCGATGCTGCAGGCCGCCGCGTCCTGGCTGATCACCACCCTGCCCCTGCTCGACTTCGACTGCGATCCGTCCGAAGTCACGCGCTGCGGCAACGAGCATCGCAAGTTCATTCCGACCAATGTCTATCCGACGGCAGACGGCTTCATATACATGGCCATCGGCAGCGACGTGCAGTGGCGGCGCCTGACCGAGATTCCCTACTTTGCCCCGGTCGCCAACGCCGTGCGCGCCACCAACGAGGGCCGCGTGCGCGAACGCGTAGCCATCCATCGCGACATGGCGGCGGTGACGCGCCAGCACGCTACCGCCGAGATCGCCGCCGACTTCCGCAAGGCGACCATCCCCCATGCACCTATCCATGACATTCCGGCCGTGCGCGAAATGCCGGCCGTCAACAGTCGGCTCACAACGACGCGGGCGCCCAATGGCAAGACCTTGCGCATGCAGCCCATGGCGGTGGATATGCCCGGCATGACGACCGAACTCAAATTCCCGGCCAAGTACGGCGAGGACACCATGGCGGTGCTCAAGGCGGCAGGAATCACGGCAGAGGCATGCGCCAGCCTCAGGGACCAGGGCGTCATCGCCGGATGACGGGCGATTTCATGCCGCACACAGCAATCAACTTTCAGTCCGGCCGCCGCAATGACGAGGCAACCCGTCCATGACGCTTTCCCACAGGATTTCGACGCGTTACAGAACCTGGTGGTGCACGACCACCCACGGCTCGCGATCTTCCCGCCATCGCCCGTGAGCTTGAGCGCGCGAACCGCCACGGGTCGCGCATGTGACGGATGCCGCGCAATGCTGCAAAAGCGCACGTCCCAGCCCCAAGGGGGACCAGATGGACCTTGCAAACGTTTCACTTGAAGACAAGTACCGCCAGGAGCATGGCCGCGTCTTCCTCACCGGCATGCAGGCCCTGGCGCGCCTGCCCATGCTGCAACATGCACGGGACCGCAGCGCCGGCCTGCATACCGCGGGCTATGTTTCCGGTTACCGCGGCTCGCCGCTGGGCGGCCTCGCCACCGCGTTGCACGCCGCCGCGCCCTTCCTCAAGCAGCACGACATCAGCTTCCAGCCGGGATTGAACGAGGACATCGCCGCCACGGCGATCTGGGGCACGCAGCAGCTGCACCTGTTTCCGCAGCCGAAGTTCGACGGCATCTTTTCCATGTGGTACGGCAAGGGGCCGGGCGTCGACCGCTGCGGCGACGTCTTCAAGCACGCCAACCATGCCGGCAGTGCAAGGCACGGCGGCGTGCTGCTGGTTGCCGGCGACGACCCCGCCGCGCGTTCGTCGGCCGTGGCCCACCAGAGCGAGCACAGTTTCTCCGCCTGCGGCATTCCGGTGCTGGCGCCGGCCGACCTGCAGGAATACCTCGATTTCGGCCTGCACGGCTGGGCCATGTCGCGCTACTCCGGCTGCTGGGTGGCGCTGAAACTGACCTCGGATACCGCCGAAAGCTCGGCCATCGTGGACATCGACCCGCAGCGCATCCAGGTCGTGATCCCCGAGGATTTCCGCCTGCCGCCGGACGGCGTGCATCTGCGCTGGCCCGATCCGCAGCTGGCCCAGGAGCACCGCCTGCAGGAGTTCAAGGTCTACGCGGCGATCGCCTACGCCCGCGCCAACCGGCTCAACCGTATGGTCTTCGACAGCCCGCGGCCGCGCCTCGGCATCATCGCCTGCGGCAAGGCCTGGCTCGATGTGCGCCAGGCACTCGACGACATGGGCATCGACGAGCAATACGCCGCCGAAATCGGGCTGCGCCTGTTCAAGGTGGGCATGCCCTGGCCGCTCGAGGCCGACTCTGTGCGCCACTTCGCCGAAGGCCTGGATGAAATCCTGGTGGTCGAAGAGAAGCGCCAGATCATCGAATACCAGTTGAAGGAAATGCTCTACAACTGGACCGATGAAAAAGGCCGGGATGTGCGCCCGCGCATCGTCGGCAAGTACGACGAATCCGGCGAGTGGCCGGTGCCGGTCAGCCGCTGGCTGCTGGCCCCCACCGCCGAGCTGACGCCGGCCCTGGTCGCGCGCGCCATCGCCTCGCGCATCGGGCGCTTCCACAAGGCGAAGCGCATTTCCGACTACATCGCCTTCCTCGACAACACGGCCAGCGCCCTCGCCAAGCCCAGGGCGTCGATGATGCGCACACCCTGGTTCTGCCCGGGCTGCCCGCACAACCAATCGACCAAGGTGCCCGAGGGCAGTTGCGCCCTGGGCGGCGTCGGCTGCCACCTGATGGCCGTGATGATGGGCCGCAACACGCTGACCATTTCCCACATGGGCGGCGAAGGCGCGGCCTGGCTGGGCGTGTCCGGCCACAGCGGGACGCAGCACATCTTCGCCAACATGGGCGACGGCACCTACTTCCATTCCGGCATCCTGGCGATCCGCGCCGCCGTTGCGGCAAAGGTCAATATCACCTACAAGCTGCTGTTCAACGACGCCGTCGCCATGACCGGCGGCCAGCCGCTGGACGGCACGCTGACGGTGCCGCAACTGACGCGCCAGCTCGCCGCCGAAGATGTCAAACGCGTCATCGTGATGTCCGACGAGCCGGAGAAATACAAGGGCGTCACCGACTTCGCGCCCGGCGTCGAGATCCGCCATCGCGACGAACTCGACGCCGCGCAGCGCGAACTGCGAGAAACCCCGGGCGTCAGCGCACTCATCTACGACCAGACCTGCGCCGCGGAAAAGCGCCGGCGGCGCAAGCGCGGCACCTACGCCGACCCCGCCGTGCGTGTCTTCATCAACGAGGCCGTCTGCGAGGGCTGCGGCGACTGCAGCCTCAAGTCCAACTGCCTCGCCGTGATTCCGGTCGACACCGAGTTCGGCCGCAAGCGGGCCATCGACCAGCATTCATGCAACAAGGACTATTCCTGCGTCGCGGGCTTCTGCCCGAGCATCGTCACGGTGCATGGCGGGAGCGTCCGCCGTGGGCGGGGCCTGCAGCAGGATGCCGACGCTTTTGCCAATCTCCCCGAACCCGCTGCGCCAAGCCTGCGCGATCCCTACGGCATCCTCATCGCCGGCGTCGGCGGCACCGGCGTCGTCACCATCGGCGCCCTGCTCGGCATGGCGGCCCACCTCGAAGGCAAGGCCGCCACGGTGCTGGACATGACCGGCCTGGCGCAAAAAGGCGGCGCGGTGATGTCGCACGTGCGCCTCGCCAATCGCCAGGACCGGCTCCATTCCGTACGCATTGCCACCGGTGAAGCCCGGCTCCTGCTCGGTTGCGATATTGTCGTGGCGGTGAGCGACGATGCGCTGTCCAAGACGGCCAGCGGCTACACCCAGGCAATCGTGAATACCGGCAGGACGATCACCGGCGAGTTCATCCGCAATCCCGACCGCGAGTTTCCGGAAGGGGCGATGGAAACCTCGATCGTCGATGCCGTCGGCGCCGGCAACGTCGGCTTCATCGACGCCGGCAGGCTCGCCACCCGCCTGATGGGAAACTCTATTGCCACCAACATGTTCATGCTCGGCTACGCCTTCCAGCGCGGCCTGATTCCGTTGTCATCGGCGGCCCTGCTGCGTGCGATAGAACTCAACGGCGCCGCGGTCGAGGACAATCGCCGGGCGTTCGCCTGGGGACGCCGCACGGCCCTCGACCCGTTCGGCGTCGAAGCGCTGATCGCCGCCGGCGAACCTGCTGCCGCGGCGCACAGGCCATCCCTCGATCTCGACGAAACGATTGAACGACGCCGCGACTACCTGACCGCCTATCAGGACGCCGCCTATGCCCGACGCTACGTCGACCTGGTGGAACGGGTGCGGAAAGTCGGCGCTGGCGACACGGCGCTGGCGGAAGCCGTGGCGCGCAACTACTTCAAGCTGCTGGCCTACAAGGACGAATACGAAGTGGCGCGGCTGTTCGTCGATCCGGAATTCCAGCAGTCGCTGGCGGAGAACTTCGAAGGCGACTACAGCCTCAACTTCCACATGACGCTGCCCTGGAGCCGCGGCGCCAAGCCCGGCGAGGAGCCGAAAAAGATCCGCTTCGGTCCCTGGCTGTTGCCGGCCATGAAGCTGCTCGCCCGCTTCAAGTTCCTGCGCGGCACCGCGTTCAACCCGTTTGGCCAGATTGCCGAACGGAGGCAGGAACGGGAACTGATCGCTGAATACGAGCGAACCGTGGAGCAAATGCTGCAGGCGCTGGCACCTGACAACCTGGATGCGGCGGTAGCGCTGGCAAACATCCCCGACCTCATCCGCGGCTACGGTCCCGTCAAGGAGCGGTCGATAGCGCAGGCGCGAGCGAAGCGGGAAGAGTTAATTGCGATTTTCGAGAAATCGACATTGAAGGAGGCGCTTGCGGCCTGACGGTTGGGCGGGAGGCTTCGTGTCCGGAGTGGTTCGGGACTCGACCCTCCATACTGAACATCAGACTCCGCCCTCACCCACCAGTGCATAAGGCGCCCAGAACATCGGGTGCGCGTAGGCGAAGGCGTTGTCGGGACTCTTCGCTTGCATGAGCGCCAGCATGGATTGCCTCAGGGCTTCCGCCCGGGACAGCTTCGGATCCCCGGCCTGGCGCTCGAATATTCCCGTCACCAGCGTCTTTGCACTGCCGGATTCGACCGGCCAATGTGTGACCAGCAGTGCCCGGCTGCCTGCGTAGAAGAAGCCGCGACCCAGGCCTGAAAGCGCATCGGCCCCTTCACCGTCACCGCCCGCCGTGTTGCATGCGCTTAGCACCACCCAGTCGGCATCGAGCTTGAGGCCGAGGATTTCCTCCCGCGTCAGCAAGCCATGCTTGCCGCCGCCCGGATTGGCGAGCGCCAGCGACGGTTCGGAGACGCCGGGGAAATCGCCGGCCAGTACCCCGTGGGTGGCGAAAGCCACCACCCTGCGTTTCGAGAGATCGAGCTTCTTCAGGTTTTCCTTCGAGGCCTTGCTGCCGAGGAAGACATCGGCTTCCGTATTGGCCTGCAGGGCTTGGGCCAGGGCCAGGATTTCGTCACGGGTATCGGGCAGGGGCGGAATCTTGCCATAGTCCATCCATTCCACGGACTTGCCCTGTTCCAGATCCCGCAGACTCGGGCGGGAGATGCTCAGGTTGCGCAGCCGGCCACGGGAACTTGCGACCTGGATCGGGGTTTCGCTGAACTGTGGATCGCCAAAGCCGACGAAGGGGGCACGTTCGGCACTGGCTACAGGAAGTTTCCGCAGGGACACCAGGGCATTCACCGATGGCAGTTGGGTAAAAGCCGCCTGGCGGATCAGCCAGGGCACGTCCTTGTATTGGGTATAGGGCAGTTTCGGATCGGCCTTGACGACGACCTTCTGCGTCGGCAGCAGCGCCAGCGGCAACTGGCTCAGGGCGCCGTTGGCCGCTACCAGCAGATTTGTCGCGCCCTGCCAGCCGGCGGCAACCGGCAGCAGCAGGTCGGCATAGAGGCGATACGCGGCGTCGAGATCGAAGTCGGGTATGCCTTTGGCGAGATCGGCGTCGCCCAGGTCAAGCGCCCTGCGCAAGCCCTGCACGCGCTTCGTGAGTTCTCCCCGGTTGCCCTTCGTGCTGGCGAATGCCACCGGGCCATCCTTCTTGAAGGCCCACAGGAAGGTTGCCGTGTCGGTGCTGAAGATGTTGATCAGCGCCTCATTCGGCCGCAGGACCGCACGCGCTTCGGCGAGGCTGGGCGGCTGCGGGCGGATCAGGTTGGCGTAGGCGGGAAAACGCTTCTCGATGCCGGCCTGGATGATGGTCCGCTCCTGCCGGATGTTCTCGATGCGCGCCTTCATGTCGCCGATGGTCTTGGACAACTGTTTTTCCGCCGGAGCATTCATCAGGTCGCGCAGGATGCGCTGCAGGGCCGAGGATTCCTGGGCGAGATCCTGCTCCTTGCGAATTTCGGCGCCGATTGCCGGGTCGTTGGCCGCCGAACGCAGGGCCGAGGCGGCGACGGCACCCTGGATCTTCTGGCCGCGCAGGGCGTCGGCGATGCGAAAGCCTTCGCTGGCAGCGTCGATCCCGGCGGCAGTTTCGAGGGGGGTGGCACGGATTTCGGCAAGCAGCGCGAGATAGGCGTCGAGAATCAGGCTCAGGCGCTGCGCACGCAAGGGAGAGGATTCGTCGCCGGCGGAGATCGCGGCATTCAGGAGGACGGGCAATGCGCTGCGGAACGCATCCAAAGCGCCTTTCTTGTCGCCCCGGGTGCCGAGGCTCATGGCCTGCACGCCGACCAGTTCCGCCGTATCGATGTGCTTGTCGCCGAGCCATTGCCGGTTCTTGGCGACCAGCCTGTCCAGCATCGTCGAAGCCTCATCGGCTTTGCCGGCCTTGAACAGTGCGATTGCCCAACCGATGTCGCCGCCGGCAAGCTTCTCGATGGCCTCCGGGTAAGCAGCGAACGCTTCCCGGATCTTCTGGTACTCCTGCAGGGCTTCCGGATAGCGCCCGTCGGCCACCATGAGATCGCCGCGAATGCGCCGCAAATCAATAATCGCGACCGAGTCGGGGGCGATGTTCTGCTGCTCGAGGTTGCGCAGTGTCGCGGTAACAAGGGTCGCAGCTTCCTGTGTCCTGCCTTGAGCTGCAAGGACTTGCGCAAGGGCCGGCAATAAACGCACCGATTCCACGGAGCCGGCACCGGTTCGCGCCGCGGATCGAGTGAACGCCTCGCGCGCGGCCTGTTCGGCTTCGGTGAACCTCCCGAGGTTAACCAGGATTCTCGCCAAGGTCGTCAGGTGAAAATCGGTTTGATATTCCCTCAGGCCCTGGGGAAGCGTAGCAATGTTCTTGGCAAGCCTGAGCTTGTTTATTTCTTCGTCTTCCTGTGAGGCTTGAATGGCGGTGCGAACTGCAACCTCGGCCGCCGCTTCCTTTCCTTGCGCCGAGAGAACCACGCCGCGGAGAATCTCGATCGAAAAAACCCAGTTCTTGTTCCACATGCCCCAGTTACGACTGGATTGCAGTTCTTTGAATTTTTGCTCTGCGAGGCGCAAGGTTTCATTGGCCTGCTCGAATTCACCGAGACCGGTTAGAAACGCCGTCTTGAATATGTAGGGGCCAAGACGTCCGCCGAACTCGTCAACAAAGCGCTGACTGGTGGCCAGTCCCCGCTGGTAATTGCCTATCCGAATCTCGAGTGCGAGCAAGGTACTAAATTCAGACCCCCGGTCTTCCGTGCCGCCAATATCGATGACGGCTTGCATATGCTCGGTCTGGCGTTGCAGCGCCCCGAGTTCGCCGGCCGCATTGGCGAGTCTCAGGTGATACATCGCCAGGTCCCTCTTCGAGTCCGTTTGCGGCGGCTTGCTCTCCAGAATGACGAGTTGTTCTGCCGATTTCTTCGGGTCAGCCTTGTACTCCGCCAACATTCGTGTGATGTCCGCCACGGTTCTTGGCAGCGGCGCCGCGGACTGCGGCGCATCGGCAGCGTGCACACCTGTCAGGCCGAGGAACATGGCGGCAAGTCCGCAAGCCCGGCGGAAGTAACGGACGTTCAGCATCGATCTCCCCTTCGAATGCGTATAGTTTTCCGAAGCTTACAATATATGCATATTGTCGTGGCGGCGAGCCCTGCCCTGGAGGCGTGGCACCAAGGGATGTGGCCTCGGCACGGTCCACAAGAGATACCCTCTCCGGCTCAGCCGGACACATAACTTTTTCCGGCACCGTGCCGTGGTCAGTTTTCCTTGGCACCGCTCTTGTCGGCCTCGAGCGACAACTTGAGCGGCACCCCGTTGTCGGTGCTTTCAGCTTTTTCCGGCGGCAGCAGCTGCAGCCGTTCCGGGGCGACGCCGCCCGACTTGAGGGTCTCCAGCGCGCCCGTGCCGCGCGCCTGGGCCAGCGCCTGCAGCATGTCATCGCCGACATTTTCCTTCTCGCGCAGCCGCTCGAAGAGCACGGCGAAAAAGTCCGCACCCTTGAGCTGCGCGCCCTCGCCCTCGTTAAGAGTCTTCTTTTCCCGCAGCAGGCCGGTCAGGCGCGACATCACCTTCTCGCCAACGCCTTCCTCGAGCTGGCCCGGGTTGGCACTGCGAAAGCCCTGCTTCAATGCCGCCAGTTCGCTCTTGCCGAAACGCTCGGCATACAGGCTTTCCAGTGCGGCCTGGATCTTGGGCTGGCGCAGCGATATCGGGCCGGGATCGCCCTTTTCCGACAGGCTCAGGCCGGATTGGGTCAATACGGCACGACGCAACTGCAGCTCCTGGATGGCGACGCGATCCGCTTCGGCGTAAGTGCCGCCCACCGCCAGCGCCAGCTTCGGTCGTTTGCCAAGCATCTCGGCAATCTTCAGCACTTTTTCCCGCTCGGGCGGCGTCAGCTGCCGTGCGCCGGGTTCGAAAGCGATACTCTCGATTTTCTCGCCGCTGCCACCGAACAAGGCCCCCAGCGCGCGGAAAGGCGCCGTGACGATCTTCGTCAGGACGTTGGCGATCGCCTTCCAGATCACCTGGCCATAGCTGAACTGCGGGTCGTCTAGGCTGCCGGCAACGGGAAGCCCGAGCTCTATCTGACCATTCGAGTCCTGCAGAATGGCGATCGCCAGATCGAGCGGCAATGACATTGCGGTCGGGCTCTCGACGCGCTCGCCCAGGGTCAGGCGATCGATGATGACCTTGTTGTCGCCCTTCATCTGGCGTTGCTTGATCTTGTATTCGAGATCCAGCGAGAGCTTGCCGGACTCGATCTTGCGGCCGGCAAAGGTGGCCATATAAGGCGTCAGCCGGCTCATATCGACGTTGCGGAAGATCACCTTGATGTCCATGTTGTCGGTCGGATTGAACAAATCGACCTGGCCGACCGCTCGCGCCATGCCGAACTCATCCACCTCGCCTTCGAGTTCGAGCTGGCCCGGCGTCCCGGGGCGCGACGAAAGATTGCCGATGCTGCCGCGCAGGCCGTGGATGCGCGTGGCGAAAGGGAACATCAGCGAAAGGTCGGCAAAATCCAGCTCACCCTTGAAGAAGCGCAGGCGATCGATATTCACCAGGTAAGGTGCCGCAGCGGGTGTCGCCGCGGGCGCAGGGGTGGCGGCGGGTGTGGCGGGTGCTGCAGGAGCCGCGGCAGCGCCCTCTGCCGGTGCAGCTGCCGGCGCCACGGCAGCCGGGGCTTGCGCTGTCGCCGGAGGCTTGAGCACCCGCATCAGGTTGATGCTCATGTCCTTGTTGATGATCAGCTTGGTGTCGAGTCCGTTGAGGCGCAGTTCGCCGATATCGAGCCGTGTCGACATAACCGTGAATTGCTGGGTGGCGAGGTCTTTCCAGGCCACCATATCCTCGCCGCTCCCCTGTTCCTTGAGGCGCAGGGCGCGCAAGGAAAAATCGCCGCGATAGCCAGGCTCGGCACCTTTGGCGCCGTAGGTCGCCCGGCCCTGGCTGGACAGGCGCCCGTCGGCGATGCGCAGTGTCGTCTTGCCGGCCAGCAGCGGCTCGACCAGTTTCAGCGCCAGATCGACCAGCTTTAGCTTGAAGTCGACCACCGGACCGGCCGGCGTGTAGCTGCCCTCGCCCTCGAAGCGGCCTCCCCCGGTGACGTTGAATGCGAGCCGCACCGGCAGGGCGACACCGAGGTCCTCGCTGACGCCCTTCACGTTCAGGGCTATCTTTTCGTAGCCGATTTCGAGGGCGGGCTTTACGCTCTCGTCGCGCATGAGTACATCGAGTCCGGCAACGCTCACCTGGTCGAGACGGAAGCGCCAGGGCGCTGCAGCCGCTTCGTCTTTCGTGTCCGAAGCAGCCTGCTTTTTCTGCGTTCCCACTGCGGCGAGCGCCTTCAGGCCCTCGAGCAGGAAGATGTGGCCCTCGGGCTTGCGCACCGCGAAAACACTGCCATCCGCGAGCGCCAGGCTGGCAATCATGGCCTGCCGCCCTGCCAGGTCAATGCGCGCGCCTTCGAGCGTCACCGTCGACAGTTCCAGCGAACGATCGACTTTCGGCAATTCCAGGCGGGTAGCGCCGAGGGCAATCGAGCCGATGGCGAGGATTTGTCGCGACAGATCAAAGCTGCCGCCCTTGACCGCAATCGTGCCGACGGACAGGCCGGCGTTACCGCCCGCATTGCCGGCGGCGCCCAGCGGCAGGCGCAGGCCCGTCAGTCGCGCCTCGAGGCCGTCCACCACGACATCCAGCTTGTCGCCGATATTGCCGGCGCGGTAGTTGGCCGGCACCTCCGCCACGCCGGCGGGCGCCGCGGCCAGGAAATCCCCGAGATAGGGCGCGAACTGGCCCAACTGCAACTCCTGCAAGCTGAAGCTGCCGCTGACAGTCACCGGATCGAGATCCATCGTTCCCGTGAGGGCGATCTGCGCACCCGCGGAGGTGCGGGCTTCGAGCCTGAATTTGCCAGTTTCGTCGGCCAGGGTGGAAATGTCCGACAGGCTCAGGTTCAGGGGTTCGACGCGGGTGGCGAATCCCTGGTCGCTGCGGCGGTCGGCAAAATCCAGGCGGCCATCAACCAGGTCGAAGCTCCGGATGTCGAAGCGCGGCAGGCCGGCGGACGGCGTCTTGTCCTCCTTGTCCTGCAGGGCGTTGATCAACCGGCTCCAGTTGATTTTCCCACCCGGCAGTTCGACAAGCGCGACTTCGAGGCCTTCCAGGCGAATCGCATCGAAGACCGCGGCACGGCGCGGCAGGCTGGCGGCCGCAACATCGACGTTCAGCGCGCGAAACCCCAGCAGGGGCTTGCCCTCAGGATCGCTCAACTTGAGGTTGGCGAGGCGCAACTCCAGGCTGAAGGGGTTGAACTGCGGCCGGTCCAGCGTCAGGCGATGACCCGACTTCTCGCGGACGAATTTTTCAGCCTGGGACTGGATGATGACTGGCAACGCCAGCCAGAGGAACAACAGCAGCGCGGCAATCAATCCGGCGACTACAAGCGCCGCTTTCCTGAACGATGGCAGCCGGGAAGTCAGGGTCGGTTTCATGGGCACGAGTCTTCGGTGGAAGGCATTCGGGAATGACGAAGTGATCATACCGCGCTTCGATTGTCCCTTCCGCCCGGCCGACCTTGTCCGCCGGCAGGGCGGTGGCATGGCGCATAATTCCGCCTGTCCCCTCCCTTCCCCGGCCAAACCTTGACCTCATCGCCACTCTGGACGAGTGCCTTCCGGCCCTTCTATTTCCTTGGCGCGCTCTATGCCCCGCTGTTCCTCGCAGCCTGGCTGGGAGCGTTTCTCGGTCTCTGGAACCCGCCCTCGGGCGAACTGCCGCTGAAGCTGCAGCACGGCCACGAGTTCATCTTCGGCTTCGCCGCGGCCATCATCACCGGCATCGTACTGACGGCGTTGCCAAGCTGGGCCGGGACTGAGGAAATCCGCGGCGGGCGACTGATCCTGCTGGTCGTGACTTGGCTGTCCGGGCGCGTCGCCTTCTGGGCATCCCCCGGCCTGCCCGCGCCCCTGCCGGCGCTGGCCGATGGTCTGCTTTACGCCAGCCTCCTCGTCATGCTGACGCCGCAACTGCTGCGCGCAACCAACCGGCTCTATCTGCTGCTGTTGCCCATCCTGCTGGCCATGTTTGCGGCCGACCTGCTCTATCACCACGCGGCATCGAGCGGCAACCAGATTCTGGCCGCGCAGGCGCTGCGCCTGGCCATCTACGCCATCATCATGCTCTACGTCCTCAAGGGCGGCGTACTGGCGCCGATCTTCACGGGCAACGCCCTGCGCGAAAAAGGCCGCGGCGCACTCGCGCCGTGCAACATGAATCTGGAGATTGCCGCCGTCGGCGCGCTGCTCCAGCTTGCCGCGCTCGACCTTCCCGCCGCGCCTCGCGCAGGGACCGGCGCCGCGGCGGCAATCTCCAGATTCATGT
>VEPA01000013.1 GCA_012026675.1 Betaproteobacteria bacterium | reverse complement strand
TGATCGCCCCGATCGCGATGGAAGAAGGTCTGCGTTTCGCCATCCGTGAAGGCGGTCGTACCGTCGGCGCCGGTGTCGTGGCCAAGGTCATCGAATAACTTTTATTGCAATACAGCGAAAACGGCGATAAAATCTCGCCCTTTCGCGATTTGCGACCCTGCTCTTTAAGGATTTGTCATGCAAAGCCAGAAGATACGCATCCGCCTCAAGGCGTTCGACTATCGACTGATTGATCAGTCGGCGCTTGAAATTGTCGAGACGGCCAAGCGAACTGGTGCCGTGGTACGTGGCCCGGTACCGCTGCCAACGCGTATTGAGCGTTTTGACGTATTGCGCTCGCCGCACGTGAACAAGACGTCGCGGGACCAGTTCGAGATTCGTACCCATCTGCGCCTGATGGACATCATCGATCCGACCGACAAGACGGTCGACGCATTGATGAAGCTGGATCTTCCTGCTGGTGTGGATGTCGAGATCAAGTTGCAGTAATTCGTATCAGGGGTGCCTGTTTTTTGGCGTCTGTCGCGGGGATGTTTGCCGCTGAATTTTCGAAGTCGGCCCGGCCAATCGTAGCCGGGGTTTAGGAGAATAAAATGAGTCTAGGCCTTGTTGGACGCAAGGTCGGCATGACGCGCGTATTCGCCGAAGATGGTTCTTCCATCCCGGTGACAGTGCTCGATGTGTCGAATAACCGCGTCACACAATTAAAGACACCTGAGGTGGATGGTTATGCCGCCGTTCAGGTGACCTTCGGCAAGCGTCGCGCAAGCAGGGTAAGCAAGCCCGCGGCGGGGCATCTCGCCAAGGCCGGCGTCGAAGCCGGGGAAGTTCTTAGGGAATTCCGTGTTGCACCCGATCAACTGGCTGGATTCAAGCCGGGCGATGTGGTGGCTGCAAGCATTTTCAGCGTTGGTCAGAAAGTTGATGTCAGCGGCACATCGATCGGCAAGGGGTTTGCGGGTGCCATTACCCGACATCATTTTTCGTCGAACCGCGCCTCCCACGGCAATTCCTTGTCGCACAACTCTGCCGGTTCCATCGGCATGGCGCAGGATCCTGGTCGCGTGTTTCCCGGCAAGAAAATGGCCGGACACCTCGGTGATGTCGCGCGCACGACGCAGAATCTGGAAGTCGTCCGCATTGATGAGGCGCGCCAACTTCTGCTGGTCAGGGGTGCGGTACCAGGCGCCAAGGGAGGCGATGTGATTGTCGCTCCGGCCATCAAGGCGTCGAAAGAGCGGGGTTGAAATGGAACTTACACTAATCAATGCCCAAGGTCAGGCCGCATCTACCGTGACAGCGTCAGACGCACTGTTTGGCCGCGAATTCAACGAGGCGCTGGTGCACCAGGTGGTCGTCGCCTACCAGGCCAATGCCCGTGCCGGTAATCGCAAGCAGAAAGACCGCGAAGAAGTACATCACAGCACCAAGAAGCCGTTTCGCCAAAAGGGAACGGGGCGTGCGCGTGCCGGTATGACATCCTCGCCCATCTGGCGGGGCGGTGGCCGTATTTTTCCGAACACGCCGGAAGAGAACTTCACCCAGAAAGTCAATCGCAAGATGTATCGCGCAGGTTTGGCGGCGATTCTGTCCCAACTGGCCCGCGAAGACAAACTGGTCGTGATTGATGACTTCGCCATCGAGGCACCGAAGACGCGCCTGTTTGCCCAGAAACTGAAAGCCATGGGTCTGGATTCCGTGCTGCTCGTGACGGACAGTCTGGACGACAACTTGGCGCTGGCATCCCGCAATTTGCCGAATGTCTTGGTGCTGGAAGCACATCAGGCTGATCCGGTATCCCTTGTACGTTTTCCCAAGGTGCTGTTCACCAAGGGCGCCGTAGCCAAAATCGAGGAGATGCTGGCATGAGCAAGAATTTCAATCCGGAGCGTTTGCTGCAGGTGCTGGTAGCTCCGCAGATTTCGGAAAAAGCCACCTATATTGCCGACAAGAACGAACAAGTCGTGTTCATCGTGACGCCGGACGCGACCAAGCCCGAAGTCAAGGCGGCCGTGGAAATGCTGTTCAAAGTCGAGGTCAAGTCTGTTCAGATTGCCAATCTCAAAGGCAAGGTCAAGCGCGCCGGCCGCAATGTCGGTCGCCGCAGCGACATCAGGAAGGCGTTTGTCTGCCTGAAGCCGGGTCAGGAAATCAATTTTGCTGAAGGGGGGGCGGCTTAAATGGCTCTCGTAAAAGTCAAACCGACTTCGCCTGGTCGTCGTGGTGTTGTCAAGGTTGTTAACCCGGCTCTGCACAAGGGTCGCCCGCACGACAAGCTTGTTGAAGCGAAAACCCGGACCGCCGGGCGCAATGCGCACGGCCATATCACCACGCGACACATGGGTGGCGGTCACAAGAAGCTTTACCGGGTGATCGATTTCCGCCGCGACAAGGACGGGATCCCCGGCAAGGTCGAAAGTCTTCAGTATGATCCGAACCGCTCGGCCAATATTGCGCTGGTGCTCTACGCCGACGGCGAACGTCGTTACGTCATTGCCATCAAGGGTATGGTCGTCGGCCAGGAGATCATCAGCGGCTCCGAGGCTCCGATCAAGCCGGGCAACGCCCTGCCGATTCGCAGCATTCCTGTCGGAACGACAATTCATTGTGTCGAAATGATGCCTGGAAAAGGCGCGCAGATTGCCCGTTCCGCCGGCACTTCAGTTCAGCTTCTGGCGCGCGAAGGTTCCTATGCGCAGATAAGGCTGCGTTCCGGCGAAATCCGCCGCATCAACGTCGAGTGTCGCGCGACGATTGGTGAGGTGGGTAATGAAGAGCACAGCCTGCGCAAGATCGGCAAGGCTGGCGCAATGCGTTGGCGTGGCATTCGGCCGACGGTACGCGGCGTGGCCATGAACCCGGTTGATCATCCGCATGGCGGTGGCGAAGGGCGCACCGGCGAGGGCCGCGTTCCTGTCAGTCCGTGGGGTCAGCCGACCAAGGGCTACCGTACCCGTAACAACAAGCGCACGGACGTGATGATTGTCCAACGCAGGCCGAAAGGTAAGAGGTAAGACATGGCACGTTCAATCAAGAAGGGCCCGTTCATCGATGCCCACCTGCTGAAGCGGGTGGATGCAGCACGCGCCTCCAACGACAAGCGCCCGATCAAGACCTGGTCGCGCCGCTCGACCATTCTTCCGGACTTCGTGGGCCTGACCATCGCAGTGCATAACGGCAAGCAGCATATTCCGGTATATGTGTCGGAAAACATGGTTGGTCACAAACTTGGCGAGTTCGCGCTGACGCGAACCTTCAAGGGCCACACGGGCGGCAAAAAAGCCGTCGCCAAGAAGTAAGGAACGATGATGGAAACCAACGCAACCTTGCGCGGCGTCCGACTTTCCGCCCAAAAAGGCCGTCTTGTTGCCGATCTGGTCCGTGGCAAGCCGGTAGATCAGGCACTTAGCATTCTGGCATTTTCGCCCAAGAAGGGCGCCGGAATCATCAAGAAAGTGCTTGAGTCGGCTATCGCCAACGCAGAACACAATGACGGCGCGGATATCGATGCATTGAAGATCACGCGCATTTATGTCGAAAAGGGCACTGTGCTCAGGCGCTTTACCGCGCGAGCCAAGGGACGCGGCAACAGCATCCTCAAGCCTACCTGTCACATTTTCGTGACCGTTGGCGATTAAGGAGGGCACATGGGACAAAAGATTCATCCGACCGGTTTTCGTCTTTCGGTCACACGCAACTGGACTTCGCGCTGGTATTCCAGCAGCAAGACTTTTCCACAGATGCTCAAGGAAGACCTTGAGGTTCGCGACTACCTGAAAAAGAAACTGGCGCACGCGTCCGTTGGCCGTGTTGTCATCGAGCGCCCGGCCAAGAATGCAAGAGTTACGGTGTATAGCGCTCGCCCCGGAGTGGTGATCGGCAAGAAGGGTGAAGACATCGAGCACCTCAAGGCGGATCTCCAGCGCAAGATGGGGGTGCCGGTACACGTGAATATCGAAGAGATTCGCAAGCCGGAAACCGATGCCCAATTGATCGCCGATTCGATTGCGCAACAGTTGGAAAAGCGAATCATGTTCCGCCGCGCAATGAAACGCGCGATGCAGAATGCAATGCGCCTTGGTGCCCAGGGTATTAAGATCATGAGTTCCGGACGCCTCAACGGTGCCGAGATTGCACGCCGCGAGTGGTACCGTGAGGGCCGCGTGCCTTTGCATACCCTGCGTGCCGACATTGACTATGGCACTTCCGAAGCGAAGACCACCTATGGCGTCATCGGCATCAAGGTGTGGGTTTTCAAGGGTGAGATTCTGTCCCGCAGCGAAGTCCTGTTGGCTACGCCGGAACCGGCTGTCGACGATCAGCGCAAGCCACGGCGTAGCCCGGGCAAGCCGAAGGTCGAGGGCGAGGGCGAAGCCAAGCCAGCGCGCCGGACCTCCACCAAGAAGGCTGAAGAGACAAAGCCGGACGCCAAGCCGGAAGTCGTTGCTGCAGAGCCCAAGACACCCGTCAAGCGTGTTCGCAAGGCCCCGGCCAAGGCCGAGGGTGGCGATAGCGCGGCGAAAGAAGGCAAGGAGTAAAACATGCTGCAACCTGCCCGCAGAAAGTATCGCAAGGAACAAAAGGGCCGCAATACCGGGCTCGCTACCCGTGGCGCCAAGGTGAGTTTTGGCGAATACGGCCTCAAGGCCATCGGCCGGGGTCGGCTTACGGCTCGTCAGATTGAAGCGGCGCGTCGTGCCATGACGCGGCACATCAAGCGCGGCGGCCGCATTTGGATCCGGATTTTCCCGGACAAGCCGATTTCCAAAAAGCCTCTTGAAGTTCGGATGGGTAACGGCAAGGGTTCCCCGGAGTACTGGGTTGCCGAGATTCAGCCGGGCAAAGTCCTCTATGAGATGGATGGCGTGGATGAGACGTTGGCGCGCGAAGCTTTTCGCCTGGCAGCGGCCAAGCTTCCGCTCGAGACCACCTTCGTTACCCGCCATCTGGGATAAGTCATGAAGACAACTGAACTGAGAGCTAAAAACGATGTGGAACTGCAGAAGGAGTTGCTGGATTTGCGCAAGGCGCAATTCGGTCTTCGCATGCAGGTGGCTACACAACAGCTGACCAATACCAGTCAGGTCGGCAAGGTGCGCAAGGATATTGCGCGCGTCAAAACAATTCAGCGTGAGAAGGCGGCGGCGAAATGACGGATGCGATCACTCAAACCGTGCGGCGCACCCTTCAGGGGCGCGTTGTTTCGGACAAGATGCAGAAAACCGTTACGGTATTGGTTGAGCGCAAGGTCAAACACCCTGTGATCGGCAAGATCATGACGCGTTCGAAAAAATACCACGCGCACGTTGAAGGAATGGAGACGGCGGCCGGCGAGCTGGTTCAGATCGAGGAATGCGCTCCGATCTCCAAGACCAAGGCTTGGCGTGTCGCCAAAGTTGTCGAGAAGGCCCGCGCTGCCTGATCGAGCCTTGATGGCAGGAAGTTCTGCAATATAGAAATAGTGGTTGACAACATTGTGGCGGGCTGTAGAATCTCGCCTCTTTGCTCCGCCGGGGTGTTCACCCTTCCCGGCATTCCAGCCCCTAGCGGGCTCCAAGACTGATCGCGGGACGTGAGTCAATCGCGGATTAAGTTGGAGATGAAATAATGATTCAAATGCAGTCTCTGCTGGATGTCGCCGACAACACGGGCGCACGTTCGGTCATGTGCATCAAGGTGCTTGGCGGTTCCAAGCGCCGTTATGCCGGCATTGGTGACGTCATCAAGGTCAGCATAAAGGATGCCGCGCCGCGTGGTCGTGTAAAGAAGGGCGAGGTCTATAGCGCGGTCGTGGTGCGCACAGCCAAGGGCGTTCGTCGCTCCGACGGATCCCTGATCAAGTTCGATGGCAACGCAGCCGTATTGCTCAACAACAAGCTGGAACCGATCGGTACGCGCATCTTTGGCCCGGTCACGCGCGAGCTGCGCACCGAGCGATTTATGAAGATCGTCTCGCTGGCTCCCGAGGTTCTTTGAACCGGCATTCGAGGACTCGATCATGAACAAGATTCGCAAAGGTGACGATGTTGTCGTTACTACCGGTAAGGACAAGGGCAAGCGCGGTGTCGTGCTGAACTGCCTCGATGCGGGCCGCCTGCTGGTCGAAGGCATCAATCGCGTCAAGAAACATACCAAGCCTAACCCCCTCAAGGGTAATCAGGGCGGCATTGTCGAAAAGGAAATGCCGATCAATATTTCCAACGTGGCGCTGTTCAATCCCGCCACCCAGAAAGCGGATCGGGTCGGCTTCAAGCTGCTCGACGATGGCCGCAAGGTACGGGTGTTCAGGTCGAACGGCGAAGTTGTTGACGCGTAAGGATCAGTCATGGCTCGATTGCAGGAATACTACAAACAGACGGTGGCTCCCGAGCTTCGCGAGAAGTTCGCCTACAAGTCCATCATGGAAGTCCCGCGTATTACCAAGATCACCCTGAATATGGGCGTGGGTGAGGCGGTCGGCGACAAGAAAGTGCTGGATCATGCCGTTGCTGACATGACCAAGATCGCCGGCCAGAAGCCGGTGGTGACGAAGGCACGCAAGGCCATCGCCGGATTCAAGATTCGCGAGGGTTATCCGATCGGCTGCATGCTGACTTTGCGCGGAAACCGGATGTACGAATTTCTTGATCGTCTGGTCACGATTGCCATGCCGCGTATCCGCGACTTCCGGGGTATCTCCGGCAAAGGCTTTGACGGGCGCGGCAACTATAACGTCGGGGTCAAGGAACAAATCATTTTCCCCGAAATTGAGTACGACAAAATCGATGCATTGCGTGGCATGAACATCAGTATCACCACCACCGCGAAGAACGACGAGGAAGCGAAGGCTCTTCTCGCCGCTTTCAAGTTCCCCTTCAAGAATTGAGGGACGTATGGCGAAAATAGCTCTAATCAACCGCGAAGAAAAGCGCGCCAAGATGGTTGCGAAGTATGCAGCCAAGCGCGCCGAACTTTTTGCTGTCATCAACAACGTCAAGCTGTCGGACGAGGAGCGCATGGATGCGCGCCTGAAACTTCAGCAGTTGCCCCGCAATGCGAGCCCGTCCCGTCAGCGCAATCGTTGCGCACTGACCGGGCGTCCACGCGGTGTGTTCCGCAAGTTTGGTCTTTGCCGCAACAAGCTGCGCGAGGTTGCCATGCGTGGTGAAGTGCCTGGCATGACCAAGGCCAGCTGGTAAGGAGAGCGATATGAGCATGACCGATCCAGTTGCCGACATGTTGACCCGCATCCGCAACGCGCAGATGGCGGAAAAACTCTCTGTTTCGATGCCTTCCTCCAAGCTCAAGGTAGCGATTGCCAAGGTGCTGAAGGATGAGGGTTACATCGATGATTTCGCTATCCGCGAGAACGGCGCCAAGCCCGAACTCGATATTGCGCTCAAGTACTATGCCGGGCAGCCGGTGATCGAGCGCATCGAACGCGTTTCCAAGCCTGGCCTGCGTGTCTACAAGGGCAAGGACGATTTGCCTCGTGTCATGAACGGGCTGGGTGTTGCCATTGTCTCCACGCCGAAGGGTGTGATGACCGACCGTCGCGCGCGGGCAGGCAACATGGGTGGCGAAGTTCTCTGCATCGTCGCCTAAGGAGCCGCCGACATGTCACGTATTGCAAAATATCCAGTCGATGTGCCCAAAGGTGTCGAAGTGACGCTCTCCGACACCGACGTTGCGGTCAAGGGTCCGCTGGGCACATTGAAGCAATTTCTTCTGCCTGCTGTGACCATCGAGAGAGATGGTGAAAAACTGCTCTGCCGTGCCGTCGAGGGTGCTCCGAATTCCGGAGCCATGTCAGGCACGATGCGCGCGCTGCTGAATAACATGGTTATCGGCGTTACCAAGGGTTTCGAGAAGAAGTTGACTCTGGTCGGCGTCGGCTATCGTGCGCAGGCTCAGGGATCCAAGTTGAACCTGACCCTGGGTTTTTCGCATCCCGTGTCGCACGACATGCCGAACGGCATCAAAGTTGAAACACCGACCCAGACGGAGATCCTGATCAAGGGGATCGACAAACAGGTGGTTGGTCAGGTGGCCGCTGAAGTGCGCGCCTACCGTTCCCCGGAGCCCTACAAGGGCAAGGGTGTACGGTATGCCGACGAAGTGGTCGTCATCAAGGAAACAAAGAAGAAATAACCGAGGCGCTGAATCATGGAAAAGAAACAGGCTCGTCTGCGCAGGGCGCGCAAAACCCGCGCCAAAATTGCGGAGCTCAAGGTGGTACGCCTTGCGGTGCATCGCAGCAACTTGCATATCTCCGCGCAGATTTTCTCCGGTTGCGGCACCCGGGTTCTCGCCGCTGCTTCGACCATGGAGCCGGAAGTTCGGACCCAGGTTCCGAACGGCGGCAACGTCAACGCCGCCAAGACGGTGGGCAAACTCTTCGCCGAGCGGGCCAAGGCAGCCGGCATCGAGCAGGTTGCGTTCGACCGCTCCGGTTTTCATTACCACGGCCGCGTCAAGGCGCTGGCCGAAGCCGCCCGTGAGGGCGGTCTCAAGTTCTAAGCGAGACGGACATGGCTAAACCGCAAGGCAGGAAGCAGCAGCAGGTCCAGGAAGAACGCGACGATGGCATGCGCGAGAAAATGGTCTCCATCAATCGCGTCACCAAAGTAGTCAAAGGCGGCCGGATTCTTGGTTTTGCTGCGCTGACCGTGGTAGGCGATGGCGATGGCGGCATCGGCATGGGCAAAGGCAAGTCCCGCGAAGTTCCGGTCGCCGTGCAGAAGGCGATGGAGGAGGCTCGGCGCAAGATGGCCAAGATCAGCCTCAAGAATGGCACTCTGCACCACACAGTCAAGGGCAAGCATGGCGCCACCACGGTGCTGATGTCTCCCGCGTCTCCCGGTACCGGGGTTATCGCCGGCGGTCCGATGCGCGCAGTGTTTGAAGTCATGGGGATCACCGACGTGGTTGCCAAGACCATCGGCTCCACCAATCCGTACAACGTGGTGCGCGCAACGCTGCATGGCTTGCTGGCCATGAGCACACCGGCCGAGATTGCTGCCAAGCGCGGCAAGGCCCTAGCAGAAATTCTGGAGTAAGCCATGGCTGACAAGACGATCAAGGTCACGCTGGTAAAGAGCGTCATCGGCACCAAACAGGATCACCGTGCCACTGTGCGCGGACTTGGCCTCAGGAAGCTCAACAGTTCGGCCGTCCTTGAGGACACCCCGGCGGTACGCGGCATGATCCGCAAGATCAGCTATCTGCTGAAGTGCGAAGGCTAAAAGGATATTGCGATGAGCATGGAACTTAACAATCTGAAGCCGGGCGTAGGCTCCAGGCACGCTTCCAAGCGTGTCGGGCGGGGCATTGGCAGCGGACTTGGCAAGACGGCCGGTCGTGGGCACAAAGGCCAGAAGTCACGCGCCGGCGGATTCCACAAGGTCGGTTTCGAGGGCGGCCAGATGCCCCTGCAGCGTCGTTTGCCCAAAAGAGGGTTTGTGTCCTTGACTGCCAGCCGCAATGTCGAAGTGCGTCTTTCCGAATTGGACAAGCTTCCGGTCGAAGAAGTCGATCTGCTGGTCCTGAAGCAGGCCGGCGTGGTTGCCGGAGATGCCCTGTCTGCCAAGGTTATTCTGTCAGGCAAACTTAATCGCAAGATTGCCCTCAAGGGCGTCGGCGCGACCAAGGGTGCCCGTGCCGCAATCGAAGCGGCCGGCGGCTCAGTAGCGGACATCGCCGCTGCCTGATAGCGGAAGAGGACGGACCACGTGGCAACCCAGGCAGCAACTCTCGGCAAGACCGGAAAGTTTGGCGACCTCTGGCGCCGGCTCTGGTTCCTGCTGGGCGCCTTGGTGGTCTATCGGATCGGCGCACATATTCCCGTGCCCGGAATTGATCCGGTAAAACTGGCGGAGTTGTTCCAGGGGCAGCAGGGCGGGATTCTCGGTGTCTTCAATCTGTTTTCGGGCGGCGCCTTGTCGCGCTTTACCCTGTTTGCACTTGGCATAATGCCCTACATTTCGGCTTCGATCATCATGCAACTCATGACGGTCGCGGTGCCATCGCTCGAGGCGCTGAAGAAAGAAGGTGAGGCCGGGAGACGCAAGATTACCCAATACACGCGCTATGGTACGGTGGGCCTGGCCTTGTTCCAGGGACTGGGCATGGCAATCGCCCTCGAATCGCAGGCCGGGCTGGTGCTTGATCCAGGCCTCATGTTCCGTTTCGTTACCGTGCTTACATTGCTTACCGGCACGATGTTCCTGATGTGGCTGGGAGAGCAGGTCACCGAACGCGGTCTGGGCAATGGCATCTCGATCATCATTTTCGCCGGTATCGTTGCCGGTTTGCCGAATGCGCTGGGCGGACTCTTTGAACTGGTTCGTACCGGTGCAATGCATGCCTTGTCGGCACTGTTTATTTGTGCCGTGGCTATTCTGGTCACGGGCTTCGTGGTGTTCGTGGAAAAGGGCCAGCGCAAGATTCTGGTGAACTACGCCAAGCGCCAAGTGGGCAATAAAGTCTACGGCGGCCAGAGCTCGCATCTGCCTTTGAAGCTGAACATGTCGGGTGTCATTCCGCCGATTTTCGCGTCCTCGATCATTTTGTTCCCGGCCACGGCGGCCGGTTGGTTCGGCGCCGGGGAAGGGATGACATGGCTGAAGGACATCGCCGCGACGATATCGCCAGGGCAGCCGATCTATGTGATGCTCTACGCTACCGCCATCGTATTCTTCTGCTTCTTTTACACCGCGCTGGTTTTCAATTCCAAGGAAACAGCAGACAATCTAAAGAAAAGCGGTGCATTTGTTCCCGGCATTCGTCCCGGCGATCAGACCGCCCGCTACATTGACAAGATCCTGACCCGCCTGACCCTGGCTGGCGCCATCTACATCACGGCCGTCTGTTTGCTGCCGGAATTCCTGATTCTGAAATGGAATGTGCCGTTTTATTTCGGCGGAACCAGTTTGTTGATTATTGTCGTTGTAACGATGGATTTCATGTCGCAGGTACAGGCCTACGTCATGTCGCATCAGTATGAAAGTCTTCTGAAAAAGGCCAATTTCAAGGGAGCCGGATTCCCGGCCCGCTGACCCATGTCCAAGGAAGACGTTATTGAAATGCAGGGAGAGGTCGTCGAAAATCTCCCCAATGCCACGTTCCGGATCAAACTGGAAAACGGGCATGTGGTTCTTGGCCATATCTCCGGAAAAATGCGCATGCACTACATCCGCATTCTTCCGGGCGACAAGGTCACCGTGCAACTCACGCCTTACGATCTTTCCAAAGGCCGTATCGTGTTTCGCGCCAAGTAGTCTGGCAACATTTCCGGAGAACTCCTATGAAAGTTCTGGCTTCGGTCAAGCGTATCTGCCGCAACTGCAAAGTCATCCGCCGCAAGGGTGTGGTGAGGGTCATCTGTACCGATCCGCGCCACAAGCAGCGTCAAGGTTGATAGAGCGACTTCGATCAGATATAATTTATGGTTCGCGTTTTTCAGCTAGCCCACCATACCGCATTAACTAACGGCGACGAACAGGTAAGCACATGGCTCGTATAGCAGGCGTCAACATTCCGAATCACCAGCACGCGGAGATCGCTCTGACCGCGATCTACGGTATTGGCCGCACCCGCGCAAGAAAAATCTGCGATGCCGTCGGCGTCAAGCGTTCGGCTAAAGTCAAGGAACTCACGGACAGCGAACTGGATCGCCTGCGTGAGGAAGTCGGCAAGTTCGCTGTCGAGGGCGATTTGCGCCGCGAAACGACGATGAACATCAAGCGCCTGATGGACCTTGGCTGCTATCGCGGTGTGCGTCACCGTCGCGGTCTGCCGGTGCGCGGTCAGCGCACCCGCACCAACGCGCGAACCCGCAAGGGTCCGCGCAAGGCGATTTCGATGGGCAAGAAGTAAACCGGGAACCAATACATGGCTAAGACCGCAACCAAAGTCCGCAAGAAGGTCAAGAAGAACGTCGCCGAAGGCATCGCGCACGTTCATGCTTCCTTCAACAACACCATCATCACCATCACCGACCGCCAGGGCAATGCCCTGTCGTGGGCCACTTCCGGCGGTGCCGGATTCAAGGGCTCGCGCAAGTCGACTCCGTTTGCCGCGCAGATCGCCGCCGAAGCCGCCGGCAAGGCTGCCCAGGAGTGTGGCGTGAAGAATCTCGAAGTTCGCATCAAGGGTCCCGGCCCCGGGCGCGAATCGGCAGTGAGGGCGCTCAATGCGCTTGGCATGAAGATCACCAGCATCACCGACATTACCCCGATTCCCCACAACGGATGCCGGCCGCCCAAGCGCCGCCGCATCTAAGGCAATAAGGATACGACACCATGGCCCGCAACCTAGATGCCAAGTGCCGCCAGTGCCGCCGCGAGGGCGAGAAGCTGTTCCTCAAAGGCGAAAAGTGCTTCACTGACAAATGTTCCGTCGAGCGCCGCGCTTACGCGCCCGGCCAGCACGGCCAGAAGTCCGGCCAGCGCTTGTCCGGCTACGGCACGCAGCTGCGCGAAAAGCAGAAGATCCGTCGCATTTACGGCGTTCTCGAGCGCCAGTTCCGCAAGGTGTTCGGCGATGCCGAGCGCAAGAAGGGACAGACCGGCGAGAATCTGCTGAAGCTGCTCGAAGGCCGTCTCGACACGGTGGCTTACCGCATGGGCTTCGGCGTGTCGCGCGCGGAAGCACGGCAGGTGGTCCGCCACAATGGCGTGCTGATCAATGGCAAGCGCGTGGATATTCCGTCCTACAACGTGCGTCCCGGCGACGTCATCCAGCTGCTCGACAGCACTCGCAGCCACCTGCGCACCAAGGCTGCGCTGGAAGCCGCCGAGTCGCGTGGCTTCCCCGTCTGGCTCGAAGTGGACGTCAAGGCCGGCAAGGGAATCTTCAAGTCATATCCGGCACGCGAAGACCTGCCGCCGTCAATCAGCGAAGGTCTGGTTGTCGAACTGTATTCACGCTATCAAGTAGTTTTGCGCCTGGCGTCCACCGGACGCCAGGCGTTATTCCATTCGAAGGAATGCACATGCACACACTTCTGAAACCCCGCAGTATCGATGTCCAGCAGCTTTCGCCGCTTCATGCCCGTGTGGTCATGGAACCGTTCGAGCGCGGCTATGGGCACACGCTGGGCAATGCCCTGCGTCGCATCCTGCTGTCCTCGATGGAAGGCGTCGCCCCGACCGAGGTATCGATCGAAGGCGTGCTCCACGAGTATTCGACGCTGGACGGTGTCCGCGAGGATGTGGTCGATGTGTTGCTGAATCTCAAGGGCGTGGTGCTGAAGATGCACAACCGTCGCGAAGCGACCTTGACTCTCTCTCGAAACGGTGAAGGCGTGGTTACGGCGCGAGACATCGAAACCACTCATGACGTCGAGATCGTGAATCCCGATCACGTGATTGCCCACATCGCTCCCGGCGGCAAGCTCAACATGCAGATCCGCGTCGAGTCCGGCCGCGGCTATGTACCGGCCACCCAGCGCGAAATCGCCCGTGAAAACCGCGCCATCGGCCAGATCATGCTCGACGCCTCGTTCAGCCCCGTGCGCCGCGTCAGCTATTCCGTGGAATCGGCGCGCGTTGAGCAGCGCACCGACCTTGACAAGCTGATTCTCGACATCGAAACCAACGGCGCCATCGATAACGCCGAAGAGGCCGTGCGTACCGCAGCCCGCATCCTGATGGAACAGCTGTCGGTGTTCGCCGACCTTGAAGGCACGCCGATGTCCGCCGAAGCACCGAAGCAGACTTCGGTTGACCCTGTTCTGGTGCGTCCGGTCGATGATCTCGAACTGACGGTTCGTTCCGCCAACTGCCTCAAGGCCGAGAACATCTATTACATCGGCGACCTGATCCAGCGCACCGAAACCGAACTGTTGAAGACGCCGAACCTGGGCCGCAAGTCGCTCAACGAAATCAAGGAAGTGCTGGCTTCGCGCGGCTTGACCTTGGGCATGAAACTCGAAAGCTGGCCGCCGGCCGGCCTCGAGAAGTTGTCCTGATTGATTGAATGTCGGGCCTCAGCCCGGAGTTATACTGATTCACTTGCTGTACTGAAACCAATACTCGATAACCATTAACCGGCTACTTGCATTGCGCGGTAGCCGCAAAAAACGAGGGAATCAAAATGCGTCACGGTAACGGACTTCGCAAACTCAATCGGACCTCGGCACATCGCCAGGCAATGCTGCGCAACATGGCGGTTTCGCTGTTGCGCCACGAGGCCATCAAGACCACCCTGCCCAAGGCCAAGGAATTGCGCCGCGTGGTGGAACCCCTGATCACCCTGGGCAAGAAGCCCAGCCTGGCCAATCGCCGCCTAGCCTTCGACCGTACGCGCGATCGTGACATCGTCGGCAAGCTCTTCAACGTGCTCGGCCCGCGCTATGCAACCCGCAACGGCGGCTACCTGCGCATCCTCAAGATGGGCTTCCGCGTCGGCGCCACTGCGCCGATGGCCTTTGTCGCACTGCTGGACCGTCCGGCAGGCGAAGTGGTCGAAGCTCCGGCAGCCGAATAAGCGGTAGCGGCGAAAACAAAAAGCCAGGCAATGCCTGGCTTTTTGTCTTATTGGCCCATCCGCGATCAGAGAATCATTCCGGCGCCGACCGTGTTGTTGCTGCTCTCGTCGATCACGATAAAGGCTCCGGTCGAGCGATTATCGGCGTAGGCATCGACGCATAGCGGTTGGGCCAGCTTGAACGCCACGCGTGCGATGTCGTTCATGCCTAGGCGTTCGGCCGGCATCTTCTGCAGCGTATTGATGTACAGGCGATAGTCTATGGAAGCGATCGCTGCCTTGGTTTCGCGCGTGGTCTGGCGAATCAGGTATTTGCGCTGGGGATCGAGCGGAGCATCGCCCAGCCAGCAGAGCATGGCCTCGATGCGCCGTGTCACCAGCGCCGACTCTTGGGCCCGCACTATCATGTCGCCGCGCGAAACGTCGACCTCGTCTTCCAGCAGCAGTGTGACCGATTGCTCGGCAATCGCGCGCGGCAGCGATCGACCATGGAGTTCGATGGCCTTGACGCGGGTACGCGTTTCCGAGGGCAGGATCAGTACTTCGTCGCCCACCACGATTTCGCCGGATTCGACGCGCCCCATGAAGCCGCGATAGTCGTGCAGTTTCGGGTCGCCGGACTTTTGCGGGCGGCAGACATACTGCACCGGGAAGCGGAAACGTTCGTCCCGTTCGCTGTGCGCGGTCGGCGCGTTCTCGAGCATGTCGAGCAGGGTCGGACCCGAGTACCAGCCGAGATTCTCGCCGCGCTCGACCAGCATGTCGCCATTCAGCGCCGACAGGGGAATGAAGCGCACATCGCCGATGCCCAGCGTTGCGGCAAACTCCAGATACTCGCCGCGGATGCGCTCGAAGGTCGCCTGATCGTAGCCAACCAAGTCCATTTTGTTAATGGCGACGACGATGTGCGGAATGCCGACCAGGTGCGCCAGGTAGGAATGGCGCCGGGTCTGGGTCAGCACGCCCTTGCGCGCATCGATCAGGATGATCGCCAGGTTGGCAGTCGAGGCGGCGGTAACCATGTTGCGCGTGTACTGCTCGTGGCCCGGAGCATCGGCGATGATGTACTTGCGCCGTCCGGTGCTGAAGTAACGGTAGGCGACATCGATGGTGATGCCCTGTTCGCGTTCTGCATGCAGGCCGTCGGTCAGCAGCGAAAGATCGACGGCCTCCAGTCCGCGCCGCTCCGAAGTGCGCGTGATGGCGTGCAGGGTGTCGGCGAGGATGGTCTTGGTGTCGAAGAGCAGCCGGCCGATCAGCGTGCTCTTGCCGTCATCGACGCTGCCGCAGGTAAGAAAGCGCAGCAGGCCGTTGTCGGTGCCGGGCAGGTGTTCGATCGCGCTCATCAGAAGTAACCTTCCTTCTTGCGTTGCTCCATCGCGGCTTCCGATGTCTGGTCGTCGAGGCGGGTCTCGCCGCGCTCGGTGATGGTCGTCGTCGCCGTTTCCTCGATGATGCGGGCGACCGTATCGGCATCGGATTCGACAGGTGCGGTGCAGGTGATGTCGCCGACAGTGCGAAAGCGCACGGTAAGTTCTTCGACCACGTCGCCGGCGCGCGCCGGCGTCAGTTCCGTGACCGGTTGCAGCAACCCGTTGCGCCGGATCACCTCGCGCCGGTGGGCGAAGTAGATCGAAGGCAGTTGCAGGTCCTCGCGCTCGATGTATTGCCAGACGTCGAGTTCTGTCCAATTCGAGATCGGAAAGGCGCGAATGTTCTCGCCCTTGTGCACCCGGGCGTTGAACAGGTCCCACAGTTCGGGGCGCTGGTTCTTCGGGTCCCACTGGCCGAACTCGTCGCGGAAGGAAAAGATGCGTTCCTTGGCCCGCGCCTTTTCCTCGTCGCGCCGCGCGCCGCCGATGCAGCAGTCGAAACCGAACTCCTCGATGGCTTCGAGCAGCGTCACCGACTGGTGCCTGTTGCGCGATTCGCCGGGCGACTTCAGCACCACGGTACCGCGCCGCATCGACTCCTCGACCGAGCGCACGATCAGGCGCTCGTTCAACTGGCAGGCGCGAAAGTCGCGGAAGTCGATGACCTCGCTGTAGTTATGGCCGGTATCGATGTTGAGCAGGGGAAAGGGGAAGCGTCCCGGGCGAAAGGCCTTTTCCGCCAGGCGCAGCAGCACCAGCGAATCCTTGCCGCCCGAAAACAGCAGCGCCGGATTGGCGCATTGCCCGGCCACTTCGCGCAAAATATGGATGGATTCGGATTCCAGCCAGTCCAAGTGCGAGAGCGTCGCATGCTGTTGCAGTGCCAAGGTACTCACGCTTCCGCTCCCTGCTTTGCGATGCGTTGCAGCTTGCCATCCACCAGATGCAGGCCGCATTCCTTTGTCTCCGGGGTTTCCCACCACCAGCGGCCGGCGCGCACGTCTTCGCCGGGCTGTATCGCGCGGGTGCAGGGGGCGCAGCCGATGCTCGGATAGTTGCTGTCGTGCAGCGCGTTGTAGGGCACCTGGTTGGCGCGCAGGTAAACCCAGACTTCGCGCTCGCTCCAGTCCGCCAGCGGACTGATCTTGACCAGGTTGTTGGCTGTGTCGAAACTCACCGTCTTCAGCTTTTCCCGCGTCGCCGACTGCGCCGCGCGCAGGCCGGTGATCCATGCCTGCTTGCCGGCCAGGGCACGCTGCAAAGGCTCGACCTTGCGTGCATGACAGCAGGCCTTGCGCGCTTCGACCGAGTCGTAAAAGCCGTTGATGCCGAAGCCGGCGACGAAGTCCTGCACCGTGTCGTGACGCGGCGCAAACACCTCGAGGCGGCGGCCGTAGTGACGTTCGGCACGTGCCATCAGCTCACAGGTTTCGGCCGGCAGGCGTCCGGTGTCGAGCGAGAAGATGCCGATCTGCGTGCCCTCGATCCAGATCATGTCCGTCAGCACCATGTCCTCGGCGCCCAGGCTGTTGGCGAACACGACGGGCGCATAGTCGCGCGCGACGTCGCGCAGCAGTTGCTTGACGCCGACGGCTTTCTCGGCGACGGCGGCGACCAATTCCAGGTCGGCGAGGTCTGGGATGGCGGGCAGGTTTTCGCGCAGCATGACAGCTTCCTTCCAGTCTATTTTCAGGCGGCCCGTCGGCGGAACAGGGGCAGCGGCTGGACCGCGTCGCCCTGGTAGCTCTCGGGAAAATCGTCGAATGCGGCCAGCGCATCTTCCGCGCTCTTGCCCTCGCCAATCACGAAGGCATCGAATCCGACGCGATTGAGGAAGAAGATCTGGTCGCGACCGATGTCGCCGAAGGCGCGCAGCTCGCCGTCATAGCCATGGCGTTCGCGCAGCAGGCGCGCGGTCGAGTAGCCGCGGCCGTCGGCCAGCTTGGGAAAATGCACGGCTATCACGGTGAAGTCGTCGATGTCGGCGGAGATTTCGGCAAGGCCGTCCTCCGGCGCGAGCCAGATGCCGAGCGGCGTGCCGTGCTCGTACTCGCGATGGATCAGGCAGGCCTTCTTTGCCTTCCAGACCGACACCGGCACCAGCAGCGGCCCGACCGGCAGGCAGACGTCGAAAGGCGCTTCGCCATCGACCAGGGTCACGACCTTCCATGCGTCATCCTGCAGGCGACGTTCCTTGATGATCTGTTTGTTAGCCATTTGCGACTCTCCTTGATTGATGGGGATGCGGGTATGCAGCGTTCTGAAAGACTTCGACGCCGATGCGGTCGAAGGTGTCGATGAAGCGCTCGTCGGCATGACGGTGCGCGAGATAGGTGGCGATCAGGCGTTCGATCGCCTGGGGAACTTCGGCGGCGGCGAAGGAACGCCCGATCACTTCGCCGATGCGCGCGTCATTGCCCTGGCGTCCGCCAAGCGTGACCTGGTACCACTCCTCGCCATTCTTGTCGACGCCGAGGATGCCGATCGCGCCGAGGTGGTGATGGCCGCAGGAGTTCATGCAGCCGGAGATGTTGAGTTCCAGGTCGCCGATGTCGTGCTGGTAGTCGAGATCCTCGAAGCGTTCCTGGATCGCCGCGGCCATCGGCAGCGAGCGGGCATTGGCGAGGGAGCAGAAGTCGCCACCGGGGCAGGCAATCAGGTCCTGGATCAGGCCCACGGTCGGCGCGGCAAGGCCAGCCGCCTTGGCGCGGTGCCAGACGGTGTAGAGCTCGCGCTGCGGCACGTCGGCGAGGATCAGGTTCTGTTCATGGGAAACACGCAGTTCGCCAAAGCTGTAGCGTTCGGCCAGGTCGGCAGCGGCTTCCATCTGTTCTGATGTCGCGTCGCCGGGCGCGGCGCCGGACTTCTTCAGCGACAGCGTGACGGCGGCGTAGCCCGCCACTTTGTGGCTTTGCACATTGCGCTCGACCCAGCGCGAGAAGGCCTTGTCTTCGCGCAGATGGGCGAGGTGACACAGATCGTCGCTCGCCAGGATTTCGTAGGCGGGCGCCGCGAACTGGGCGGCGACGCGTTCGACTTCGGCGACCGTCAGAGTCGAAGGACCATCCTTCAGGTGCGACCATTCTTCCTCGACTTGCTTGGAGAACTCCTCGCGACCGAGGGCCTTGACCAGGATCTTGATGCGCGCCTTGTAAGCGTTGTCGCGCCGGCCGTAGCGGTTGAAGACGCGCACCAGCGCCTCGGTGTAGCTCAGCAGGTGCTGCCAGGGCAGGAACTCGCGTACCACCTGGCCCAGCAGCGGCGTGCGGCCAAGGCCGCCGCCGGCATAGACCTTGAAGCCGATCTCGCCGGCATCGTTCTTCACCACCTGCAAGCCGAGGTCATGCACTTGGATTGCGGCGCGGTCTTCAGTGGCGCCCGAGATCGCGACCTTGAACTTGCGCGGCAGGTAGGCGAACTCGGGATGGAAAGTCGACCACTGGCGCAGGATTTCGGCCCAGGGACGCGGATCGGCGATCTCGTCGGCGGCGACACCGGCGAAATGGTCGGTAGTCACGTTGCGGATGCAATTGCCCGAGGTCTGGATCGCATGCAGTTCGTCCTGCGCCAGGTCGGCGAGGATTTGCGGCACGTCGGCCAGCTTGACCCAGTTGAGTTGCAGGTTGTGGCGCGTGGTGAAGTGGCCGAAGCCGCGATCGTAGCGGCGCGCGACGTCGGCGAAGCGGCGCAGTTGCGCGGCCGAGATCAGGCCGTAAGGCACTGCCAGGCGCAGCATTGGGCCATGGCGCTGGATGTAGAGGCCGTTTTGCAGGCGCAGCGGGCGGAACTCGTCATCGCTCAGCTTGCCGGCGAGATAGCGCTCGGTCTGGCCGCGGAACTGCGCGACGCGGGCCTGGACAAGGGCGTGGTCATAGTCGTCGTATTTGTACATGGTGTTTCCTTAGGCGAGGATCAGCTTGCTGCCGACCAGTAGCAAAACGGAGGCGAGAAGGCCGCGCAGGGCGCGTTCCGGAACCTTCGCGGCGAAGTGGGCGCCGAGCGCGATGCCCGGCAGGGAGCCAATAAGGAGCGAGACCAGCAGCACCACATCGACCGTGCCAAGCCACCAGTGGCCGAGGCCGGCGACCAGGGTCAGCGGTACGGCGTGGGCAATGTCGGAACCGACGATGCGACGCGTGGCCAGATTCGGGTAGAGGAAGGCCAGTGCGGTAACACCCAAGGCGCCGGCGCCGACCGAGGAAATCGTTACCAGCACGCCGACGGCGACACCGACCGCGACGGTCAGCCCGGCGACATGCCGGTGGGCAAAGTCGGCGCTGGCGCTACGGCGCTTTGCGACATCAAGCAGTCGCTGCCGGAAGAACAGGGACGCCGCGGTGAGAAGCAGGGCAAAGCCGAGCACGATCGAGATGAAACCCGTGGCACCGTGGCCCTGCACACCGAGTTGCGCCAGCAGCAGCAGGGTCAGGCCGGCGGCCGGGACGCTGCCCAGCGCCAGGCGACCGGTGATGGCCCAGTCGATGTTGTCGTGACGGTGGTGCACCCAGGAACCGCCGCTCTTGGTGATCGCGGCGTAGAGCAAGTCAGTGCCCACTGCAGTCGCCGGCTTGAAGCCGAACAGCAGCACCAGCAGTGGCGTCATCAGCGAGCCGCCGCCGACGCCGGTCAGGCCGACCAGGACGCCGATGACAAAGCCGGACAGTGGGAGCAGGGGGTTAAGAGTGAATTCCATGATGGGATGCATGCTAGCGAGTCCATATAGTTCTGGAAAATACTTAATATGTATTTGCATAGAACTAAAAGAGATATAATGGAATCATGAAGCTTCAGCAGTTGCGTTACCTGGTCGAAGTCGAGCGGCGTGGCCTCAGCGTGTCAGCGGCCGCCGACGCCTTGTTTACCTCCCAGCCGGGGGTCTCGAAGCAGATCGGCTTGCTCGAGGAAGAACTCGGAGTTACGATCTTCGAGCGCAACGGCAAGCGCCTCACCGCTGTTACCGCCCCTGGCCGGATCGTGCTGGCCATGGCCCGGCGCATGCTGAGCGAAGCGCAGAACATGAAGCGCGTTGGCGAGGACTATGCCGCGGAAAGCAGCGGCACCCTGGCCATCGCAACCACCCACACCCAGGCCCGCTACACCCTGCCGCCGGTGATCCAGCGCTTTGTCCAGCGGCACCCGCAGATACGGCTGCACATCCAGCAGGGGAGTCCGCTACAGGTGGCGGCCTGGGTGCTGGACGGCAGCGCCGACCTGGGCATTGCCACCGAGGCACTGGACCGGCATGAGGAACTGCTGACCCTGCCCTGCTTCCAGTGGGCGCATCTGGTGGTTACGCCCAAGGGCCATCCCCTGCTGGAGCGCCAGCCGCTTACGCTGGCAGCACTGGCCGACTATCCCCTGATTACCTACGACGCCACATTCACCGGGCGTTCGCACATCGATCGCGCCTTCGAGCGGCAGGGCTTGCGCCCCGACGTGATGCTGACCGCCATCGATTCCGACGTGATCAAGACTTATGTCGGCCTCGGCCTGGGGGTCGGCATCATCGCCGAAATGGCCTTCGATCCCTTGCGCGATGACGCATTGGCTGCCCTGCCGGCCAAGCATCTGTTCGAAGGCAACACCACGCGCCTCGCCTTTCGTCGCGATACCTGGCTGCGCGGCTACGACTACGATTTCATGGAACTGCTGGCGCCGCAACTGACGCGGCGCACGGTCGAAGCGACGCTGAAGGGCGAAGGCGCCGATCCGGGTTTGTGATTCGGCGAACCGGGGAATATTTCATTTGCCCAGAAGTCCGTGCTTCCGGATCGGGAAGCTAGAATGGAGTCAGTCCGGTTTTGCCGAACATTTCACAGAGCGAGGTTTGACATGCCCTACACGCCCGATCTTGTCCATGAACTGAATACCCTGATCCGCTTCGACCTGGCGACCAGCCAGCAGGGAATCAAGGTGCACAAGAATGCCGATCCGGACGTCATTGCCGCGACGCAGCGTCTGCATGCCAAGGGATTGGTGACCCTGGTCGACGGCGGCTACCTGACCGGGCTGGGGCGCGATGCGGCAGAACACGCACAAGCCGCCCTGACCATACTCACTTCGAGCAGCAGCCCCGCCGCCGCGGCGCAAAAGGATTTCGCCTAGCCGCAATAAGGACTTATCCCCCGGCCCCTTCTCCGCGAGAAGGGGTGATTACGGGGTAACTGAGGCTCGCTGTGCTCGCAGGCTTTTGGCTGGCCTGCCTTGGGGCGGCCCGGCGGCAGACCGCTCAGGTTTCGTCGAAGTCGCCCGTGTCGTCCGGTTCGCCGGCGACTTCAAGCGCGCGCAACTCCCGGAACAACTCGCGGTAGGCGCGCGGCGGCTTGCCCTGCTGGGCTTCCTTCAGCGCGTTGCGGCGCAACTGGCGCAGGTGCTGCATGTCCGCGCCGGGGTAATCGCGGGCCACTTCGCTGAACACCGCCTCGTCTTCCATCAGGCGCGTGCGCAATCTTTCCAACTGGTGCTGACGGATGGTGGCAGTTTTCGAGACCCCGTTGATTTCGTCCATGGCCGCGCGCAAGGGGGTCGCATCGACATCACGCATGATCTTGCCGATATATTGCATCTGGCGCCGCCGGGCTTCGTGCTTGGTCTTGCGCTGGGCTTCGAGCAAGGCATCGCGCAAGCGCTCCGGCATGTCGATCTTCGTCAGGCGCTCCTTCGACAGCGCCACCAGTTCCGCGCCGAGATCCTGCAAGGCAGTCATCTCGCGCTTGCGCTGCGATTTACTGGGACCGGAATACTCGTCCGGCGCGTTATCGATATCGTCCACGGTTATGATTATAGCTTCGCCATCAGACCGGTTCTTCCGCATGTCACAAGGATTCGCCCACAGCCAGCAAGCACTGCGTGCATTGGCACAGACTGTCCTCGATCACGCCGCCGCCAAGGGAGCCACGGCCTGCGAGGTGGATGTTTCCGAGGGTCTCGGCCAGTCGGTCAGCGTGCGCAGGCAGGAAGTCGAAACCATCGAGTACAACCGTGACAAGGGGCTCGGCGTTTCGGTGTACATCGGCCAGCGGCGCGGCCATGCCAGCAGCTCCGATTTCTCTCTGGCGGCGGTCAAGGCCTCGGGCGAGGCGGCGCTGTCGATCGCGCGCTTCACCGCAGAGGACGACTGTGCCGGCCTGCCCGACGCGAAACTGCTGGCGACCGGAACCATGGATCTGGACCTGTTCCATCCCTGGGATATTTCGGTGGAGGCCGCCATCGAAACCGCGCGCCGTTGCGAGCAGGCGGCCTTCGACGTCAGTCCGTTGGTGAAGAACTCCGAAGGCGCCAGCGTTTCCGCGCAGACCTCGCACTTTGTATCCGCCAACAGCCTGGGCTTCATGGGCGGCTTCGCCACCTCGCGGCACTACGTGTCCTGCTCGGTGATCGCCGGCGAAGGCGAGGACATGCAGCGTGACGACTGGTATGTCTCGCAGCGCGATGCGCGGAAATTCCCCGATGCGGCGACAGTGGGCGATTACGCCGCACGGCGCGCCCTCTCGCGACTCGGCGCGCGCAAGCTGAAGACGCGCAAATGTCCTGTAATATTCGAAGCGCCGCTGGCCGCCGGCCTGATCGGCAGCTTCGTGCATGCCATTTCAGGCGGTGCGCTCTACCGCAAGACTTCCTTTCTCGTCGACAGCCTGGGCCAGCAGTTGTTTCCCGACTTCGTCCAGATCAGCGAACGGCCGCATCTCCGCGGCGGATTCGCCTCTTCGCCCTTCGACGACGATGGCGTCGCCACGCACGATCGGGAGGTGGTGAAGGACGGCGTGCTGCAGGGCTACTTCCTGTCCACCTATTCCGCGCGCAAGCTCGGGCTGCAGACCACGGGGAATGCCGGCGGCGCCCACAATCTGCTGGTGCAACCCGGCCGGCATGATCTCAAGGGGTTGCTGCGCGAAATGGGCAGCGGCCTGCTGGTGACGGAACTGCTCGGCCAGGGCGTGAATTACGTGACCGGCGACTATTCGCGCGGCGCCGCGGGCTACTGGGTGGAAAAGGGCGAGATCGCCTATCCGGTGGAGGAAATCACCATCGCCGGCAACCTGCGCGAAATGCTGCGCGGCATTGCCGCCATCGGCAATGACATCGAAGTGCGAGGCTCGAAACAGGTCGGTTCCATCCTGGTCGAGCGCATGACGATTGCCGGTAGCTGACGTATTTGAATCAGCTTGTGGAAAGTCGGTGCTGGCGGGACGACGGGATTTTATTGGGGCAAAGTCGGCCATGAGCCGACACTCGCGAACCGTCCGAAAAGCAGACGTTCGTGCTCTATCCGTACGATGGTTGATGGATAAGGGGACCGGTATCCGATAATCTCTCAGTTATTCCATAGCTTAAAGGCATTTCGATCGTGTCCGTATTATTGGCAATAACCCGGACGCTTCCGCGTCTGAATAACTGTTAGGCGCCAGAGAACTCGCCGTTTGGAGGTCGCAATGATCAAGAGTGTCGGAGGCACGCAAATCCAAGCAAAACATCGCGCGTCCTGCCATTGCGGCGCTGTGGTACTGGAGCTCGATCTTCCAGATGGAATCGTCAATCCACTTCGATGCAACTGCTCCATGTGCCGACGAAGGGGCGCAATCATGGCCATCGTCCCGAAGAGTGGCCTCAAGGTCGTGCAAGGTGAGGAATCACTGAGTACCTACCAGTTCAATACAAAAGTAGCTAGCCACTGCTTCTGTTCAATCTGCGGCATCTACACCCATCACCAACGCCGCTCAAATCCGAATGAGTACGGCTACAACGTTGGGTGCCTAGAAGGCGTGAATCCCTTTGATCTCGAACCCGTTCGCGTCAGCGACGGTGCGAATCATCCACTAGATCGAATCGCATGAAATCACTACTTCCACCGCCGTCGCGCCCAGCGCCTAACCCATCAATCGAGAGGCGTCGCCTGGCAAGCTGCGCGACGCCTCTCATGTCAAACACTGAGCATCCGCTTTCTCAGAGAGTGACCGGCCGCAATGGGCACTAAAGAATCCTTGATGCTTGTCAGCAGGGGACTTTCGCCGTCCCGCCAGAGCCGACTTTCTCGTGCATCGACTTCCGGATTTGTTACTTGCGCGTTACGCTGCGCGGGACAGCGTCAGGGCGAGCGGGCGCTGTCGATGTCGGCCAGATTGCGTTCGTCGACATAGACTCGGACTGCTTCGCCGCTCTCCGCGGCGAAGCAGGTGACGATGACGTTGCTGGCTGGCGCCGACTTGAACAGCACCTCGACCGCGCAGCGGCCGTAGGCGCCTTCGATGGTGGCCAGCAGGTTGCGCGCGTAGGGGCTGGCGAGTTTGCCGTCGAGAATCAGGTTGGCCAGCATGACGCCGCCGGGCTTCAGGGCATGGCGCGTGTCGCGCCAGAACTCGCGCGTGACCAGGTGGCCGGGAATCGAGGTGCGGGCGCTATAGACGTCGACCACGATCGCATCGAAGCGGCGCGTGGTGTCGATCACGAAGCGGCGCGCATCGGTGGCAATGAATTCGCCGTTGGCCGCTTCGCGCAGGAAGTCGCGCTCGGCGATGGCGCGGATGGCCGGGTCGATGTCCACGTAGGTGTAGCGGTTCAGCGCTTCGCGGTGCGACAGGGTGAAGCCGCCGGCGCCCAGCACCAGGATGTCGCGATTGTTGAAGCGCAGGTCCTCGAGCAGGATGCGCCGCAGGTGCTGCACATAGCGCGCATACCGCGGCGGTTCGCTGGCGTCGATCACCGAGGCATTCTGGTTGTTGACCACGAAGGCACGCGGCGCCAGCATGCCTTCGCGCAACACGGGTTCCACCGCGTAATCGGCGTAGGCGGTATCGGCGCGCTGGCGGTCGCCGAGGTTGGCCGCCGCGCTGAGCGCGGTCAGGGCGACCAGCAATGTCGCCGTCAGCGGGCGCGGGCGCTGCACCAGCGCGGCGCCGGCGACCAGCATCAAGGCGCCGAGCAGCACCGCGGCCCAGACGCCGAAGAGTTGCATGACCACGAGCGACAGCGTGACGGAACCGAGAAAGGAGCCGAGGGTAGACCAATAGAGCGCGCGTCCGGCGGCTTCGCCGCTGCGCTGCGCGCGCATCAGGTTGGTCAGGATCGGCACCGTCTGCCCCAGGAGCCAGGCCAGGGGGCAAAGGATGGCGCCGACAAAAATCAGGTAGGCCAGCCCCGCCTGCGTTCCGGCGAAGATGGCATTGACGCTGCCGCCTGCCAGTCCTGCGCCCATCAGCGCCGCCGAGATCAGGAAGTTGCGCGCCACCACGGCGCGGTAGTCGGCCTCGACGCGGCTGCCGGAGTGGTAGCCGAGCGCCAGCGCCAGCAGGAACAGGCCTATGGTCGGCGCCGTGACCACGATGGAACTGCCGACGTGCGGTATCAGCCGGCGCAAGGCGATGATTTCGGCGCCGAGCGAACAATAGCCCTCGATGAAAACGATGGTGAAGAGGAGGCGTGGCGACATCGCGGGATGAGAGGTGGCGGGGATCGCGACTTTACCGCAAGACTCCTTGCGCAGCGTCATCGCCAATAGTTCCCAAAGGGACGCACAGCGCTGGCGCCGGCGGCACGGCTGCAGGTCGATCGATGGACGGCCTCGCGGAAAATTTACAGGCGATCGCCTGCAACGTACCATGCATCCATTCCATGTTCATCGAGGTGGCTATCGTGCCGGTGCAGGACCAGCTGTTTTTCGGCGGGAAAGCCTTGTGAGTGTTCCGCCGGCCCTTGTCTGGACCGAAGACGGCGAGATGCGTTCGCTGCGCTGGCAATCGGAGGCTGGCAATCCGCCGCCGAAAAAACTCGTCGTCGCCGATGATCGCATCACGGCTGACGTGGCCTGGCGGCTGGCCTGCGAGGGTACGGCCCTGCTCTGGCGCGGCGATTTCCAGAATGCCCGCCAGTTGCTGCAGGCCATGGCCCGGCGCATCGACCGCAAGCCCCGCAAGTCGGTAGCCCCGGCCGCGACGCCCGCGGAGGCCTTCCATCTGTATCGGCTGGCCCAGTTGCAGCGTGTCCGCACGCTGGGCATGCTGTTGCTGCCTTTCGACGACGGCTACCGGATCCCGCTGCGCCGCGCGCCCGACGTGGCCGCGGCCTGCGTCGAGGCCTTTGGCCCGCCGGCCGGGCCTTTCGTCGCTTCCCTGCGCGAACTGCTGGGCGTGATCGGCGCCCACGAATGGCGCAAGAAAGGTGTCGATGTCCCGGCACTGGGTGCGCGCATTCATCCACATTACGGAGTGTTTGCGCCGATCCGTGGCGAGTATGTCGGCCTGGTCGCCGCCGCTCCGTTGCCGGCAGGCTGCACGCTGGCCTTCGACATCGGCACCGGCACCGGCGTGCTGGCGGCGGTTCTGGCGCGGCGCGGAATCGAACGCATCGTCGCCACCGACCAGGACCCGCGCGCGCTCGCCTGCGCCGCGGACAACCTGGCACGACTGGGCCTGGCGGATCGCGTCGAACTGCTCGCAGCCGATCTGTTTCCGCCGGGCCGTGCATCGCTGATCGTGTGCAACCCGCCCTGGCTTCCGGCGCGCGCCGCGTCATCGTTGGAGCGAGCCGTCTATGACCCCGACAGCCGCATGCTGATGGGATTCACCGAGGGGCTGGCCGCGCACCTGGAACCCGGCGGCGAGGGTTGGCTGGTGCTCTCCGATCTTGCCGAACACCTGGGTTTGCGCACGCGCACCGAACTGCTTGCCGCTCTGGACGCGGCGGGGCTCGAGGTGGTGGGGCGGATCGATGCCAGGCCGGACCATCCGCGGGCAGCGGACAAAAGTGATTCCTTGCATGCGGCGCGTGCCGCGGAACTGACTTCGCTCTGGCGCCTGGCTGTGCGCCGATGAAGGCGCAGCGTGCACTATGCGCCACGGCTGCAATGAATTGCCCAAGCAGGCAGACTTTTGGTAAGGTAGCCACCTGTAGACGCACTGTGGTCGGCCCAATGCGAGGGCCCGGCCACCGCACCTTCCTGCCCCAATCTCTTAATCTCGAAAATATTCGGAGGAATCCATGAGTTTTCCGCGCAAGACCCTGTTCCTGGCCGCCGCTGCCATGCTGGCCGGCGGTGCCCTTGCCGCCGACATCAAGATCGGTGTCGCCGAAGCCCTCTCGGGCGGCGCGGCGCAATATGGCGTTGCCATCCGCAACGGTTTTCAGGTGGCTGCCGACGAAATCAACGCCAAGGGCGGCGTCAACGGCAACAAGATCCAGCTGGTGATCGAGGACGAACAGGGCAAGAAGGAAGAAGCCATCAACGTCTTCAAGAAGCTCATCTTCCAGGACAAGGTGCTGATGATTTTCGGTCCCACCCTGTCCAATTCCATGTTCGCTGCCGGTCCCGTCGCCAACGGCGCGAAAATCGTGGCCTTCGGCACCTCGAACACGGCGGGCGGCATCACCGACATCGGCCCTTACATCTTCCGCAATTCGGTGATGGAATCCGACGTGCTGCCGGTCACCGTGGCCACCGCCGTCAAGCACTACGGCATCAAGAAGGTGGCGGTGATCTACGGCAACGACGATGCCTTCACCAAGAGCGGCTATGACGTATTCAAGAAGGTGCTCGCCGATCAGAAGCTTGCCGTGACCAGCACCGAGACCTATGTCAAGGGCGACGTGGATTTCAAGGCGCAGCTGACCAAGATCAAGGCCGGCGAACCCGATGCCGTTGTCTGTTCCTGTCTCGCCGAAGAGGCCGCAAACATCATGCTGCAGTCGCGTTCCCTCGGCATCAAGGCGCCTTTCATCGGCGGCAATGGCTTCAATTCACCGAAGTTGTTTGAAATCTCCCGACTGGCCGGAGAGGGGACCTTCGTCGGCAGCCCCTGGTCCAATGTCAATCCGGCCCCGGTCAATGTGAATTTCGTCAACGCCTACAAGCAGAAGTACAACGCCGATCCGAACCAGTTCGCGGCCCAGGCCTACGATGCGCTGCATATCGCCGCCATGGCGCTGAAGTCGGTGAAGCTCTCGGGCAACCTGGAGGCCGCCCGGCAGGCCCTGCGCGACGCCCTGCCCAAGGTTTCCATCAGCGGCGCCACCGGGCCCTTCAAGTTCCGGCCGGCGGTGACCAAGGATGGCAAGCCGGGCGGGTTTGACGCGGACCAGACGCCTTTCATCTACATTGTCCAGGGCGGCAAGTTCACCCTCTACACCGGCAAGAAATAAGCTGGCATCCGCAAGGGGGCGGCGGGCGCCGTAGCGCCCCTGACCGCTCCTTTGCTTTCGACAGTCCACCATGCTCTCCCAACAGCTTCTCAACGCCCTCACGCTCGGTAGCGTCTACGCCCTGTTTGCGCTTGGCTTTACCCTGGTGTTCGGCGTGCTGGCGGTGATCAACCTGTCCCATGGCGCCGTCTTCATGGTCGGCAGCTATGCCGCGCTGTTTCTCGTTACCCGTTTCGAGATGCCCCTCTGGCTTGCGCTGCTGGCGGCAATGGCGGTGAGCGGCATGCTGGGACTGCTGATCGATGTGCTGATCCTCAAGCCGCTGCGTGCCCGCAATGCCCCGCACCTGATACCGATGATCGCCACGATCGGTGTTGCCATTACGCTGTCGAGCAGTGCGCAGGGGATATTCGGCGCCGAGATCCTGCGCTTTCCGGAGGGAACGATTCCGGCCGGCGAATTCATTATCGGCGACGTGCATGTGCGCGCCATCGAGATCGGCATCGTCGGCATTGCCTTCACGCTGATGGCGGTGCTGTTCCTGGCGATACGTCGCACCCAGCTCGGGCGGGCCTTGCGCGCCATCGCCGAATCGCCGAAGGCGGCTTCCCTGCTCGGCATCAACGTCGAAGGACTGTTTCATGGCACCTCCTTCGTCGCCGCGGCGCTGGGCGGCGCGGCCGGCGTGCTGATCGGCCTCGACTTCAACGCCATCACACCGCTGATGGGCCAGCCCATTCTGCACAAGGGTATTGCCGTCATCATTCTCGGCGGCATGGGCGACATTCGCGGCGCGCTGATTGCCGGGATGTTTCTCGGTTTCGCCGAGGTCATGAGCAAGGCCTATCTTTCCAGCCAGCTGGGCGACGCGGTGGCCTTCGGCCTGCTTTTCCTGATCCTTCTGGTGCGGCCTTCCGGCATGTTCGGCCGGGTGCTGGAGCGCAAGGCATAGCATGGAGTGGCTGGATAACTACTGGTCGACCTACAACACGCTGGTGTACTCGATCGGCGTGCATGCGCTGCTTGCCCTGTCGATCTGGCTGACGCTGGCCTGCGGCCTGCTTTCCCTGGCCAATGCCGCCTTCATGGGCATCGGTGCCTATGTTTCGGCGCTGCTCTCGCTCCAGGCCGGCTGGCCGTTTGCCGCGGTGCTGGCGGCCGCGGGCGTGGTTCCGGCGCTGGTGGCCCTGATCATCGGCATACCCACGCTGCGCCTGTCCGGCGTGTACCTGGCGATGGCGACGCTGGCCTTCGGCGAAGTCGTGCGCATTATCGTGCTCAACCTGGAGATCACCGGCGGGCCGGAGGGCCTCAATGGCATTCCGCAGAGCACCCAGGGCTGGCACATCCTCGCCATCCTCGCCTTCACGATTTACGGCCTGGCGCGCTTGCGGCGCTCCAGGGTCGGCCGCGCCTTCGAGTCGATCCGCGAAGACGACGTGGCGGCAAGTCTGATGGGGATCGACGTGGCGCGCCACAAGCTGTTCGCCTTTGTCCTCGGTGCCACCATCGCCGGTGTGGCCGGCGGCCTCAACGCCCATTTCACCTTCTTCATCAGTCCGCGCGAATACGGCTTCGAGAATGCGGTGGACATTCTCACCATGGCGATACTCGGCGGCATCGGCAGCCTGGTCGGCCCGATGCGGGGAGCGACCATCCTGACCCTGCTGCCGGAACTACTGCGCTTCCTGCATGAATTCCGCGGCGTGTTCAACGGCATCGTGCTGGTGCTCGTGGTGCTCTTCCTGCCCAAGGGCCTCTGGGAACCGCGTCGCATCAAGGCGCTGTTCGCGCGCGGCGGCAGGGCCTGAGACATGTTGGCTATAAGCAAGCTGGGCAAGCATTTCGGCGGGCTTTCGGTGCTTGAGGACGTCAGCTTCGATGTCCCGGCGGGCGGCATTTTCGGCCTCATCGGTCCCAACGGTGCCGGCAAGACCACGGTGTTCAATCTCATCACCGGCCTGCTCAAACCCTCCGCCGGCAACATCTCCTTCGAAGGTCGCGACCTGGCCGGACTGGCGCCTCACAGCGTGACGCGGCTGGGCATCGCGCGCACCTTCCAGAACATCCGCATCTTCAAGGAAATGACGCTGCTGGAAAACGTCATGATCGGCATGCACCAGCATCTGGCCTATGGCCCCGTCGCGCTGTTTCTCAACAGCCCCGCCTGCCGCGCCGCCGAGGCGGAGGCGCGGCAGCGGGCGCTTGAGCTGTTGTCCTGGGTGCGTCTCGATCATCGTGCCGAAATGCTTGCCGACAACCTTTCCTACGGCGATCAGCGCAAGCTCGAATTCGCCCGCGCGCTGGCCACAAAGCCAAGGCTGTTGCTGCTCGACGAGCCGGTGGCGGGCATGAACCCGGCGGAAAAGACCGTGCTGATGGAAGAAATCCGCAACATTTGCCAGCGCGGTTTTGGCGTCTTCCTCATCGAGCATGACATGCGCTTTGTCATGGGCCTGTGCGACCGCGTTGCGGTGCTCAACTTCGGCCGCATCATCGCCGAGGGATCTCCCGACGAGATTCGCAACAATCCCGACGTGATCGAAGCCTACCTCGGGCGCGAAGACGAGGGGCAGGCGTCGTGAGCGCCGTGCGCCGGGGGAGGGTAGTCCCGTGAGTGTGCTGTTGCGGGTGCAGGATCTGTCGGTCAACTACGGCCACATCGAGGCGGTCAAGGGCATCACCTTCCATCTCAATACGGGGGAAATCACGGCCCTCGTCGGCGCCAACGGCGCCGGCAAGAGCACCACCCTTCTGGCCTTGTCCGGCCTGCTGAAGCCCGCGCACGGCCGCATCCTGTTCGAGGACGAAGACATCACCGGCCTCGCGCCGCACCAGATCGTGAGCCGCGGCGTGGTGCAGGTCGCCGAAGGGCGGGCGATCCTGGTCACCCTGACGGTCAGCGAAAACCTGGCACTGGGCGCCTATACCCGCCGCGACAGGGCCGGCATCGCCGATAGCCTGGAACAGGTCTTCCATCTTTTTCCGCGCCTGAAGGATCGCGCCGACCAGCTGGCCGGCAACCTGTCCGGCGGCGAGCAGCAGATGCTCGCCATCGGCCGCGCCTTGATGGCCAAGCCGCGCCTGCTGCTGCTCGACGAGCCGTCGATGGGCCTGGCGCCGATTCTGGTGCAGGAGATTTTCAGGACCCTGGTCGACATCAATCGCTCCGGGCTGACGGTGCTGCTGGTCGAGCAGAACGTGCGGCAGGCGCTGAAAATCGCCCGCCACGGCTATGTCATCGAGACGGGGCAGATTGTGCTGACCGATTCGGGCGCCAATCTGCTGCACGATCCACGTGTCGCCGAAGCCTATCTCGGCGGTTGAGAAAGAGTTTGCGGTGAACCCAACGACAGGCATCGACCCGACCGCGCTGAGGACCACGCGCTTTTGCCTGATCCGGCATGGCGAGACCGACTGGAATGGCGAAAAGCGTATCCAGGGGCAGATCGACATCGATCTCAACCGTGCCGGGCAGGCGCAGGCAATGGCGCTGGCGGAAGCCCTGCGCGGGCAGTCCTTCGCGGCGGTCTACAGCAGCGATCTGCGGCGCGCCTGGAATACGGCGCAAATTGCCACGGCCGGCCTCGGTCTTGCCGTCTCGCCAGCGCCGACTCTGCGCGAACGCCACTTCGGCGTGATACAGGGCCTTACCGCTGCGGAAGCGCGCCTGGCGAGGCCGCACGCCCATGGCCATCATCAGGCGCGGACCCCGCACTATGACTACGAGACCGGCGAATCCCTGATCGCTTTCGCCGCGCGCGTGACGGCCGGGCTGGAAGGCATGGCACAGCGCCATTCGGGCCGGAACGTCCTGGCCTTCACCCACGGCGGCGTGCTCGATGTGGCCTATCGTGCCGCCACGGACCGCGCGCTGGATGCGCCGCGCGACTTTTCGCTGCCGAATGCTGCCTGCAACTGGCTGGAATACGGCGCGGCCGGCTGGCGGCTGATTTCGTGGGCAGATTGCCGGCATTTGAATCAGGCGCTCGACGAAGTCACGGGCTAGCAGCCTGTCGGTGGCCGGGCTCGGGTGCTAAAATCCCCCGCTTCCCATTTCTCTCCGGATCCCGCCATGTTCCTGAAGAAGAACACCCTCGCCAAGACCGATCCCGATCTATGGACCGCGATCCAGAACGAAAATCGTCGCCAGGAAGATCACATCGAACTGATCGCCTCGGAAAACTACG
>VEPA01000222.1 GCA_012026675.1 Betaproteobacteria bacterium | reverse complement strand
GGAATGCCTGGTGTTCGCCAAGCAGGCCGCAGACCATATCGGTGCCAGCCTGGCGGCGATCCCCGCCCCTACGCCGCTACCCGAGTGGGACGAATCCCAGGTGAGCGATTCCGGCGAGGAAGTGGTGGTAACCCACAACTGGGACGAGATTCGCCGCTTCATGTGGGACTACGTGGGCGTCGTGCGCGCCAACAAGCGGCTGGAACGGGCGATGCACCGAGTCGAACTGCTCAAGCAGGAGATCGCCGAATACTACGGCCTCTTCCGCGTCACCAGCGACCTTCTGGAGCTGCGCAACCTGGTCACCGTGGCCGAGCTGATCATCCGCTCCGCCCAGCAGCGCCGGGAGAGCCGCGGCCTCCACTACAGCCTGGACTACCCCTGGTGCGAACCCGGTAGCCGGGCCGAGAACACGGTGCTTGAGCCCTGATGACCCGTCGGATGGAACGGGCTGCTCCGTCCCTGCGATACACTAAACCAACGGGTTCGTGAGTGGGACGCCTGTGCCCCGAAAATTTACCACGTTGCGATTGATCACCGTCAGATCGGGGATCAGCGGGATTGCTGAGATCCGGAACTGGTCGAGCCAACGCCGAAGCTCGCTTGATCCAACGGCGAGGCGGTACCCCAATCCCATAAGCCGGACTATCACCGACCGACTTCAGTCCTCATACCCCAGCGTCTTCGGGTGGGTTCGCCAAAACTCAGGAACCAGGGGTTTAGCAGCGGACCGCCGGCGGCGGCAGCGGGAAAGAACACATCGTAAGCCTTGGTTTTCACGTTGTAGCGCCGGATCTCACCGGCGTCGTTGATGGGAACGAACAACCGCCCCTTTGGCCCGAACAGCAGCGTTTGCGCGAAGCTGCGAGGCTGACCGACCTGGTCCAGATCGATTTGCTCGAGACAAGCGGCCGTTCTGCCATGAAAGATCAACACCTTGTCGGTATCCTCGGAGTCCACCCGGAAGGCAGCGAAATAGAGCAAGCCCGTCCGGGCCGCGCACGATGCCGCGCGGAAAGAAGTTGCCGGCAAAGCTGGTGGTGTCCAGATCGCCCAGAAAAACGCCGGATTCGGTATCGTAGCTGGCTACGCCGCCGTCGTGGTCCGCGACACAAAGCGTGCTACTACCACCTTGATCAAGCCGCGTGGGGCGAACAGGGCATTGGCATCGCAGCTGCGGCCGATCAGATGGTCCCGAGAGCACCGGAGCCAATCCGATCAATGTCATCCATTCGACGGGGGCTTTTTGCCTACGCGCTTACCCTTATTCTAAGGGGTGCGAGTGATTGAGGTACTTTAGGTCCGCGAATCCATGTCACGCTCCACTTCGGATCGAAGGGAGCGCTAAATTGGCCTTCTGTGGACACCCCGCCAGCGGTGGCTGGATGACGCTGCCGCGTCACGGCTTGAAGACATCGGCACGCGAGGTCGCTTCGAGTACCCTCGCACCCCATCGCAGCAGGGATTCGGAGTCCGCCCGAAGTACCCGAGCCCGATCGGTCTCATCGAGCGCACCAAACCGGCTTTCCAGGAGCATCAACAGGAAAATGGCTTCGCCTTCCTGCAGACCTTCTTCTCGTCCTTCCTCTCTCCCTTCCTGGTGCCCCTCGCGCTTCCACTGCGCCGTCCATTCTGTGACGCGCTCTGCCAACATGCTCTGAACCTCTTGTAAGTCGTTGATACTGCCAAATTCTACTCCCGGCATCCTGCCTGGCAAGAACACCCGCTTCAACCACACCGTGAATGTCCGCCCTAGAGATGCTTGCTCAGGGGCTTCCAGCCAGCTCACCAGCGCCGCTACCACTCGTTCCACATCCTGGGGCGTACGGGAGTTTTCCATCCTGAACAGGGCCGCCGCCAAATTACGAAGCAGCGTCAGGTCAGTTTCCGCGTAACTGCCTTCATCCAGCAGGAGAGGTAAACCGCGGGCGATAGCGTTCCAATCCGCCGGGCACCGGAACGATCAGGTCGGCGATGTCGCTCGGCGCATCCCAGCGCTTGCTGCCGTTGTAAAGCACCATGGGCAACACCGGCGGGAGTCGGCCTTCGGCGGCGAGCTGTCCGGTTCGCAACAAGTCCTGATAAAGCAGACTAAGGTAGGCCAGCATGCGAACCGCCATGTAGCGGTCGACCGTCGACTGGAATTCGATGAGCAGGTAGACGTAAAGCCATTCCTGCCCCCAGCGAACGCGCCAGATCACATCGTCCTCCCGCTCCCTCAAGTCGTCGGTGACGTAGGAACCGCTGACTTTTTCCAAACTGTTGAAATCCAGATGCCGGACCCAGTCCTCCCGGACGAATCCCCGGATCAGATCCGCCACCATCTGAGGATGGGAAAAGAGCAGTTTGTAGCTGTG
>VEPA01000034.1 GCA_012026675.1 Betaproteobacteria bacterium | reverse complement strand
GGTTGTCCAGCCGTTCGCGACCGGCCATGCCGATGGCGCCCATCGATTCCGGCTCGTCCATCTCGCCGTCGCCCATGAAGGCCCACACCTTGCGGGTGTCGGTCTTGATAAGTTAGCGATGCTGGAGGTACTTCATGAAGCGCGCCTGGTAAATCGCCTGCAGCGGACCGAGGCCCATCGACACCGTGGGGAACTGCCAGAAATCCGGCATCAGCCAGGGATGCGGATAGGAAGACAGGCCCTTGCCATCGACCTCGCGGCGGAAGTTGTCCATCTGTTCCGCGGGCAGGCGGCCGAGCATGAAAGCACGGGCATAGGTGCCCGGTGCCGAATGGCCCTGCGACAATACGAGGTCGCCGCCGTGGTTCTCCGACGGCGCATGCCAGAAATGGTTGTAGCCGATGTCATAAAGCGTCGCCGCCGAGGCGTAGCTGGCGATATGGCCGCCGAGTCCGGAATCGTCCTTGTTCGCCCGCAGCACCATCGCCAGCGCGTTCCAGCGCGCGTAGTTGCGGATGGTCTGTTCCAGCTCGTAGTCGCCCGGCGTTGCCGGCTGCTGGTCGGCGGGAATGGTGTTGGTGTATTCGGTATTGGCGCTGTAGGGCATGTTGATGCCCGTCTGGTGGCCCAGCGCAATGAGTTGTTCAAGCAGGAAATGCGCGCGTCCCGGTCCTTCCTGGGCGATTACGGCCTGCAATGCCTCAAGCCATTCACGGGTTTCCTGCGGATCGGCGTCGGATGACGCAAGTTGGGGCGCTGACATGACTTCTCCTCGTCTCGTTATCGAAGTCCGCGGGAGATCGTCCCGACGGCAATCCTGCTTGCTGCGTAACGGACGCCTCGCAGGGATCGACCCGCACAGGAACATCTGCAACGCTTTTTCTTCTCGCAGCATAGACCGATTTGATGGATCGACAAACTGTGAGTATTGCGCATTGTAAAATACTTATTCACAATGCGCAATAGTGGTTTTCCCGTATCCCGAACTCGCGTTGCCTCCGGCTATGCGACCGGAGGATTGGAGTCCTGCATCACGCACTGAACCAGTTCGGCCACGGAACGGACTTCCATCTTGTCCATGACGCGCGCGCGATGCACCTCCACGGTCTTGATGCTGATGCCCAGTTCGTCGGCAATCTGTTTGTTGAGCCTGCCGGCGGTCATCCGTTCCAAAACCTCGCGCTCGCGCGGAGTCAGGATGTCCAGCCGCTTGCGGATTTCCGCCTGGCGCCGGCGCTGGCCGGCACGCTCACGGTCGGTCGCCAGGCACTGCTCGACCAGGCGCAGGATGTCGTTGTTGTTGAAGGGCTTCTCGATGAAGTCGGTGGCGCCTTTCTTGAGTGCCGCCACTGCCATCGGCACATCGCCATGTCCGGTGACGAAAATGATCGGCAGGGTCGACCCCAAACCCTGAAGCCGCTCATGCAGTTCAAGACCGCTCATGCCGGGCATGCGGACATCAAGCACGAGGCAGCCGGTCATGGCGTTGCTGTAGGCTTCAAGAAAGGCCGTTGCCGACGCGAACATCCTGACCCTCAATCCATTTCCCTCCAGCAACCAGGCCAGGGAGTCGCGCAGCGCCTCGTCGTCATCGACGATGAAAACATATTGTTCTTTCATTACTGCCTCGTCGCGTGTCATTGATCGTCCCTTCCAACCGGCAAGGTAAAGCGGAAAGCCGTGCCGCCTTGCGGAATCGGCACGGCCGCCAGGTGGCCCTTGTGAAACTCGATGATGGTGCGGCAGATGTTGAGCCCCATCCCCATCCCCTGCGGCTTGGTGGTGAAAAAAGGCGCAAACAGCTTCTCGGTCTCGTTGACATCAATACCGTGGCCACTGTCGCGCACCTCGACCTCGACCTGGGCCGCGTCGATGCGGCGCGCGCCCACCGTCAGTTGGCGCTGGTCGCGCGGCGTCTGCGCCATGGCCTCGATGCCGTTTTTGACCAGGTTGAGCAGGACCTGCTCGATCATGATTCGGTCCGCGTGAACCGGCGGCAGGGTCGATGGAATATCCACGCGGATTTCGATATCCGCCTTGCGCGCCTCCATCTCGGCAAAACCGATGGCCTCATCGACAATGTCCGCCAGCGGCACGGAAGTGCAATGCGGCTCGGTCTTGCGCACGAACTCGCGCATGCGGCGCACGATCTTGCCGGCGCGCTCCGCCTGGAAGCTGGCCTTCTGCATCGCCGCCAGCAACTCCTCGCGCGCGTAGGAACCACTTTCAAGGCGCGTGACGCAGCCCATCGCGTAGTTGGCGATGGCGGCGAGCGGCTGGTTGAGCTCATGCGCCAGGGTCGAGGCCATCTCGCCCATGGAAATCAGCCGCGAGGTCGCTTCCAGCCGCATCTGCTGGCGCAGATTCTCGTCGCCGATCTGTTTGCTTTCGGTGATGTCGGTGGCGATCACCATGCGCACCACCCGCCCGTCCACCCACTTGATGGCCCGGTCGCGCAGGTGATACCAGCGTGCCGAGCCGGTATTCTGGATCTCCCCGTCGAAAAGTTCGCAGGGCAGGTCCGCCAGCGCCAGTTGGCGCGGATCGCGCAGCAGCAGCGCTGGATCGGGACGGCAGCATGCCGTCAGTTCGGCGCTGTTGCGGCCGACCGCCTCGGCCCCGAAAATGCCGCGGAAGGCCATGTTCGCATACAGGATTTCGTCGTTGCTGGCGTCGGCGACATAGACAGCCGAGTCCAGCCCGTCGAGCACCGCGACGAAGCGTTCGTGGGACGCCAGCAGCTCGGCTCGGGTGCGAGTCGGCTCCGTAATGTCGATCATCGAGGCCATCCAGCCAGTCTGCTTGCCATCGGCATCGATCAGCGGCGAGATGTAGAAGCGGACGTCCGTATAGTCCCCACCGGCGTGCTGGATGCGCATCGGGAAGCCGCTGGCCGGGGCCTTTCCCGCCAGGGTCAGCTCGAGGTTCTGCCTTTGCACCGCGTTGTCGTCCGGTGACCAGTAGGGAAAGGGCGGTTCGCAGCCGATGAGTTGTTCTGCGCTCAAGCCCACCATGCGGCAAAAGGCCGGATTGACATAAATGATGCGGCCGCTCATGTCGATTGCGCGCAAGCCGGTCATGACCGACTCCTCCATCGCCTTGCGAAACGCGTACTCGGCCCTGACCGCATCCTCGCTGCGTTTGCGGTCGGTGATGTCGTGGGCGACACAGTAGAACAGCCCTTCCTCCAATGCCGGATTGACGCTCCACACCAGCCAGCGAAAGCTGCCGTCGGCACAGCGACTGCGACTCTCGAATCCGGTCGAGGGTTCGCCGCGCTCCAGCTTCCTGATCTCCTCCAGCGTCTGCGGCACGTCGTCGGGATGCACTAGGTCGATCAGCGGGCTGTCGTAAAGATTGTCCGGGTCGAGGCCGAGCGCCCGCTCGAAGGCCGGATTGGCCCGCACGATGCGGCCGTCAAGGCGGACTACGCAGAGCAGGTCCAGCGAGAGATTGAACAGCCGGTCTCGCTCGCGTTCCGCCTTGAGCCGGCTGCGCATGTGCGCCCCAAGCGCCCACAGGCTCCATCCCATCAGCAACACCAGGCCGCCGATCAGGAACACGATGACCTTTTGCGGCACGGTGGACGTTGCCGAGTAGGCCGACACGCGCAGGCGCAGGCCCTGCCCCGGCGGGTTTAGGCTGACGATGTCGCTGACATCGGTTTCAAGTTCCACCGCCGAATTGGCACCGATCACCCGCTCGTCGGTTTCCAGCACCAACCGGTATTTTTCCGAAAACCACCTTGGCGCCAAATGGCGCAGCACCTTGTCGGCGGCATAAATGCCGATGACCGCGCCACGCGAGGCACGTTCATGGCGCACCGGAACATGCACCTCGATGGTCGCGTCGCCCTCCGGTGACACCAGCGGCACGCTGTAGGCGGGCTGTTCCGTGCGACTCGCGCGCTGGAAGGTCAGCGTCTGCTCGGGCAGCGACAGGCGCTCGCCGGAGTTCCACGCCGTCGTCTCGAAGGGGACGGTCCAGCGCACGACCTGGTCGGCATCGACCCAGACGATGTGCGTCAGTTCCGGATTGTTCGCCAGATACTGGCTCGCCTTGGCCTGAAAGGCCTCGCGATCCATGCGGCCTTCGGCGATCCCTTCCGCCAGCTTCTGCAGGAAATCCTGGTTGCTGGTGAAACTGGTGCGTATGGTTTGCTCCGCCCACTGGATGTCCTGCGCCAGTGCATTGCGCTGAGTCGCCTGCTCGTAGTGCTGCAAGACCACCAGCAAGGCGAACAGGGCGACAACGAACAGACCCAGAACCAGATTGGGCAGCACCCACACCCAGCCGCCGCGCGGACGCTTGTGCAGCAGGGAGGCAATGAAGGCCGATCGAGATTTCATGGAAGCAGGGCACGCTGGATTGGCAAAGCACAACAAATACTCCCGGGAGTCCGGCGACGCAATCGGGGTTTGCCCTAATGGGGGTACACCTGATTTCGCCGCCGCGACCGCGTCGCTAGAGTACGCCCCGCACGGCATTGCGCCAAATATCCGTCTTTCCCAAGGAGATTCTCATGGTCTGGCAACAAGTCTACGATCCGTTTGGCAGCATGTTGCTGTCGACCCTGGTCGCATGCATTCCCGTCGTCGTAATGCTGGTCGGTCTCGGCTTCATGCACCTCAAGGCCCATATCGCCGCCGGTGCCGGCCTGGCATCGGCGCTGCTGATAGCCATCGTCGCCTTCGGCATGCCCGCCGAAATGGCCGCCAAGGCAGCAGTGCTCGGCGGCCTCACGGGCCTGGTGCCGATCGGCTGGATCGTCCTCAACATCATCTTTCTGCATCAGCTCACCGAGCAGAACGGCTCGTTCAAGATCTTGCAGGACTCCATTGCCGGCATCACCGAAGATCGCCGCCTGCAGCTGCTGCTGATCTCCTTCTGCTTCGGCGCCTTCTTCGAAGGCGCGGCCGGCTTCGGTACACCCGTCGCCGTGACTGCCGCGATCCTGATCGGCCTGGGCTTCTCGCCGCTGGCCGCCTCCGGCCTGTCCCTGATTGCCAACACGGCACCGGTCGCTTACGGCGCGCTCGGCACGCCGGTCATCACGCTGGCCAAGGTGCACGGCTACGACCTCATGGCCGTCTCCGGCATGATCGGCCGCCAGTTGCCCTTCTTCTCGCTGCTGGTACCGTTCTGGCTGATCTGGGCCTTCGCCGGACGCCGCGGCATGATGCAGATCTGGCCCGCGATTCTGGTCACGGGCATCAGCTTCGCCGTGCCGCAGTTCCTCGTTTCCAACTACATGGGACCGGAACTGGTGGATGTCATCGCCGCAATATCGTCGATGACCTGCCTGGTGCTGTTCCTGCGCGTCTGGCAGCCCAAGCAGGTCTGGACCTCGGTGTCGCTCAAGGGTCACGAGACCGACGGCGGCGAAGCCAAGGCGCCGGTGCCGGTCACCGTGCACCCGACCGCCGATGTCGTCCGCGCCTGGATGCCGTGGGTCATCCTCACCGTCTTCGTCTTCATCTGGGGATTGCCGGTGGTCAAGGACTTCTTCAACGGCATCTTCGCGCCCAAGATTCCGATTGACGGCCTGCACAACATGATCGAGAAAGTCGCTCCCGTCGTGCCCAAGCCCCACAAGGAAGCCGCGGTCTATGTCTTCGGCCTGCTCTCCGCAACGGGAACCGGCATCCTGCTGGCGGCCATACTGGGCGGCCTCGTCGCCAAGTACAACTTTGGCCAGCTGGTGTCGACCTACGGCCGCACGATCTGGATGGTGCGCTACTCGCTGCTGACCATCGTACTGATGCTTGGCCTGGGCACGCTGACCCGCTACTCGGGCATCGACACGACGCTGGGACTGGCCTTCGCCGGCACCGGCATGTTCTACCCGTTCTTCGGCACGCTGATGGGCTGGATGGGCGTCGCGCTTACGGGTTCGGACACGGCCAGCAACGTGCTCTTCGGCGGCATGCAAAAGGTCGCGGCGGAGCAACTGGGCCTCTCGCCGAACCTGATGGGAGCGGCCAACAGCTCGGGCGGCGTGATGGGCAAGATGATCGATGCGCAGTCCATCGTCGTCGCCTCCACGGCCACGCGCTGGTTCGACCACGAAGGCGACATCCTGCGCTACGTGTTCTTCCACTCGATCGCACTGGCCTGCCTGGTAGGCATTTTGGTCACGCTGCAAGCCTACGTCTATCCCTTCACGCTGATGGTCATTCATTGATTCCGGAGACATTCATGTACACACGCATATTCGTCGCGATCGACGACAGCAATACGGCGCAAAAAGCGCTCGACGAGGCCATCCGCATCGCCAACGCAGTGGGTGCCGGCCTGTGCATCGCCCACGCCTCGGACGAAGGCCCGCTCGAGCAGCACGGCATGGGCCTCGGCAGTTACATCGATGTCGACAAGGTCAAGGGCGAAATCCGCGATGCCGGCAACCAACTCCTGGAGCGGGCCGCCGCCAAGGCGACCGCGGCCGGCATCAAGGCCGAGCGCCTGCTCATGGAATCGGGTCGGCGACGCGTCGCGGAGATGATCACCGACGGCGCCCGCGACTGGAAGGCCGACCTGGTGGTGGTCGGCACCCACGGCCGGCGCGGCTTCGAGCGCATGCTGGTGGGCAGCGTCGCCGACAATCTGGTACGCCTGTCGACGACATCCCTGCTTCTGGTCCGCGAGCAATAGAGGCAAGGGCATCCGGTGCCGCACGGCACCGGATGCCAGCAAGGCGGAACTGTTCTCCGTCATCGCCATCCAGTACTATTGTTCCAGGCCCACAGGAGGAAGAATGTTCGGCGCACTCATCAGGATTCTGACCGGCTTGATGGCGATATCCATCTTCGCCGCGACCCCGGCCTGCGCCGCGGCCAAGTACCACTTCAAGCTCGCCCATGTCATTTCGGCGGGCACCCCCATCGACCTGGCGGCGAATCGTTTTGCCGAACTGGTCCGGGAACGCACCCGGGGCGAAGTCGAGATCAAGGTTTTCCCGGCTGCGCAACTCGGCGGCGAGCGCGCCATCATCGAGGGCGTGCAGATCGGTACGATAGAAATGTCATTCACCACCACCGGCGCCATCGGCGGATTTGCTCCCGAGTTCCAGGTACTCGACCTGCCCTTCCTGTTCCAGGGCTACGAAGCGGCCTATACCTACCTCGATGGCGACAATGGCGACCGACTGCTGAAGCTGCTCGACCGCAAGGGAATCCACGGCCTGGTCTATCTGGAAAACGGCTGGCGCAACTTCACGAGTTCGAAGAATTCGCTCAGGCGACCATCGGACATGAAGGGCCAGAAGATCCGCGTCATGGAAAGCCCGATGTACATGGGTCTGATCAAGACCCTCGAAGGAACCCCGAAGCCGATGGCGTACTCGGAATTGCCCAAGGCCCTGGCGCAGAAGGTGATCGACGGCCAGGAGAACCCGACCGTCAATATCTACTCGGCGCGGATGTACGAGTCGCAGCCCTGGATGATCATGGACCGACATACCTACAACGTGTTCATCTTCAAGGTGAACGGCAAGGTGTGGAAGGCGCTGCCGGAAGGCGTGCGCAAGGTCATCGAGACCACAGCCGTCGAGGTCCGCGACTTCCAGCGCAAGCTGAATCGGGAGGCCGACGCCGCCTTCGTCAAGCGCCTGGAAAGCAAGGGCATGAAGGTCTATGTGCCGAACAGGGATGAAGTCAAAGCTTGGCAGGCTGCCACCGCGCCGCTCTGGGATGACGCCAGGAAGATCGCCACGCCCGCCCTGGTCGCCGAGGCAACGCAGTTCCGCAACGACTGGAATGCCGGCAAGTACAAGGGCGAGGAGCAAAAGTACATCGACAGATTTCGAAGCATCCCGGTACCCCTCGACGAGGTGATGAAGCACTTCAAGTAGGGCTGCACACGCATCGCCCCGGCGTCGGTCAATTCCCAGTCGCGGAACTTTAACCATTTCTGAAGGAGCATGACGATGGAGCCAGGGCACGGCCTTGCGCGGAATTACCCCGCCAAACCAAAAAACATCTATTTGTTCGCCACCTGCCTGGTCGACCAGTTCGCCCCCGGAGCCGGCATGGATACCATCCGCCTGCTCGAACGCGAAGGCATCGCGGTCCATTTTCCCGAGGAGCAGACCTGCTGCGGCCAGCCGGCCCATACCAGCGGCTATCCCGACGAGGCGCGCGCCGTCGCCCGCCGCCAGCTCGGCCTGTTCCCCGAGCCGTGGCCCGTCGTGGTGCCCTCGGGTTCCTGCGCGGCAATGATGCGCCATGAATATCCGAAACTGTTCGCCGATGACCCGGCGCTGCTGGCGCAAGCCCTTGAGCTCTCGGAGCGCGTCTTCGAGCTGACTGAATTCCTCGTCCATGTGGCCGGCTTCCGGCAGGCCGACCTCGGTCCGGCCTGCACCGTCGCGCTGCATACTTCCTGCCACGCGCGGCGCGAAATGGGCTCGCACGAAACCAGCGCCGCCCTGCTCGCCGGCCTCGGCCGTGTCACCGTCGTCCAGCAGGCCCGCGTCGAAGAATGCTGCGGCTTCGGCGGCACCTTCGCCATGCGCCATCCCGACATCTCCGAGGCCATCGTCAGCGACAAGGTCGCCAGCCTCAGGGAAAGCGGCGCCGAGCGCGTCGTCAGCGCCGACTGCGGCTGCCTGTTCAACATCCTCGGGCGTGCCGCAAAACTGGACGAGATTGCCGTCTCGCCAGCGCCGACTCTTGTCGGCGAGCACATCGCCAGCTTCCTCTGGCGGCGCACCGGCGGAGCAGAACAATGAGCGCCCGTGACAACATCCTCGGCCGCCTGCGCGCCGCGTCGATACCCGCAACCCCGTCGCTGCCGGACGTTGCCGGCTGGTTCGACTCGCGTCGCCGCAATGAAGACCTGGCGCTGCGCGTCACCCGCCTGCGGACCGCTCTCGAAGGAGCCCACGCCGAGGTGCATGACGCGACGACGGCCGACTGGCCCGCCGTGCTGCTGCGCATTGCGGCCGCCAAGGGTCTGCATAACTTGCTGATCGGCAGCGACACGCCCCATGGCGCCGCGCTTGAAGCGCGACAGCCCGACAATCTGCAACTGGTCCGCTACGCCCAGCCCATCGCCGCCTGGCGCGACGCGCTGTTCGACGGCATCGACGCCGGCCTGACACTGGCCAGAAGCGCCATTGCCGAAACCGGCAGCCTGATCCTCTGGCCTGATGCCAGCGAGCCCCGGTTGATGTCGCTGGTGCCGCCCGTGCATTTCGTCCTGCTCGACACGGCGACGATCCACGCCGACCTGAACTCGGCGATGACCGCCGAGAACTGGCAGGACGGACTGCCGACCAACGTGCTTCTGGTTTCCGGCCCGTCCAAGACCGCCGACATCCAGCAGACCCTGGCCTACGGCGCCCACGGCCCGCGCGAAGTCATCGTGCTGCTGCTGCAAGCAAACGGAGCGGCGACATGAACCAGCCCATGCACTTCCATCCCGCCGACGGATTCGCCGCGCGCAGCCGCGCCGCCGTCAACGACGCCGGCCAACGCAAGAACTTTCGCGGCGCCATGGATTTCCTGCAGGCCAAGCGCCGCGCCCAGTTTCCAGACGCCGACGAACTGGCGGGCCTGCGCGAACTCGGCGCGACGATCCGCCGCTACAGCCTCGCCCACCTGCCGCGACTGCTGGAACAGCTCGAAGCAAAGCTCACCGCCAACGGCGTCCAGGTGCATTGGGCGGAAAACGCCGATGAGGCCAACGCCATCGCGCTGGGCATCGCGCGCCGGGTCGAGGCGCGGCGCATCGTCAAGGGCAAGTCGATGGTCAGCGAGGAGATCGGCTTCAACCACGCCATGGCAGCCGCCGGCATCGAGGCGCTCGAATCGGACATGGGCGAATACATCGTCCAGCTGGACGGAGAGGCGCCCAGCCACATCATCATGCCGGAGATCAACAAGACCAGGCAGCAGATCGCCGAACTCTTCGTCGACAAGATCCCGGGCGTCACCTACACCGAGGACGTCGATGCGCTGATCCTGATCGGCCGCGAGCAGTTGCGCCGCAAGTTCGCCGAGGCCGACATCGGCCTCTCCGGCGTTAATTTCGCGGTGGCCGAAACCGGCACCCTGTGCCTGGTCGAGAACGAAGGCAATGGCCGCATGTGCACCACGCTACCCCGAGTGCATATCGCCGTCACCGGCATCGAGAAGGTGGTCGAGAAACTCGAACACGTGCCGCCATTGTTCAGCCTGCTGACGCGCTCGGCCACCGGCCAGGCGGTCACCACCTACCTCAACCTGATCAGCGGTCCGCGCAAGCCGGGCGAGAAGGACGGCCCCGAGGAAGTGCACCTGATCCTGATCGACAACGGCCGCAGCCAGGCCTATGGCGACGAGCTGCTGCGCGCCACCCTGCAATGCATCCGCTGCGGCGCCTGCATGAACCATTGCCCGGTGTATGCCCGCATCGGCGGCCACGCCTACGGCACCACCTACCCCGGCCCCATCGGCGCCATCGTCTCGCCGCACATGCTCGGGCTGGACGCCACCTATCCGCTGGCCTTCGCCTCGACGCTGTGCGGCGCCTGCGGCGAGGTCTGCCCGGTGCGGATACCCATATCGGATATCCTGGTCCGCCTGCGCAACGAAGCCCAGGCGCGGCCGGGCAGCAGCGACGCCTCCCTGCGCGGCAGCGGCGCGGCGCGCACGAAGCTGGTCAGCGCCATCTGGCGCGGCTGGTCGCTGATCTACAGCCGGCTCGGGCTGTATCGCCTGACCTCCTGGTTCATGAGCCGCGGCCGCGCCCTGTCGCCGATCGAGCAGGGCGCATGGACGCGCAGCCGCACACCCCTCATACCGGCACCCAAACGCCTGCGCGACCTGATCAGGGAAAGAAAACCATGAGCAAGATTGTCGAAGCCCTGAACCGCATCCTGCCGCCACGGCAGGTCATCACCGACCAGCTGCGGCGGCTGGCCTACGGCACCGATGCCAGCTTCTACCGGCTGATCCCCGAGGCCGTCGCCGTGGTCGAATCCGAGGAAGAGGTTCAGGCGCTGTTGCAGGCGGCGCGCGCCCATCGCCGGCCGGTGACCTTCCGCGCCGCCGGCACCAGTCTCTCGGGCCAAGCCGTGACCGACGGCGTGCTGGCGCTGATCGGCGCCGGCTTCGCCACCTGCGAGATTGCCGCCGATGCCGCCACGGTGCGCCTCGGCCCCGGCATCATCGGCGGCGAGGTGAATTACCGCCTGGCGCCGCACGGGCGCAAGATCGGGCCGGACCCGGCCGCGATCAACGCCTGCAAGATCGGCGGCATCGCCGCCAACAATGCGTCGGGCATGTGCTGCGGCACGGCGCAGAACAGCTACCGCACGCTGGCCGGAATGCGCGTGATCCTCGCCGACGGTGCCGTGCTCGATACCGAAGACAGCTTCAGCGTCGCCGGCTTCCGCCAGAGTCACGCCGCGCTGCTCGGCGAACTGGCGCAGATGGGCGCCGCAACGCGCGCCGACGAGGCGTTGGCCGCCCGCATCCGCCACAAGTACAAGATCAAGAACACCACCGGCTACAGCCTCAACGCCTTGATCGACTATGAGGATCCGATCGACATCCTGGCCCATTTGATGATTGGCTCGGAAGGCACGCTCGGCTTCATCTCGCGCATCACCTACCGCACCGTGGTCGAAGACCCCTGCAAGGCCAGCGCCCTGGTGTTCTTCCCCGACATCGAAGCCGCCTGCCACGCGGTGATACGCCTCAAGCCCGAACCCGTGTCGGCCGTCGAACTGCTCGACCGCCCCGCCCTGCGCTCGGTCGAGGACAAGCCCGGGCTGCCGCCGGTGATGCGCACGCTGGGCGACGCTGCCGCCGCCCTGCTGATCGAGGTCCGTGCCGCCAACGCCGACTTGCTGCAGCAGCGCATGGACGCGGCGCTGGGCGCGCTGGCCGGTATCGCCACCGTCGAAGCGCCGGCCTTCTCGACCGCCCCGGCCACCTGCGAGATGTACTGGAAGGTGCGCAAGGGGGCCTTCCCCTCGGTCGGCGCGATACGCCGCACCGGCACCACCGTGATCATCGAGGATGTCGCCTTTCCCATCGAGTCGCTGGCCGCCGCCACCCTTGACCTGCAGGCGCTGTTGCGAGAACATGGTTACGATGAGGCAATCATTTTCGGCCACGCGCTGGAAGGCAACCTGCACTTCGTGTTCACTCAGGATTTCAATGACGCCGCCGAAGTGGAACGCTATGCCCGCTTCATGGACGACATCTGCACGCTGGTGGTCGGCAAGTACGACGGTTCGCTCAAGGCCGAGCACGGCACCGGACGCAACATGGCGCCCTTCGTCGAATTGGAATGGGGGCGCCAGGCGACCGAGTTGATGCGCCGCATCAAGCACCTGTTCGATCCGGAGAATCAGCTCAATCCCGGCGTCGTCCTTAACGACGACCCGCAGGCCCACCTCAAGCACCTGAAGCCGATGCCGGCCGCCGAGGACATCGTCGACCGCTGCATCGAGTGCGGCTTTTGCGAGCCGCTGTGCCCCTCGCACCGGCTGACGCTCAGCCCGCGCCAGCGCATCGTCAGCTGGCGCGAACTGTCGCGCCGCGCCGCCGCCGGCGAGGACGCGGCCGACGTCGGCCGCGATTTCGTCTACTTTGGACTCGATACCTGCGCCGGCTGCGGCCTGTGCTCGACCGCCTGCCCGGTCGGCATCGATACCGGCGAACTGACGCGGCGACTGCGCGGTCGCGGCCTCGGTGCGGCGTCGCAGAAGGCCGGGAAATGGACGGTGGGCAATTTCGGCAAGGTGGCAACCGCGTCGCGCGTCGGCCTGACGATCGGCCATGCGGTTTCGGGCGTGGTCGGCGGCGACCTAGTCGCTCGCCTCTCGCGCGGCGCCTGGAAGCGCGGCATGCCGCTGGCCGGCAAGGTACCCGAACAAGGAGTCGGCGCCGGCGACACGGTGGTTTACTTTCCGGCCTGTGGCGGGCGCATCTTCGGCGCCAACACCCCCGGCGAAGCCACGCTGCCGGAAGTCATCATGGAACTGCTGCAGCGTGCAGGCTATGCGCCGCGCCTGCCGGAAGGCTTCGACAAGCTCTGCTGCGGCCAGATGCTGGCCAGCAAGGGCATGGCCGAAGAGGCCGAGCAAATGGCCGAGGCGGTGACCGACGCCCTGCTAAAGGCAGCGGGTGACGGCAAGGGCGGCCATTACCCGATCATCATGGACGCCAGCGCCTGCTCGGTACGCATGCAGAAGCACCTCGCCGGCCGCCTGACGCTACTGGATTTCCACGAGTTCGCCCACGATGCCCTGCTGCCGCGCCTGAGGCTCACCCGCAAGCCGGGCCCCATCGCGCTGCACATCAACTGCAGCGTGCGCCGCGCCGCCTCCGACCAGAAGCTGCGCAAGCTGATCGCCGCCTGCGTCGAACAGGTCGTCGAGCCGGCCGGCGTTACCTGTTGCGGCTTCGCCGGCGACCGCGGCTTCATCGTCCCAGAACTCAATGCCCACGCCCTGCGCAAGGTGCATGAGGGCCTGCCGGCAAACTGCTGCGAAGGGGTATCCACCAATCGCACTTGCGAAATCGGCCTGACCGCCGAAACCGGCCGACCCTACCGCTCCATCGCCTACCTGCTCGAAGAATGCAGCCGCGGCGCGGATGCGGGCTGCTGAGAGTCGGCTTTGCCGGGAAAGGCGCTCAGGCGTCGTCGGCTCTATGCCGCAAGGCGGCCTTCTGCCGGGCGCGACTGGCGCGGTTGTCCTTGCGCTGGTGCGCGCCGCCTTTCTTCAATAGCGGGGCGGTGGCGACCGGATTGCGCGGACGGATGACCCTTTGTTTCGCGCGCTTCATCGCGACTGGAACCTGACGATAGAACGACCGTCGGCGGTCTGCTTCGGCTCGGGCTTCCAGGCGTGGCCGTAGACGATCTCGAAAGTAGCAGGCAGGCGTCCGTCGCCATCGCGCCGCCAAGCCTTCAGCAATCGCCGCCAGTCGCGCCAGCCCTGTTGTCCAAGCAGCGCATCGCGCACCCCCAGATGACGCTGGTCGGCGAGGAAGGCGCGCGGCGAAGCATAGGTCAGAGTGATCATCTCCATGTCCATCACCGGATCGCCGAAACCGGCCGCGACCAGCATGTCGCCCAGATCGTGCATGTCGAGAAAACGATGCACCGTGTCGCCGGCGCCGACTTTCGACGCGGCCTCGCGCAGTTCCTTCAGCGTATCGGGGCCAAGCGTGGCAAAGCTCAGCAGGCCGCCGACCTCCAGCACGCGATGCAATTCGCGCAGCGCCGGCAGCGGATCTTCCAGCCAGTGCAGCATCAGGTTCGACCAGACCAGGCCCAGGGAATTGGCCGCCAGCGGCAGCGCGCGCACGTCGGCGTTGACCAGGCGCGGACCGCGCCCTGTCATGCGCTGCAGACGCGGCGTGCGGCCGCGCACAGCGCGCAGCATGGGCAAGGCGTAGTCGAGCGCAAGGGGCAAGGCCTTGCCGTAGCGTTGCTGCAAATCGCGGATGCCGTCGCCCGTAGCGCAGCCGATGTCGGCAAGGCGCTGCGGAGCGATTTTCACCAGGTCGAGTCGCGCTCCCATGCGAGCGCCCACTTCGCGGGCGAGCACCGCCGCGGAATCATAGGTCGCCGCGGCGTCGGAAAAGTCGCCGCGCACGGCTGAATCAGGCCGCGTTGAGTCCCAGGCGCTGGAACAAGGCTTCGTCGCGGTCGGCCTCGGGATTGCCGGCCGTCAGCAGCTTGTCGCCATAGAAGATCGAATTGGCGCCGGCGAGGAAACACAGCGCCTGCAACTCGTCGCTCATTTCCTGGCGCCCGGCGGAGAGCCTGACCATCGAGCCGGGCATCGCGATGCGCGCCACGGCGATGGTGCGCACGAACTCGAAGGGGTCGAGCGGCGACGCGTTTTCCAGCGGCGTGCCGGGCATCGGCACCAGTTCGTTGATCGGCACCGATTCGGGCGGCGGGTTCATGTTGGCCAGTTCGACCAGCAGCGAGGCGCGCTGGCGCCGCGTCTCGCCCATGCCGACGATGCCTCCGCAGCAGACCTTGATGCCGGCCTCGCGCACCTTGTCGATGGTATCGAAGCGCTCGCTCTGGGCATGGGTCTTGATCACCTCGCCGTAGAACTCCGGCGCCGTATCGAGGTTGTGGTTGTAGTAGTCGAGCCCGGCTGCCTTCAGCCGCTCGGCCTGGCCGTCCTTGAGCATGCCTAGCGTGACGCAGGTTTCAAGTCCCAGCGCCTTGACCGCGCCGATCATGTCGGTGACGCGATCGAGGTCCTTGTCCTTCGGCCCGCGCCAGGCGGCGCCCATGCAGAAGCGTGTGGCGCCCTTGTCCTTGGCGGCCTGCGCCGCGGCGACGACTTCCCCGGTTTCGAGCAGGGCCTCGCGCTGCGCCTCGCCGTGGTGCGCCGACTGCGAGCAATAGCCGCAATCCTCCGAGCAGCCGCCGGTCTTGATCGAGAGCAGGGTCGACCGCTGCACGGCATTGGCGTCGTGATGCTCGCGGTGCACTTGCTGGGCACGGAACAGCAGATCGTTGAAGGGCAGTTCGAACAGGGCAACCAGGGCCTCGATGGTCCAGCGCGAAGCAGGAACGAAGGCGGACGCGGCGGTTTGGGCAGCGGTTTGGACTGTGTGGGTGGCGGTCATCGCAGCGGGCTCGCTAGAATGCGGAGAGGCGCGAATCTTGGTGGAAGGAGCCGGGCTTGTCAATTGTGTACACTGCGGCAGCCGATTTGGAGAAAGCCCTGCGTGGCGCCGCAAGCGCCCTGTTGCCGCAGGATTGTTTCCTCTGCGCCGCCCCCGCCGGTGACTGCCTGCTGTGTCCTGCCTGTGCCGCCAGCCTGCCGCGCCTGACGTCCGAGCGCTGCCCGCTCTGCGCGCTGCCGACGCCGGGATCAAACACCTGCGGTGCCTGCCTGAAACGGGCGCCGCATTTCGACGCCACGCAGGCCGTATTCCGCTACGAGTTTCCGCTGGACCGCCTGATCCAGGCGCTGAAGTATGTACACCGTCTCGCCAGCGCCGACTTTCTCGGCCAGGCGCTGGCGCAGCTTGCCGCGCCGTTTCGTCCCGACCTGATCCTGCCGGTGCCGCTGGCGCCGGCGCGACTGACCGAACGCGGCTTCAATCAGGCCCTCGAACTTGCCCGCCCGCTGGCACGCAGGCTGGGCGTCGCGCTCGAGATCGGCCATATCCACCGCCGTCGCGACACCGCGCCGCAAGCCAGCCTGCCGTGGAAGGAGCGCAAGCAGAACATCCGGCACGCCTTCGAATGCGAGATCGACCTGAGCGGCAGGACCGTGCTCGTGGTCGACGACGTCATGACCACCGGTGCCACGCTCGACGAACTGGCGCGCACGCTCAAAAATCACGGTGCGGCGCGGGTCGAGAACTTCGTCTTGGCGCGCGCGCTGAAGGACTGATCGCCGGGCGAGACTGCCGGCTGTAATCCCGGGCATCCGGCTTACGCTCATTGATGGATACCAACACATGTTCCACGTCGTCCTCGTCGCTCCCGAAATCCCGCCCAATACAGGCAACGTGATTCGCCTCTGCGCCAACACCGGTTGCAACCTGCACCTTGTCGAACCGCTCGGCTTCGACCTGTCGGACGCGCAGTTGCGCCGCGCCGGGCTCGATTACGCGGAGATGGCCTGCGTCACGGTGCATCCCGACTGGGCCGCCTGCCGCGCCGCGCTGGGCGATGCGCGGCTGTTTGCGCTGACGACGAAGGCCAGCCGCCGTCACACCAGCGCCGACTATCGTCGCGGCGACGCCTTCGTCTTCGGTTCCGAATCGCGCGGCCTGCCGGCCGAGGTGCTGGCCGACATCGAGGCGAACTACCGCCTGCGCTTGCCGCTGATTCCCGGCAACCGCAGCCTGAATCTGTCCAACGCGGTGGCGGTGATGGTCTACGAGGCCTGGCGCCAACAGGACTTTGCCGGCGGCGTCTAGTCACCCCTTCTCGCGGAGAAGGGGTCGGGGGATGAGCAGTTCACTCGTGCTTGGCTTCGCGCGCCATCAGTTGTTCAACGGCTGCCGCAGGCGTGATGCGGCCGTCTAGCACGGCAGTCACGGCACGCGTGATCGGCATTTCGATGCCCAGTTCGGCGGCGCGACGGGCGACTTCGCGCGCAGCCGGGACGCCTTCCGCGACGTGGCCGAGTTCGCGCACGATGTCGGTCAGCGCCTTTCCCTCGGCCAGCAGCAGCCCGACTCGGCGGTTGCGCGAGAGTTCGCCGGTACAGGTGAGGATCAGGTCGCCCATGCCGGCCAGGCCCATGAAGGTTTCGCGTTTGGCGCCGAGCGCTTCGCCGAAACGGGTGATCTCGACCAGGCCGCGCGTGATGAGTGCCGCGCGCGCGTTGTTGCCGAGGCCGAGGCCGTCGCAGGTGCCGGTGGCGATGGCCAGCACGTTCTTCACCGCGCCGCCGACTTCGGCGCCGATCAGGTCTTCGGTGGCGTAGATGCGCAAATTGCCGCCGTGCAGGCTTAGTGCGGTCGCCGCGGCAAAACCGGCATCGGTCGCAGCCAGGGTGACGGCGGTAGGCAATCCGCGCGCCACTTCAAGGGCGAAACTCGGTCCGGTGAGCACGCCGCAGGCGACTTCGCCCATCACGTCGTCCACCACCTGATGCGGCAGCAGGCCGCTGCCGGCCTCCAGCCCCTTGCACACCCAAAGAAAGGGCATGCCTGGCGCAGTGGCCTTGAGTTGCTGGAGCAGCGGCCGCAGTCCGGCCAGCGGTGCGGCGAGAATCGCCAGATCGGCGCCGGCAAGTGCGGCGCCGAAATCTGCAGTGACCTGCAGGGCGGCGGGGAACGGACATTGAGGCAGATAGCGGGCGTTTTCGCGGCTGCGTGACATCTCGGCCACGCGCCCCGCGTCACGCGCCCACAAAGTCACGGCATGGCGCGCGCCGAAGGCGATGGCCAGCGCCGTACCCCAGGCGCCGGCGCCGAGTACCGCTATCCGCATCGGGTACCTTGGCTCATGGCCGGTCGGCGCCTGTTACAGGCCCCAGACTTGCGGTGCCTTGAGAAAGCCGCTCTGGCCGTCGCGATGCCTGACCTTCGCCCAACCGCCGGGCACGGCTTCAAGCAGTTCCAGCACAACGTCGCGTTCGGCCTCGAACACCAGCGCCGCCTTGTCTTCCGCCGCGGCGCGCACTTGTGCACGGTCCGCGCGGACAATGACATTGCGCTTTTCTGCCAGGTATTTCTTTTCGATCCAGACCAGGTCGCCGCGGCTGTCGCGCACCTTGGACCAGCCTTCGAGGCTGACCACCAGTTCCACCGGCGTACCGGCAAGGACCATGAACAGCGGCTTGGCCTTGGCCGAGGGCGCGTCGTAGGCCGGTGCCGCATCGGAAACCGTGCGGTAATCCAGTGCCAGCGCCGGCCACGCGACAGCCAGCATCAACAGAGTGAAAAACCGCCGTGGTGCCATCGCCGCAGAGCCCTCTTATTGCAGCTGAATCTTGCTTTCGGCCTGCTGCTGCTCCATCAGGCGCTGCTGGTAGAGCGCCTCGAAGTTGACCGGAGCAAGGTTCACGGGGGGGAAGCCGGCACGATTGATGGCATCCGCAATGTTCTCGCGGGCATACGGGAAAAGAATGTTCGGACAGGCCACGGCAAGTATCGGCTCCATGTCCTGTTCCGGCACGTTGCGAATCTGGAAAATGCCGGCCTTGACCACCTCGACCAGGAAGAAGGCCTTTTCCTCATGCTTGGCATTCACCGTGACCGTCAGCGCGACTTCAAACGTGCCCTCGCCAATCGCCTTTGCCGCGCTCTGGATCTGTATCTCGATGGTCGGCGTTTCGCGCTCGAGGAAAATCTGCGGCGCGTTGGGCACTTCGATGGAGAGATCCTTGACGTAAATTTTTTCGATGCTGAAAACCGGTTGCTCGTCGCTCATGATGATTTATTGTGAAGTGAGGGGGAAAGGGGGTGATTCTACGCGGCGAGCAATGAATCGAGTTTGCCCTGATGCTCCAGTTCATAGAGGTCGTCGCAACCGCCGACATGGGTTTCGCCGATGTAAATCTGCGGAACGGTGCGCTGGCCGGTCTTCTGCATCATTTCCACGCGTCGCTGCGGATCTAGGTCGACGCGCACCTTCTCGATGGCGGTGACGCCCTTGCGCGTCAGCAGTTGCTCGGCGCGCACGCAGAACGGGCAGACGGCGGTGGAATACATCAGGACTTTGGCCATGCGAAGCTCCATGCAATTTACTTGGTGGTGAGGGGAAGGTTGGCCTCGCGCCAGGACGAGACCCCGCCGCCGAGACTGAAGACCTTGCCGAAGCCGTGCTTCTTGAGTTGCCCGCAGGCCGAAGCCGAGCGGTTGCCGGTGGCGCAGACGACGATGATCGGCTTGTCCTTGAACTTGTCCAGTTCGGACAGGCGCTTTTCAAGCTGGGTCAGGGTGATGTGGCGCGCGCCGCCGATGTGGCCGGTACTCCATTCGCCGGTCTCGCGCACGTCGAGCACAAGCGCATCTTCGCGATTCATCATCAGCGTCGCCTCGGCCGGCGTCAGGTGCGACACGGTGCCGCCAGCCACCATCGGCCACAACAACATGCCACCACTGACCAAAGCGAGCGCGACCCAGACCATGTTCTGTTGCAGAAATTCCATTGTCATTTACCGTGAAATGGCTCGTTCGCAGCGACTGGTGATAGTCGAGCAAAGCAAGCTGATCAGAAGCCTCCCCGCGAGGGGAGGATGGGAGGGACGGGCCATTAATTCGCCTTTCGCTTGTTTAATCATCAGCGCGTGACGCTCCCTGTCATGCAAGTTATTCCCTGTGAGCCGAAACGCCGCAGAACACTTCGCGCATCAGGGCGATGAGCTGCAACGTGCGCTGGTCGGCGATGCGATAAAAAACCCGGTTGGCGTCCTTGCGGGTTTGCAGGACGCCTTTGTCGCGCAAAATGGCGAGGTGCTGCGAGATGTTGCTCTGCGAGGTACCGACGGCTTCGACGATATCCTGCACGCAGGTTTCCTGGTCGCCGACCACGCAGAGGATTTTCAGCCGCAGCGGATGCGAAATCGCCTTCAGCGCCCGCGCTGCGGTTTCTATGTGCTCCTGTTTGCCTATCAGTTCGTCGATCGCTGTTTGCATTCCATGCTGGCCCCGGATGGTGATTGATGTCGCCGGTGTGTCTCTCTTGCGGCTCTCCTGTGTCTCTCTAGTCTCTCTACTGGCGGCAATTGCGAATATTATAGAATACTGTTTTGATCTGCGTTAAGGCTTTCACCATGTACAAGATCGTTCTGCTTCGCCACGGCGAATCCACCTGGAACCAGGAAAATCGCTTCACCGGCTGGACCGATGTCGGCCTCACGGAAAAAGGCATGGCGGAAGCCGTGGCCGCCGGCCAGCTGCTGAAAAAGGAAGGCTACGCCTTCGACATCGCCTATACCTCGGTGCTGCGCCGCGCGATCAAGACGCTGTGGACGGTGCTCGAAGAAATGGACCGCATGTGGATTCCGGTGCAGCACTCCTGGCGCCTCAACGAGCGCCATTACGGCGCGCTGCAGGGCCTCAACAAGGCCGAAACGGCTGCCAAGTTTGGCGACGAGCAGGTCCTGGTCTGGCGCCGCGCCTACGACACGCCGCCGCCGCCGCTGGCCGAGGACGATCCGCGCCTGGAGACCGGCAACCCGCGCTATGCCGACCTGCCGCCCGCGCAGTTCCCGCGCACGGAATGCCTCAAGGACACCGTGGCGCGCTTCCTGCCCTACTGGCACGAAACCATTGCGCCGATGGTGAAATCGGGCAAGAAGGTAATCATTGCCGCCCACGGCAACAGCCTGCGGGCGCTGATCAAGTATCTGGACAAAGTCTCGGATGCCGACATCGTCGGCCGCAACATTCCCACCGCGCAGCCGCTGGTCTATGAACTGGACGCCGACCTGAAACCGATACGCAACTATTACCTGGGTGACGCCGAAGCGATCAAGGCCGCCATGCAGGCGGTGGCGAACCAGGGCAAAGCCAAGGCGTGATTCTTGGACGCGCAATTTGCGTCAAAGCCATATGCATAGCGTCGTTACTTGTTTCAACTGCGTTCGCCGCAACGGTTGACGCTAAAAAGGGCGAACTGCAGGACCTGAAAGGCCGCATCGAAGCCATGCGCCGCGACATGGCGAAGGCCGAGGAATCGAAGACCTACGCCGCCGATCAGTTGCGCGAGACCGAATCGGCGATCTCCGATGTCAATCGGCGCCTGCATGAACTGGGCGCCGAACGCAGCGAACTGAACGCCCAGCTGTCCGACCTCGATGCGCAGAACCAGCGCCTGGACCGCCAGGCAGGCGCGCAGCAAAAGCAGCTGGCGCGCCTGCTCAACCGCCAGTTTGTCGCTGGCGACCCGGATGCGCTGAAGCTCCTGCTATCAGGCCAGGACCCCAACCAGACGGCGCGCGACAAGTACTTCCTGACCCAGCTATCGCGCGCCAAGGCCGACCTCGTCCAGCAATTGCGCGCTGTCGCCGCCGAGAAAAAACGCCTGGCGGACATCGTCCGCGAAAGACAGGCGCAACTGGTCGAGATCGAGCGCCGGCAACAGGAAAGCCGCGCGCAATTGCTCGAGCGCAAGAGACAGCGGATGACGACCCTGGCCACCATAGGGGACCGAATCAAGGCGCAACGTCGTGAAATCGACACCCTGAAGCGAGACGAACAGCGGCTGGCCAAACTGATCGAAGGGCTGGCGCGCATCGCGGGGATGAAAAAGACGGCGCCAAAAACTGGCGCCCGCGGTACGGCGAGCGCAAGCGCCCAACAATTGAAAAACCATGATCCAGGTAATGTCGGCGGAGCCTTCGCCGCCTTGCGCGGCCAGCTCAGATTGCCGGTCAAAGGCACGATTGCGGGACGCTTCGGCCAGCCGCGGCCCGAAGGGGGCGCGACCTGGAAGGGAATTTTCATCCGCGCCGCCGAGGGTCTCGACGTCAGGGCCGTGGCCGGCGGAGCCGTGGTGTTCTCGGACTGGCTGCGCGGCTTCGGCAACCTGCTGATCATCGATCACGGTGACGATTTCCTTTCCGTCTATGGCAACAATGAATCCCTCCTGGCGGCCGTGGGCGCCAGCGTCAAGGATGGCGAATCGGTCGCCACCGTGGGAAACAGCGGCGGCAACCCCGACTCGGGTTTATACTTTGAATTGAGGCATCGGGGTCAGCCCTTCGACCCCCTGAAATGGGCCGGCAACCGCTAGCGTGCTTCAGAAGTGTGGCCC